>NZ_KI912608.1:3453420-3580920 GCF_000519265.1 Desulfonatronum lacustre DSM 10312
GGGCTTACAGCCTGACATGGTATGTCCTCCTTACGATAGGTTTCGGGAATCGCGGTTTACGAATCGAGACAGCCTAGACCGGCTTGTAGAACGGGCTCAGCTGATCCCAGAACTTCGGCTCGCTGCAGCCGATACAGGGGTGGCCGGCTTCCACGGGCCAGTTGGTCTCGTTGAACTTGACCTTGGGACAATTGTTGTAGGTGTCCGGCCCCTTGCAGCCGACTTCATACAAACACCAGCCCTTTCTGGCTTCTTCGGAGTCAAAGGACGGGGCGAATTCGTAATTGAAGAAATGGTCCAGGCGCTCGCACAGTTCGTGGACCGACTCGCCGTAGAACATCTTCGGGCGATTCAAACGGTCCAGTTCGGGCATGCCCTTGGTCAGCAGGTGGACCACTGTGCCCACAAAGTTGTACGGGCTCGGCGGGCAGCCGGCGACGTTGATGGCCCGGGTCGGCAAGCCGAGGTGTTCCATCAGCTCGTTCACGCCCATGGCGGCGGTTGGGTTCGGGTCGGCGGATTGGACGCCGCCGAAGGTCGCGCAGGCGCCGATGGAAATCACGGCCTGGGCTTTGGGCAGATACTTTTGGGCCATTTCCAGCATGGTATGTCCGCCGACCATGCCGTAAATGCCGTTGTCCTTGGTGGGAATGGCGCCTTCGACTACGGCAATGAACCCGTGAGGCGAGTTCACGGCCTGTGCCAGGGCGTCCTCGGCGGCGTCGCCGGCCGCGGCCATCAGGGTTTCGTGGTAATCCAGGGAAATGGTGTCCAGAAGCAGTTCGTCAATGTACGGGTTGACCGTACGGACCACGGCCATGGAACAGCCGGTGCACTCCGCGAAGTGAAAGTAGACCACCGAGGGCCTGCGCGGATCGGTCAACGCGGCCGCCACCTGTTTGGCGAACGAGGCTTCCATGCCCATGACCGCAGCGACCGTCGCACAGAATTTCATGAAGTCGCGGCGATTCACGCCACGGCATTCGAGCCGTTTCTCGGCTCCTTCCTTTGCCAGACCAACACTGAGTCTCATAACCCACCTCCGTTTAAACGGTTAAACAGGAAGAAATCGCCTTTGGTGAAAAGCATTAAAGGTAAAGGTTTTCAGACATTGAAAAATTGTCGTTTCCCAGGGCCGGGTGGAATCGTCGTTTTACGACTCCAGGGCCTGTGAAAAAAAGAACATTTCAACACAATGCTTTTCCAAAGTATGGTGAATTACCTAGCCCCGCGACAGGAGCATGTCAACCAAAAGGGGACGAGAGCACACTTTTTTGTTTCATCTTACGAAAAAGCAACGGTTTGCCAAGGAATGATACTGATCAGTCGAGATCTCTCGATCATAAACGTGAAGTAACTACTCAGCACAGAGTAATGCTGTTGCCGGGGTCGGGGTCGGAATCGGGATCGGAATCGAAAACGCTGGGAAGCGTTCTAAAATCTTCCTGTTCCGATTCCGACTCCGATACCGACCCCGATTGCCGGAGCAAGAGCGGGCACAAAATGTGCTGAGTAGATACAACGTGAAAAGGCAACCGTCATACTCTTGGAACGCACCATGTGAAAGGGCGCTCATTGAGAGCGCCCTTTGCTTTCGTTCGATCCGCCTTCGCCCGGAATGAACGGGGCGACCGTGTATGATCCGCGAAAAAATCACTCTGGAACGCGAGCGATCACCTCCCGTCCGATCTTGCTGCCGAATTCCTGGCAGGCGTCCAGATCCTGGTCCGTGGGGACGTTTTTGACGCGCAACGGTTCGGCAACGATCTCCACCTTGGCGGATTGCAGGAACTCGGATATCTGTTTGGCCGCCTCGCCGCTCCAACCGTAAGAGCCGAAGGCCGCGCCGATTTTGCCTTGTGGCTTGAGTCCCTTCATATAAGTCAACATGTCCGCGAGTAATGGGAGCATGCCGTTGTTGTGGGTGGGGGAGCCGGCGACGATGGCCTGAGCATCCATGATAAACGGCATCACGTCGCTGTGATGGGCCGATTTCAAGGAAAACATCTGCACGCTGACGCCTTCGGCCATCATCCCATCGGCAATGGCCCGGGCCATCCGTTCCGTGCTTTTCCACATGGTGTCGTAGAAGACTACGGCCTTGCGCTGGGGCTTTTGGGCGCTCCACTCTCCATATTTGGCCAGTATTTCCGGAATATGGGTCCGCCAGATCAGCCCGTGGTCCGGTGCGATCATGTCGATGTCCCAGCCCACCTCCCCGACCTTTGCCAAAAGCTTTTGAACCAGAGGAGAGAAGGGCAGAATGATGTTCGCGTAGTAACTGGCGGCCAAGTCGAACAGCAGACTCTTGTCAACCTGGTCGTCGAACCGTTCGCTGGAAGCCAGGTTTTGACCGAAAGCGTCGCTGGAGATGAGCAGCTTGTCCTCCGGCAGGAAGGAAAACATACTGTCCGGCCAGTGCAGCATCTTGGTTTCCAGAAAGGTGACCGTACGCTTGCCCAGGCTGATGCTCTGGCCGGAGGCGACGACCTCGTAGGGCCAGTCCTCACGGTGATAATGACTGATCAAAGCCTGCTTGGCGATGGGCGAGCAGAACACCTTTTCCGGTTTGACGATCTCCATGATCTTGGGCAACGCCCCCGAGTGGTCCGGCTCCACGTGGTTGACGATAAGATAGTCGATTTGTTCCGGATCAATGGTGGCCTTGAGGCAACGTAATAATTCGTCCACATGGTTCGCCGGGACCAAATCGAACAGGGCGATTTTTTCGTCCTTGACCAGGTAGGCGTTGTAGGTGGTGCCGCGAGGGGCAAGGGAGTAGCCGTGAAAATCCCTGAGGTTCCAATCCACGGAACCGACCCAGAAAATATCCTTTTTGATTTCGACTGGCAGCATTCGTGTTCTCCAATAAAAAAGCCCTCTCCCGGACTTCTGGAGAGGGCTTGGTAGGTGATGGTCCGGGTTACCCTTCCGGCTCGAAATTGTCCTTGGACGCTCCACAGACCGGACAGGCCCAGTCAGCGGGAACATCGTCGAAGCTGGTTCCCGCGGCGACGCCGCTGTCCGGATCGCCTTCCGAGGGGTCGTAAACGTAACCGCAGATACTGCACACATATCGCATAAGCGACTCCTTAAGTTGGGCTAAAAGGTGGGCAAAAGATTTCAATCATCCTTTGGGAGCTTCCTCGACGGCCGAACCGGGCCCGGCCAAAGGGCGGAACGATTTGGTTCCGGCTCCGCAGACCGGGCATTTCCACGTATCCGGCAGATCCCGAAATGCCGTTCCGGCAGATATCTTGCCGCGCTTGTCGCCCCGGTCGGGGTTGTAGATGCATCCGCAATTCGTGACTTGGCACTGGTACATGTCTTCCGGGGTGGCCATGCTTTCTCCCTGTGTTCCCCGCCGTTAGGCGGGTTAGTCGTCAAGCGGGATGCCGAGTTGGAAATCAAGCAACTCGGCTAGGCCTTCCAAAGGCCGTGCAGATTGCAGTATTCGCGAGCCGTGACCTGTTCGGCCTGAATACAGAATTCAGCCACGGGCTCTTGGCCGGGTTGCAGGAACTGCTTGTACGACTTGCCGTCCGCGATGATTTCGATCCATTCGATGTAGTGCTTGGCTTCCATGGGGTGAAGAGTGCTTCCCACGGTCACCTTGTAACCGTTGGCCGTCTTTTCCACCACGGGCACATGTTTTTCCTTGGCGGCGTCCACGGTGTTTTCAGTCATCAACTTCATGGGTTCGCCGCAGCAGACCAGCTCTCCGCCACCTCCGTGCAGGACGTCGATGATGTTGCCGCACAGGTCACACTTGTACACTTCATGTTGTTGGGCCATTCCTACGCTCCTTGTCTGATTCATGGGGAATAAGGATAAGTTGAAGCCTATTCGGATACGAACCGCCCGTCAAACCATTTCCAAATACTTTCGCCCGGCCGGTGGATCTTTCGGGTGGTACTTCCGGCCGGGCGCGGTTGAACGCTACCAATTTTCCTTAAGGACTTCAAAATGCGCCTGGGGATGGTCGCAGGCCGGACACGTGTGCGGAGCCTTGGTTCCGGAGCCGACATACCCGCAGTTGCGGCAACGCCACGTCACGGAAAGGTCCTTCAGAAAGACCTTCCCGGATTGAATGTTCGCGGCCAGTTCGCGATATTGCTTTTCGTGCTGCCGCTCGGCAATGGCGATAGCCTCCATGGCCGCGGCGATTTCCGGAAAACCTTCTTCCTTGGCGACCTTGGCGAAACTCGGATACATTTCGGTCTGCTCGTGGTGCTCGCCTTCGGCTGCGGCGATCAGGTTCTCATAGGTGTTGCCGATCACCCCGGCCGGAAAGGAGGCCGTGATTTCCACCTCGCCGCCTTCCATGAACTTGAACAGACGCTTGGCATGTTCCTTTTCCTGGTTGGCCGTTTCCTCGAAAATAAAGGAAATCTGCTCGTACCCTTCCTTCTTGGCCTGCTTGGAGAAGTAGGTGTACTTGTTGCGCGCCTGGGACTCCCCGGCAAATGCGACCAGCAGATTCTTCTCGGTTTGGGTTCCTTTCAGTCCGCTCATGATGATGTCCTCCATGGTTTCGTAGGGTTTCGTGGTTCAAAACAGGTCGCGCATCGAGAGAACGCTTTGTCAGCCGTTTTCACGCGCTGTCATGCAATCCGCGCAAATGCCGTACAGCTCCAGCCAGTGCCCGGTAATCCGGAATTCACTCTCGGCCTCAAGGGCGGGGTCCCGGCGCATGACCACCGAAGCGGCGTCCGAAGGCAAATCTCCAACCTTTCCGCATTCAACGCAGCAGACGTGCAGATGCGGGTCCACGAACGCGTCGAAGCGCATTTGCGAACCGATCTTGTCCAGCTTGCGGATGAGTCCCTGGGAGTGCAAAAATTCCAAGTTGCGGTAGATGGTCCCCAGGCTGACATGGGAAAGGCGCTTGCGCACCAAGTCGTAGACCTCGTCGGCGGTGGGGTGTGTCCGAGTCCCGCGCAGTTCTTCAAGGATGATTCTTCGCTGTGGCGTCAAACGAGGGTTGGATTTCGGCATGATTGGCGTCCTTCTGTTGCGTAAACGAGAACTATTCCTATTAGCTGTTGATGCAGTTTGTCAAGCCTCGGAATGAACAAGGGCCGACTTTATCGTGCTCAGCGAAGCGAAGCTCGTTCTCGTGCCCGGAATCGAGAAAAATCGAGCGGAGTGAGACCGCGCGTAAAACATAAGGGGGCGGCCCCGGCAATGTCCGGTCCGCCCCCTTCCTTTCCTTCGCGTCGAAATACGTAGAAATCGTGTCCGGTCAATTGTCCTGAAACTTCTTGACCAGTTCGTTCAGTCGCTCAGACATTTGCGCGATCTCCTGAATGCCCCGATCCGCCTCCTGAATGTCCCGACTGTTGGCCGTGGACAATTGACTGACCTGGCCGATGCTTTCATTGATTTCGTCGCTGGTCACGGATTGCTGCTCAGCAGCGGTGGCGATGGTCCGGATCATGTCCGCCATGGATTCGGACCGCTCAACGATTGTTTGCAGGGCTTCCCCGGCGACCAGGGCCTTTTCGGCCGTGTTTTCGACCACGGAGCGGGTTTGCTCCATTTTCTCCACGGCGTTCCGGGTGCTGGACTGGATCGTGGTGATTACCTCCTCCACCTGCTTGGTGGCTTGCACCGTACGTTCCGCGAGCTTGCGAACCTCGTCGGCGACAACGGCGAAACCGCGTCCGGCGTCTCCGGCCCGGGCCGCCTCGATGGCCGCGTTCAAGGCCAGAAGGTTGGTCTGGTCGGCGATATCATTGATCACGTTCAGGACTTGGCCGATGTCCTCGGCCCGTGAGGCCAGATCGTTCAGGGAGCGGGCTAAAGCGTCCGTATCCTGAGCCACGCGCTTTACGTCGTCCACCGTCTCCCGGACGCCCTGACCGCCCTCCTGGGCGCTCTGCGTGGCCTGGGCCGCGGCTTCAGCGGTTTGGGCCGAACTGCGGGCGACCTCGATGACCGTGGCCGTCATCTGGTTCATGGCCGTGGCCGCCTGGGTGGTCTGTGACTCGGTCATCCCGATCCGATCGCTGACCGTGATCATCTGGTCCGAAAGTCTTTGGGCCATGTTCCGCAGAGAGTTCGACACCTCGGTTACATCGCGGGCCACGACAAGCAAATGGTCTTGCTGTTTCTGTATCCGAGCCTTGGCTTTTTCCTCCTGGGTCAGGTCGATGACCACACCAATGGCGCCGATCACCTGACCCTGAGCGTTTTTGAGCGGAGAAACTTCACGGTATATCGGCACAATGTGTCCGTCGGGATGGGTGTATTCCCGCTTGCCTTTGACAATCGTGCCCTCGCGAATAACCTGTGAGGCGGCGCAGGAGCCTGGGGCCACCCCCATCATCTCGCATGTTGGGTGCCCGAGGATACTTTCTCTGGATTTGCCAAGCAATTCGACTGCTTGGTCGTTGATAAAGGTGACTTTTTCTTCATGGTCCGTCACGTAGAGGGGGACGGCAATGCCCTCTAAAACTTCTTTGTTGTACTCCAATTGATCCTGGATGCTTTTGACCATCGTCCCCAGGTTGCGGGCCAGCCGCCCCAGTTCGTCGGAACCGGTGATGTCAAAGGTGACGGAGTAGTCGCCCTGACTGATTTTTTGGCTCGCGCCGCTCAATGTCGCTATTTTTCCGACAACGGCTCTGCGCATGAAAATCAACAGGCTGGCCAGTAAAATGGCGAATCCGCCAAAGGAAAGCGCCGCTCCTTTGACTTGATGGTCCCTGAGCGTCGCCATTTCCACGCCCACGTCTTGAAAAACGAGCATGGCGCCCAAAATGGGCTGGGATCGACCATGGCAATGGTAACAGGCTGGTTCATTGGGGATTGAACGGAGGCGAACATAGTATGGCCTCTCAGCGGTATCCAAAAGTACGGCCCGGTCCGTCTCCCGGCTCAGGCCCTCTTGCAGGATTGCCCGTATTTCCTGCTGACCATACACCGTGAGCATATCCTCCCGCACCACTTTCGGCCGAGTCGCGTAGGTGATGTTGCCTCGAAAGTCGGTCAGATACACGTCGATATCAGTGTACAGGTTCTCGACCTTGGCGAACTGGTCCCGGGTCCCCTCGTCGTCACCGACGATCATCGGTTCTTCGATAGCCATTTGCAGCAGATCCGACACCCGCGTGCCCATGGAATCGATCTGATGCATGGTGTCGGTGCGTTGCCAATACGAATTGACGAGCAGGAGGGCCACGAAAACCGATGCCGTCAAGATGGTGACCAGAACGAGAATCTTTGCTCCCAGGGAGTTGCGCAGCATATTCATGATTGTCTCCCTTGCGGTCAATGCGCCCCGCTGTAGAGCAGCGGCTTGTAGTTGATCACTTGGACTCGTTCGTCTTCATGGCACGGGCGGCAGACGTCGAGGGACAGACTGCCGAGGATGTCGTCCTGGTGGCCGGTCCTTGCGTGTACGGAGCCCGGGCCATGACAGCTTTCACACCCCACATGGGCCATTTCCGGAGTTTCTTCGAAGCTTCGAAATCCTCCTGGCTGCCCATACCCGGTAGTATGACACCCGTAGCATTCTCGAAGTTCCTCCGGTGTCAACTTGGGAGCCATCAGCCGGACGCTGTGGTCGGAGTTGGCTTTGTTGGCGTGCTCCATGAACCGTTCATACTCATCCGGATGACAGTACGAGCACTCCTTGGACCCCACGTAGCTTGTTCCCGACGGTCCCTGCGCGCCGATCATCAGCGGCAGAAGAAACGCCAGGGCGAACCATAGGATCAAAAAGATCCCGAACGTTGCCTTTTTCATCGTCGCCTCCAGTTTCGATCCAACATACAAAAATGCATGACAAAAATGAAAAATTTCAAAATATACAAGACCTTTTTGGTATGCCTCTAGTCAAGGTTTGTGAAAAAAGCAACGTATATTGGAATTATCAAGGTATCATCCAGGGGCTCAAAAAATCACCAACCTTACCGGTTGCTTCCAGGTGCCGGATCAAAGCGCTGCCCATGACCACCCCGTCCACGGCGGATTCCACGCCCTGAAGCTGAGTCGGGGAGTGCAGGCCGAAGCCCAAGGCCAGGGGAATGGAGAAGGTTTGTCTGGCTTGGAGCAGGGCCTCCCGGAGTTCCTCCGGCAGGGCGTCCCGGACCCCCGTGGTCCCCATGACCGAGACGAAGTAGACGAAACCCGAGGCCTTTTCAGCATGAAGTGAGAGCCGCTCCATGGAGCTGTTCAGGCCGACCAGCGGGATCAGGGCGATGCCGTGCTTCTGAAGAATATTACGAATCTCGACGTTTTCCTCCAAGGGCAGATCGGCAATGATCAGCCCGTTCACCCCGGCCTGCTCCGCGTCCCGAGCCAGTTTGGGAATGCCGTACTGAAGAAAGGGATTCATATAGCCCATCAGCACGATCCCGGCCCGGATGGTCGAGCGCCTTCGAGTCAGTTCCTCCAGTATCCAACCCAGCGTGACGCCCTGCTCCAGGCAGTGCAGGGCAGCCTGCTCCACCACCGGTCCGTCGGCCACGGGATCGGAAAAAGGCACGCCGATCTCGATGATGTCAGCACCCGCGGCGTCCAGATCCTGAATGTGCTTCCAGAAAGCATCCTTGGTCGGATATCCGGCGGGCAAGTAGGGCATCACGGCCTTACGACCCTGGGCCAGGGCCTGATTGATCTTATCGGTCAAATGACTTGTGGACATTAGGGTTCTCCGGAAAGGTTAGAAGGAGTGGGTATTCAATAGTCAGGAGTCAGGAGTCAGAAGTCAGAGAGAAAAGCTGTTGCATTCAACCCCTAAACCGTATTTCCTCTCAGGTCTCAGCCATCAGGTCTCAGCCATCAGGTCTCAACCATCTCTCTTCGCCAGCGCCTGTCGCACGATCTCCAAATCCTTGTCTCCACGACCGGAGAGGCAGACGATGACGTCGGTGGTGGCGGGCAGGGTTCCGGAGAGGCTGAGGACGTGGGCCAGGGCGTGGGAGCTTTCCAGGGCCGGGAGGATGCCTTCGGAGCGGGTCAGGCGCATGAATCCGGCCAGGGCCTGATCGTCGGTGACGCAGACGTACTCGGCCCGGCCCAGGGCCTGAAGGTGGGCGTGTTCCGGGCCCACGCCGGGGTAGTCCAGGCCTGGGGCCAGGGAGTGGGAGGGCAGGATCTGGCCCTCGGGGGTTTGCAACAGCTTGGTCATGGTACCGTGCAGCACTCCGGGGGTTCCGGTGCTGAGGGTGGCGGAATGACAGCAGCCCGGCGAACCGTCCCCGGCGGCTTCCACGCCGATGAGGGCCACCTGCTCATGGGGCACGAAGGCATGGAACATGCCGATGGCGTTGGACCCGCCGCCCACGCAGGCCACGACCCGGTCCGGCAGCTTCCCGGTGCGTTCTCGAAACTGGGCCAGGGCTTCCCGGCCGATCACGGCCTGCAGCTCGCGCACCAGCAGGGGAAAGGGGTGCGGCCCCACGGCCGAGCCCAGGCAATAATGCGTGGCGGCCTGCTCGGCGATCCAGTGGCGCATGGCCGCGTTGATGGCGTCCTTCAGGGTCCGGCTGCCGGACTCCACGGGCCGGACCGTCGCGCCCAGCAGTTCCATGCGCTGGACGTTGTGGGCCTGGCGGACCACGTCCTCCGCGCCCATGTACACGATGCACTCCAGACCCAGCAGGGCCGCGGCCGTGGCCGTGGCCACGCCGTGCTGCCCGGCCCCGGTTTCGGCCACCAGCTTGGTCTTGCCCATGTGCTTGGCCAGCAGGGCCTGACCCACGGTGTTGTTGATCTTGTGCGCCCCGGTGTGGGCCAGATCCTCGCGTTTCAGCCAGACCCCGAAACCGACTTCCCGCGAGAGGTTAGCGCAGTGATACAAGGCCGTGGGGCGACCGACGAAATGAGTCAACAACTCGGTCAGCTCACGCTGAAACGCCTCCCCGGCCATGATCCGCCCCATGGCCTCCTCCAGTTCCAACAGCGGGGGCATGAGCAGTTCCGGAGCGAACCGCCCGCCGAAATCGCCGAAATATCCTTTTTTCATGTGATGTTCCTCTGATTTGGGTTCATGAGTGTGACGAATGGAGTCCTGGTTGCCGTTAGTATCTCTCGATATCAGTGTCCAAATCGCAATCGAAATCGCAATCGAAATCGGAGAGAAATACGCACCACTACCGCATGTCCGCCGCCTTTGATGTTTCTTCTTTCGATTTCGATCACGATTTCGATTTCGATTTCGATTTGGACAACTCGCTGGGCATGGCTTTGATGCGTTCCATGACCTTACGCAGCAGCACGGAACTCTTCCTTCCCGGAGCCTCCTCCACCCCGGAATTCAGATCCACGCCCCACGGACGACATCTGCCCAAGGCTTCCTGGATATTGTCCGGGCTCAGGCCTCCGGCCAGAAGCCAGGGCCGAGGAAAGGTCAGGCGGGCTAGGGACGGGAAATCCAGGCTGACGCCGTGACCGCCCACCGCGGTTCCGGCGTCCAGGAGCACGGCCCGGCACGAGGACGCGAACGCGCCCATGTCTCGTTCCAGGTCTGCTAAGTTTGGATAGCGCAAGGGCCAGAAGACCTTGACCACTCGTTCCGGCCCGACCTTTTCGCAGAAACGTCGGTCCTGACCTCCGTGAAGCTGGGCCAAGTCCAGATCGGCCTGGTCCATGATCTCCCGAACCTCTTCAGCGGTTTGGAGCACGAAGACCCCGACCCGCGCGGCCCGGCCTCGGGGCAGGGCCGCGACATGGTCCGGGCTCACGTTTCTGGGGCTGGGCGGGTAGAAGATGAAGCCGGTCCAGTCCACGCCCAGCTCCTCGCACAGCGCCACATCCTCGGGGCGCCGCAAGCCGCAGACCTTGACCAGGGGGCCGTCGACCCTTGAACTTCCTTGGCGGATTTGCTCACTCATGGGACTTTTCCTTGCGCAAAGCCCGCAGGAGTTCCGCCAGGGCCTGTCCGGGATCGGGTTCCTGCATCAGCCGGGAGCCGATGAGCAGGCCGTGAAAGCCGGCGTCGCGCATCCGGGCCATGTCCTGGGCCGTGTTCATGCCGCTGGCGCTGATCCAGACCTCGCCTTCGGCCTTGTGCCGAATCAGGTTCTCCGAAACGCGCAGGTCCGTGGTCAGTCGATCCAGATCCCGGTTGTTGACCTGAATCAGCGTCGAACTCGCCGCTTTGGCCTTGTCCAGATCCTCCTCGTCAAAAACCTCCACCACGGCCTCCAGGCCGAACGTCCAGCATTCGGCCAGCATGGATTCCAGTTCCGCCTGGTTGAGCATCCGGGCGATGAGCAACAGGGCCGAGGCCGGGGTGGCGGCGGTTTGGCGAACCTGCAGAGGGTGAAGCAGGAAGTCCTTGCGCAGCAGGGGCAGGCCGAGGGCGGCCATGACCGGGAGAAAGTCCAGGCTGCCCTGGAAATAGGCTTCCTCGGTGAGCACGGACAAGGCCGCTGCTCCGGCCCGGGCATACCCGGCGGAGGCCTGCTCCGGAGTCCAGCTTGCATTGATCACCCCCCGGCTGGGCGAGGCCCGCTTGTACTCCGCGATCACCGCGCCCGGTCCCCGCTCCAACAAGGCTTTGGCCAGGGACGGACGAGGAATGGTGGACGGCTCGGGCAGGCGGCCCGCGGATTCCAGGGAGATCAGCTCCCGGATTTCAGCCTGCTTGGCCTGGCGAAAGCGCTCAAGCATGGAGCTAGCCATGGAGCTAGCCATGGAGTCCCCCATGAAGTACTCGGCCGCTCACGCCCCGCTTCATCGCGGCCCGGGCCAATTCCGCGCATTCCACCAAGGTCTTGCCCTCTTCCAGCAGAAAAAGGCAGGCCGCCAGATTCAGGGCCGCCATCTGGACCATGGCCGTTGGGCCGCCGCCGCCAAGAATTTCCCGCAGCACGCCCACGGCATGGTCCTTGTCCCGGACCGCCACGTCCTCCGGCGCATGGCGGTCGAAACCCAACCGTTCCGGGTTGATGGCCGTTTTTTCCATGATCCCGTCCTTGACCAGATAGCAGCGGGCCGGGCCAAAAGTGGTCAGTTCGTCGAACCCGCCGGCCCCGTGGACCACCAGAGCCCGCTCCACCCCGGTGAGCAGCAGGGCCTCGCCCATGGTGAACAGGGCCTCCGGGTCGCCCACGCCGATGAGCTGATGAGTGGGCCGGGCCGGGTTGAGCAGCGGTCCCATCAGGTTGAACAGGGTCCGGATGCCCAGATCCCGGCGCACGGGCATGATGTGCCTGAAGGCCGGGTGGTAGGACGGAGCGAAGAGGAAGACGAACTTGCCGACGGCCAGTCGTCCGGCCACGTCCTCGGGGTTCGTCTCCAGGGGCACGCCCAGGGCTTCCAGCACGTCCGCGCTGCCGCAGGAGGAGGACACGGCCCGGTTGCCGTGCTTGACCACCTGGTAGCCCAGCTCGGCCAGAAACAGGGCCACGGCCGTGGAGCAGTTGAAGCTTTGGGCATTGTCCCCCCCGGTGCCGCAGGTGTCGATCCGCGGTCCGGAAAGGCCGGGAATTTGTTTGGCATGGGCCAGCCCGGCCCGTACTCCGGCGGCCAGGTCCGTGGAGTCCTCGCCCTTGGCCCGCAGACCCATCAGGAAGGCGCCGGCCTGGGCCTGGCTCAGTTCGCCCTGGAGCAGGGCGTTGAACATCCGGTCCGCCTGCACGTCGGTCAGCGGCTGCCTGCGGGCCAGTTGTTCGAGGATGTCGCTTATGCGCGTGGTCATTGGCTCTTACCTCCGGGTTCAGCGATTAATACCATTTCCAATTCAGCGGTTCTTTATCGGCGTCGCTATCGGAATCGGTATCGGGGTCGGGGTCGGGGTCGAAGTCAGGCTATGCGCATTCAGACATCATCAATTCCGATGCCGATTCCGACCCCGACCCCGACCCCGATAACTGCATTACCAAATCAGAATTGGTTTAAGGCGTGCATCTTCAGAAAATTCTCCAATAATTTTGGACCATCCGGGGTCAGAATGGACTCCGGATGAAACTGCACCCCGGCCCAGGGCCGGTCCGTGTACCGCAACCCCATAACCTCGCCCTCGCCATCTTCGGTCCAGGCCGTGCGTTCCAGCAGTTCCGGAGCCTCCTCCACCCGGACCAGCAGGGAATGGTAGCGCCCGCACTCCATGGGCTGGGGCATACCGGCGAACAAGCCTTCGCCGGTATGCCGGACCGGCGAGGTCTTGCCGTGCATGATCCGCTGGCCCACCACCACCGACGCCCCGGCGTGATGTCCCAAAATCTGATGTCCCAGACAGATGCCCAGCACCGGGACCGAGATCGGCAGCAGCTTCAGGAACTCCAGGCACTTTCCGGCCAGCTCCGGTCGGCTCGGCCCCGGAGAGATGACCACGGCCTCCAGCTCCGGACTGGTCGCCAGGCCCAACAGCTCCGGCTGATCGTTGCGCACCACGTGGGGAAAACGGCCCAGAACCTGAAAGGCCTGGACCAGATTGAAGGTGAACGAGTCGTAGTTATCGATAAGTAAAAACATCGCTTCCTCCCTGGCGGCTGAAGGCTTCAAAGAGCACCCGGGCCTTGTTGTGGCATTCCTGCCATTCCTTGTGTGGATCAGAGTCGTGGACGATCCCGGCCCCGGCCTGAAAATGGACCTGGCCGTCGCGCACCCAGAGGCTGCGGATGGTGATCCCCGTGTCCAGATTGACCGCGTCCCGGTCCGGCCCATCCGCCGGGTTCAAGCCCAGCCAACCCACGGCCCCGGCATAGGGCCCGCGCGGCAACCGCTCCTCTTCGGCGATGATCTCCATGGCCCGGATCTTGGGCGCGCCGCTGACCGTTCCCGCCGGAAACGTGGCCTGGAGCACGTCCAGGGCGTCCTTGCCCTGGGCCAGTTGGGCCTGAACGTAGGAGGTCATGTGCATCACGTGGGAGAAACGCTCCACCTGCATGTACTTCTCCACCGTTACGGTGCCCGGCGCGGCGATCCGGCCCAGGTCGTTGCGGCCCAGGTCCACGAGCATCACATGTTCGGCCCGTTCCTTGGGATCGGCCAGCAACTCCTCGGCCAGCTCCCGGTCCTGGGTTTCGGTCTCGCCGCGGAGCCGGGTTCCGGCGATGGGCCGGGACTGGAGCAGACCGCCCTGGCAGCGAACCAGCAATTCCGGAGAGGAACCCAGCAGGGTCAGCCGAGGCAGGCGCATGAAGAACATGTACGGCGAGGGGTTGATCTGGCGCAAGCGACGGTAGAGGACAAAGGGCTCGCCGGAAAAAGGGGCCTCGAACCGGGTGGACATCACGGTCTGAATCACCTCCCCGGTACGGATCAGCTCCTTGGTCCGCCGGACCCGCTCCATGAACTCCCCGGCTTCGGGAATATGTCGTACCTGCCCCATCACCGGCGGTTCGTCCGGAGCGCTTTGCTGCAGCTCGTCCACTGCGGATCGGTCCGGATCCAGGCTGAGCACGCAGCAGCGATGATGAAGATGGTCGAACAAGGCCACCCGCCCGGGCAGCACCAGACAGGCATCGGCCTGGCTCGGAGGAAGCTGCTCGGTCAGCTTGGGCTCGAACAGCCCGGCCATGCCGTAGCCGAAATAGCCATAGAGCCCCCGGGCCAGGGCCGGCAATCCGGCGAATTCATCCTGGGGCGTGATCCGCACGGTGGTCAGGATTTCACGCAGTGCCGGGATAAACTCTTCCCCGTCGAGCTTTTCCAGGCTTTTCAGCCGGACATCCTGAGCCTGGACGTCCATGCGTCCGTCCCGGCAGCTCAGCCGCAGCCGGAAGTCCCAGGCGATCAGACTGTAGCGGCCCAGCCGCCCGTCCACCTCCGCGCTCTCCAGCAAAATCCCCTGCCGCTTGCCCACCAGCCCGAGAAACAGGCTGATGGGCGTCTGCACGTCCGCTGCCAGCCACTGGCCGGTCTGGGACAAGTCGATTGACATGGTGGCTCCTTTTTTTTGGTTCACGGTTCAACGGTTCAACGGTTCAACGGTTCAACGGTTCAACGGTTCATGGTTCAGTAATACCATTTCTAATTCAAAGCTTCTCTTTCGGTATCGGGGTCGGTATCGGTATCGGGGTCGAATTAGGATTATTGGCGAACAAACAGTATCGATCCCGATACCGATACCGACGCCGACCCCGATACCTGCATTTTCTCAAGCGAAAAACGCATTGCCGAAGCAGAAGTGGTATAACTCGCCCCCAACCGTTGAACCGTGAACCCCTGAACCCCCAAAAAAAAGCCGCCCTCCCCTGGGGGAGAAGCGGCTTTTCTTATCTTCGGTACACTTTCGATGCACCTGGATTCACGGGCCGGTTTTCTCCCCTTGCTCTGAACTTCGCCACCACCAGCCGGCCCGTTGGGCCAGGACGTCCACATCCCCGCCCGCGGCGAGGTTGAGATGGGAGCGGAACAGCCGGACCGCGTCCTGGCTGTAGGGGTTGGCCTCGAACAAATCCGCGAACAAGGCCGCGTCCTCGGTGAGCATCTTGCGGGCCGCTTCCAGGCGACGGCGGAAGGATGGGGTCAGGAAATCCCGGATTTCCTCGTCCCCGGCCAGAGCGGCCAGATAGGCACAGGTGGTCACGAAGTTCAGCCCCTGGACCGCGGCCATGGCCCGGTCGTGGGTTTCCGCGGTGGTCAGGAAAGGGATGAAGCCCAGTCGCTCCATGAGGATGGACACGGTTTGGGCCGCGGAATCGTCCCGGCCGGGAGTCACGGCCACCCGGGGATCGTCGCCGGGCTCTTGGCCGAACAAGGGATGCGTGCCCACCACCGGGCCGGAATGATGGCGGAGCATCAGAGCCAAAGGCTGGACCTTCACGGAACAGACGTCCATCACGATGGTCTCCGGGGAACAGTGCGGGCAACATTTTTTCAAAACTTCGTCCATGGCCGGGGCCGGAACGGCCAGGAGCAGCAGGTCGTGGCCGGGCACCATCTCGGCCAATCGGGCCGGCTCCAAAGGCTGGTCCGGGGGCTTATCCAGCCCGGTCACCGCGACCCCTGCGGCCTCCAGACGGGAGACGAACAACCCACCCATCCGCCCGCGGGAGCCGATCACGCAACACCGGGAAATCGTCCCGGCCTGGTTTATTGTATCCGCCTGGTTCATGTCGTTTCTCGTCCCGCACCGACAAGACCGGCTTTCAGCTCATCCCAACGCTTCCAGAACTCCGGAAAGGATTTGGCCACGCAGCCGGGCTGGTCCAGGTCCACGCCGATGCCGCCCAGTTCCAGCAGCGACAAGCTCATGGCCAGGCGATGATCCGCATAGGCCTTGAAGGCAAAGCGTTTTCCCACAGGCAACGGAGCCGGTTCGATGCGCAACCCGTCCTCCAGGGCCGTGGTTCTGGCCCCGATCCGGGCCAGCTCCGTGACCACGGCGTCCAGGCGGTCGCTTTCCTTGATCCGCAAATGGGCCACGTTGCGGATGGTGGTCGTCCCCTTGGCCTGGGCCGCCACCGCGCCCACCGTGGGCACCAGGTCCGGGCAGGCGCCCATGTCCAGATCCACGCCGTGCAGCTCGCCGCCGACCACGGTCACCTGATCTTGATCCCAGGACACCACGGCCCCCATCCGGGCCAGGATGTCCACGATGGCCCGGTCGCCCTGAAGAGACTCGGGATTCAGGCCGCGCAGCCCCACCGGAACGGCGCTCAGGGCCCCGGCAGCCAGAAAATAGGACGCATTGCTCCAATCTCCCTCCACGGCCATGTCCCTGGCCCGATACGCACCGGGCTGAACCCGGATGCGCAACCGGCCCGGAGCAATCTCGCCGGGCTCGCGCCAGTCCACGTCCATCCAGCGTTCATGGTGCAGGGTCTGCACCTGGAAGCGAATGCCGAATCGTTCCATGATGTCCAGGGTCAGACCGACATACGGCCAGGAAACCACCTTGCTCCCGCCCACCAGAATGGTCATGGGCGCACGGGCCAAAGGCGCGGCCAGGAGCAGGCCGGAGAGGTACTGGCTGGATTCGTCCAGGTCGATAGTCACCTCGCCTCCGGGCAGCCCGGCGGCATGCAGCTCCAGAGGCGGGCAGCCGGGCTGCTCCAGGTACTCCGCCTCGGTTCCCTGGGAAGCCAGGGCCGTGACCAGGCTGGCGATGGGCCGGGCGTGCATCTTGCCTCGCCCCTGAATCCGAAAGGACCCATGCCCGGCGGCCAGCACCGCGGTCAGCAACCGACAAGTGGTCCCGGACTCGCCCACGTCCATGACCAGCGGCCCCAGGCCGTCCCGGCGTTCCCGGCCCAGGGGGCCGTGCGGCATGCCCGAGACAGCATAGCTGCCGGGAGCGTCACGCTCGATCAGGGCCGAAGCCCGGGCCAGAATATCCCGGGTCCGCTCCAGATCCTCGCTTTCCAGAACATTGCTCAAATGGGACCGGCCAGGGGCCAGTGCCGCGGCGATCAGGGCGCGGTGGGAGAGGGACTTGGAGGCCGGAGCCTGGAGGATGACGGGGGTCGGCATAGGTTGTTCCTGAAAAGATTGAGAAGTGAAAAGCTCACCCTTCACTGACGTCCAGATACGGCCCGGACGGGTAGCTGCCGAGGATGCGCAGGGTGTGGCAGTTATTGCGCAGGTCGGTCAGGACTTGTTGGTATTCCTGGCGACTGACGTCGCATTCCAGATCCACGAAAAACACGTACTTCCATTTTTCACCACGAAAAGGCCGGGATTCGAGCTTTTTCATGTTGATGCCCTCCCGGGCCAGCAGGTTCAGGACCGCGGCCAGGGCGCCGGGCTTGTCCGGCAGGGTGAACAGAATGGACGTTTTGTCCTGGTTTCCAGCCCCGGCGGGAAGGGAGCCGATGACCAGGAAGCGGGTCCAGTTGTCCGGCTGGTCCTCGATGCGCCGGGCCAGGGCGGTCAGACCGAGCATCCGGCCCATACGGACATGGCCGATGGCCGCGCTGGTCGGCTCCTCCAGCACCCGACGACCGGCGGCCGCCGTGCTTTCCGCGGGCACGATCCGGGCCATGGGCAGGTGGGAGCGCAGCCAGGTCGAGCACTGCTCCAGGGCCTGGGGATGGGAGTAGACCGTGGTCACGTCGGCCAGTTGGCGGGCCGTGGAGAGCAGGGCATGGCTGATCTTGCAGTAGATTTCCGCCTGGACGTGGACCTCGAATTGCAGGAACAGGTCCAGGCTCTGGCCCACGGTGCCTTGCAGGGAGTTTTCCAGGGGGATCACGCCCAGTTCGGCTTCCCGGGCCACCACGGCCTGGAAAACCTCGTGCAGGGTGGGCTTGGGCTGGAATTCCGCGCTGTGCCCCAGGTATTCCACCCCGGCGAAATAGGAAAAGGTTCCCTCCGGACCAAGATAGACGATGGTCTGGGGGCGTTGGAGTCGCCGGGAAGAGGAGAGGATTTCCCGGTAGATGTTGCGCAGATGATCTTCCGGAAGCGGACCGGGGTTGGCCGCGGTCAGGCTGGCCAGCAGTTCCTTTTCCCGGAACGGCTTGAAAATGATGTCCCGGGAATCGCGCTTGATCCGCCCCACTTCCAGGCTCAGGGCGGCCCGGCGGTTGAGGGTGGCCAACAGTTCCTGGTCAATGGCGTCGATGCCGTGACGCAGCTCGGCCATGCGGGTCTGGGCCTCGGGTGGCAGTTCGGATGACAATTCGGACGGGTCGGAATGGTTCGGGCTCATGCTTCGCTGATCTCCTCGCTGATGGCCATGCCGAAATGGCGTCCGGCCGCGTCCAGCCGGCAGAGAATTTCATCGCCCGGAGCCAGGGCCACCACGCTCACCGGCGTTCCGTCGGGCCGGACCAGGCGGATGGTCTCCGCGTTCTGCAGAAAGATCGTGCCGGCTTTGTCCCCGCAGGTCGCGGAAATCAGGATCAAGGGCCGGATTTCCACCTTGGAGCGGCCGACCACGGCCAATGATGTCCGGCCCTCGGCGTCGACGATCAGCACTTCCCGTCCGGAGGCGACTTCACCCAGATAGGCGGTCCGGTTCCGCGGCAGCAGGGTGTAGGCATGCACGGCACCGGCGTTGATCCGGAAGGGCCGGGCCGCGACATACGGATTTTCCTCGGTCTCGGCATGCACCAGAAAGGTAAAGGCGCTGGAATTGCCCACGAGCATGCCCTGGCCGGTGCGCAGCAGGGAACAGGTGTCCACGCAGACCCGATGCCCCAGCCCCACGGGGGTGATGGCGTCGATCCGGGCCGTGCTCAGTTCCAGCCGGCCCTCGGAGAGCTTCAGGGCGGTCACGATGGCCTTCAGGTCATGTATGGCCTCGGGCACGACCACCACGAAATCCACGCCCCGCTCCAGAATGCCCGCGGCCAATCGGGCCTGCTCCAGGGAGGCCACTTCCACACCCAGGCCTTCCCCCTGAGCCAGGATGTTTTCCACGGGAATGATCTCCCAGCCCAGGCGTAACAATACTTTGCCCTGGGAGCGCATGCAGCGCGTCGCGGCTTCCTCGTCGGCCTTGCTTTCCAGACAAATAGCGTCCACCTCGTCCTCGGCGAACACCACGACCCGCCCCAGGGCCTTGATTGCATCAACCTTGTCCGCCGGGGCGATCAGGGCGTCCACCCCGGATTCCAGGGCCAGGGTCACGGTGGTCTTGTCAAAGGGTACGGCCTTGAACCAAACTTGGATCATGATGCGCTCCTACTGTAACAGTTCCATGGCCTGGGCCACTTCCCAGTCGTCGTGGACGATGCCGTGCAGGGCCTGGACCAACCGGGCCGGCTGGGCGGCCTGAAAGATGTTCCGACCGATGGACAACCCCGCGCCGCCGGCTTGCAAACTGTCGTAGACCATGCGCACCAGGTCCTCGCTGCTGTCCAGCTTCGGTCCGCCGGCAATGACCACCGGCACGCAGCAGCCGTCCACAACCCTACGAAAGGACTCCACGCTGCCGGTATACGGCACCTTGACCACGTCCGCGCCCAGTTCCACGCCCACTCTGGCGCACTGGGCCACCACGCCCGGATCGTATTCGTTGCCGACTTTCGGTCCCCGGGCATAGATCATGGCCAGCACCGGCATGCCCCAGTCCATGGCCGTGGAGGTCACCCGGCCCATCTGTTCCAGCATGTCGCGCTCGGTCTCGTCGCCAATATTGACGTGCAGGCTGACCGCGTCCGCGCCCAGCTTGATGGCGTCCTCCACCGTGCCCACCAGGGTCTTGGCGTTGGGAAACGGCGACAGGGACGTGCTGGCCGAGAGATGGACGATCAATCCGATGTCCGCCCCCTTGCCTCGGTGGGAGCAGCGCACCAGCCCCTTGTGCAGGATGATGGCGTTGGCTCCGCCCTCGGCCACCCCGTTGATGGCGTCGCGCATGTCCACCAGCCCGTCGATGGGCCCGACGCTGACCCCGTGGTCCATGGGCACGACGATGGTCCGGCCCGTGTTGCGGTTGAAGATCCGTTCCAGACGGACGGCTTTTCCCAAGTGCATGTTCTGCATGATCGTTCCCCTCCCCCGGCATTGTCGCCTGGTGTTGTCTCGGGGGGTCGCTTCCACCGATTCAGCCATAAAAAAAGGGCCGCCGGCGGTTTGCCTGCGGCCCTTTGAGAGCGGTTTTGATAGAGTTTCCTACTATTTCGGATACACCGCTTCCCTCTGACCACAGGCCAAACCACGCCAAAAATAAAAAAAACCAAAATAAAAGTTCGTGGAGAGGAAAGTAGTGGAGGAATGCATGGGGAAGAGCAATAATGAAATTTTCCGAAACGTGTCAAGCGTTTTTTTTCAAGTTTTTTCGTTCGTCGGTTCGCGACATGATTCGTTCAAGGGAAAAGTTCGGCGTGAAAGGATGAGAAACAGCGGGGAGGCGGCAAAACACTTGCAAGTTGAAAGGTTTTTTGAAAACATGAGAAGAAACGTCACCGCCAATGGGAGTATAGTGTTATGGATAAGAAAAGCTGGTTGCAGAAATTGGAATCCATGGAGCAAGAGCGCCAGGAGGTCGAGGTCCCTGAGGAGGAAGAGCGGGGGTCGCTACGCGACGCTCTCGAAGGGAGAGGAAAGTATGTGATCCTGGGAGGCATCGGTCTGTTCGTGCTGGTCCTGCTGGTGATTATCGCCTCTTCAGGCGGCGGGAGCAAGTCGGATCGCGATTTTCATGACATCCTGGCCCGACTGGAGGTCATTGAGACGAAACTGGTCGGGTTGGAAAATCAAGAGAGCGGGCGGCAGCAGGCCCTGGTGCGGATGCAGGGCGATTTCAGCATTCTGACCATGCGGGTGGACAAGCTTTCCCGCGAAATGAAGGAACAGGCAGCCGAGACCGCGCCGAGCCAGGAACAGCGCCAGGAACAGCGTCAGGCCGCGGCCCAACCGGCTAGGCAACCCGCTCCGCAACCTGCGCAACAGCCGACTCAACAACCGACCCAGCCCCGACAACAGCAGCAGACCGCCGCGACCCCGGCTCCCGCGCCCCAGGCTGCCCCAGCCGAACAGCCACGTCCGGCCGCGTCCAGGCCGGTGACCCACGAAGTGCAGCCCGGCGAAACCCTGTTCCGGATCAGCCAAACCTACGGGGTGAGCGTGGACGATTTGCGTCGTCTGAACAATATTTCCGGAGATCGGATCAACCCCGGCCAAGTCCTCAAGGTGCGACCGTAATTTTCATTTTGATGGAAGATTGTCCGTCTTCCTCCAAAACCAAAACGCCGAGCACGGTTACCCATCGTGTTCGGCGTTTGTTTTTACAACAACCGCAGGTTCCAGTTGAACGGCGAAGTGCGGGGGCGTTGTCCCAGGCCGGAGGGGAGTTTTTCCTCCAGTTCCACGAATAGGCGGTAACCGACGGACTCCAGGCGGGGCAGGTGTTGGCGCAGGTCCAGAGCCCAGTCTGGAAAAACCCAGAGATTCGATCCGTATTCGCGGGCCCAGGCGATTTCCTGTTTGGGGCTGGTCAACGGGGTGTCGACGCGGAGTTCTTCGGCCCGCCAGCGGGAGACGCACAAGGGCCAGAACCCGGCCGTGACGATTCCCAGGGGCAGAGGACTGTGCTCTGGAAGGTCCAGGATGGCTTGCTCGTCCAGTTCCGGGCTGACCACCGCGCCGGTGAACCCCAAATCGGCCAGCCGGTCCAGGGCCAGGGCGTTGGCCGTATTGCAGAACGGTCCGGCCCAGAGGCGGGCCGGGCGGAAACCTTCCTGGCCCTCGTTGAACAAAGCCATTTGCCAGGGGGCGTTGCACACGAACACCTCCGCGCCCGCGGAGCGAACCTTGCCCAGGGCTTGGTGCCAGACTTCCTCTTCCTCCGGCCAGATCACCGGGGGCAGCCACCAGCAGAGATCGCGACACGTGGCGCTGGTCATGTGCTCCAGGAATTTCGGGTCCAGCCACATGGCCCGGGTTGCGTCCTTGGCGCGGCGTTGCGGCCTACGGGCGACCCGCATCAACCAGGGGCGGCCTTCCGGACGGCGCGTTTCGGGCAGGGCCGGGGTGAACGTCGAGGCCGGGATGGACGCTTCGGTCCCGGGCCTCGTCTTGGATGCGGCCATGTCCGCGACCTCTTGCTCCAACTGGTGCAGCAAACGATGCAGTTCCGGTTCCCGGCGGTCGATCAGCCAGACCGGGGTCCCGGCGGGCGGGTGGCCCGGGGTATCCATTCCGTATTTTCCGCCAGGCTTGTCGCTTCGTGGGCGTCCTCCTCTGTCCCGAACTTTTGCCCCTTTATTCTCTTGATCAAAGCCGCCGATGGCCCGTTTTTTACCGGGCCCGGTCGCCAGATCGAATCGCCCGCCCTTGGGCAGTGGCCGGGTGACGCGGATGACCCGGTGCCAGGGTTGATCCTCGGAGCCCAGACGGAGCAGGTCCCCGGGAAGCAGCGGGATGCGGGGGCGGATGAACGGGCTTTTGGCGTCCTTGGGTACGTGGCCGGCCAGCAGGCCGGAGCCAAGGTGGCTGTCCGGGGCCAGAGGGATGTACCGGCGTTGTGGCAGAAAGCCGGCATGGGACCCGGGTCGGCCCAGGGCCATTTCCAGCAGGGCCGCGGCCTCTTTCCTGGAGCGTACGGAAACGGCCTCGTCCCGGAGCAGGCGATAGGCGGTGGTGGTGTAGAAGACATAGTGAGCGCTTTTCTTACGGCCCTCGATCTTCCAGGTGCGCACCTGCGGGATGTCCAACAGGGTCTTGACCAGGACGTCCAGGCTCAGATCCTGGCAGGAGAAGAATCCGCCCCGGCGGTTTTCCTGGGTGTAGCGGCGGCGGCAGGGCTGGACGCAGCGCCCGCGCAACCCGCTCTTGCCGCCCATGTAGCTGCTCCAGTAGCACCGCCCGGATACGGCGTAGCAGAGCGCTCCGTGAACGAACACTTCCAGGTGCATCCCCGGCGGGCAGGCCTCGGCCATCAGCTTGATTTCATCCAGGTGCAGCTCCCGGGGCAGGACCACCTGCCGAACTCCGAGACGCGCCGCGGCTTGCAGCCCGGAAACCGTGCTCATGCAGGCCAGGGTGGACAGGTGCAGTTCTCCGGAAAAGCCGCATTGTCCGGCCAGGGCCAGCAGCCCCAGGTCCTGTACGATCAGCCCGTCCGGGCGCACATGGCGTTGCAACTGGTCCACCAGCCGACCGGCAGCGGCGAGATCTCCGGGCTTGACCAGGGTGTTCATGGCCACCAGCACCTTTCGTCCTTTGGCATGGGCCAAATTCGTCAGCTCGGCCAGTTCGTTCAGCGAGAAGTTCTCCGCCTCCATCCGGGCCGAGAAATGCTTCAAGCCGCAATAGACGGCATCCGCACCCGCGGCCAGGGCCGCGAGAAACGCCTGCCGGTCCCCGGCGGGGGCGAGGATTTCCGGAGTCGCGGTCAAAGAAGGGGGGGAGGAAGGGGAGGCGGTGGTTTGCATACGTGGTCCGAGGGATGAAGGGTGAAGGGCATGCATCCGTAAAACAAACTTGCCGGGCGTACAAGCCCGGAATGCGCCCCTTCAGGGCAATTTTGTACTCTGTAGAATTTCTATAATTTCGGGCTGATAAATAGCAGGGTGTTCAAGGCGCCCCCCCCAGGGTGGGCCAGTAATCATCGAAATCGAAATCGTGATCGAAATCGATTTCTGGTAACTTTCCGATTTCGATAGCGATTTCGATTTCGATACCGATCCAGAACGTTCGTGGTTCGAGAACAAATCCGCCCCATGCGCCCTCGGAGTACAATGGATTGCCTTTTTGCGGGTTTCGAGCGTAAGGACGGCTTTTCATGTCAGGGGCTTCAATTGACCGCTGAAACCAGCAAGCAGGAGCATGGCCATGGATCATACTCGTTCGACGGGACTGGGGGCCGGGGCGACCATCGCGGCGGCGGCGTTGATCGCCGGAAACCTCGTGGGCGCGGGGATTCTGGGGCTGCCCATCAACACCGGCCTGGCCGGGTTGTGGCCGTCGCTGCTGGCCATGGTCGCGGGCGGGGCCATGATGTTTCTCACGGCCCAAATCCTCGGCGATCAGGCGGCCAAAAGCCGCAGCGAGACCTTCGACTATCCCTCGTTGTATGAGAAGTTTCTGGGCTCCACGGGCAAGTGGGCGGCCATCGTCGCGAACATGATCATCCTGTACGGGTTGCTGACCGCCTATTTCACCGGCGGCGCGAAGATCGTGGCCAGCCTGCTGGGCATGGAGGCGCAGCAGACCCTGGTCACCCTGCTGTTCGCCATCCCGTTGATCACCCTGACCTGCATCAACCTCAGTCTGATCCAGCGCTTGAACACCATGCTGGTGCTGATCCTGGCCGGGACCTTTGCTTTGTTGGTGTTCATGGGCAGCGGACATATCGACGCCACCGGCATGCGCTACACGGACTGGGCCTTTCTTCCCGCGACCCTGCCGATCATCGTCACCGCGTTTCACTTCCATAACATTATTCCCACGGTCACCGCGAACCTGCAATGGGACATGGCCATGTTTCGGCGGGCGGTGTTGTTGGGAATGCTGCTGGCTTTCGTAATGAACGCCTTGTGGGTGACGGTGGGCATCGGGGTGATCCCCCTGACCGGGGAAAACAGCATCCTGGAGGCCTGGAAGACGAACACCCCGGCCACAGTGCCCATGGGCGCGATCATCCAGAGCGCGACGTTCACCCTGTTCGCCTCGTTCTTCGCCCTGGTGGCCATCTGCACCTCGTTTCTGGCCAATGGGCTGGGCCTGCTGAGCTTTCTGCGCGACCTGACACTGAACACCTTCGGGGTGAACAACCGCCTGTTGGTGGTCGCCCTGACCTTTCTGCCGCCCTTGGCCATCGGGCTGATCTATCCGGACATCTTTTTGAAGGCCCTGGACATCGTGGGCGGGGTGGGCATCGTGATCCTGTTCGGCATCCTGCCCACGCTGATCGTGCTCATGGACCGGCGGAGAGGGCCGATGCTCCGGCTGCTTTGCCTGATCGGGCTGCTGTTCGCGGCGGCCATTCTGGGACTGGAGGTTATGAGCGAGACCGGCCTGTTGCGCCTGCATCCTCACGCGGCTGGGTTCTGAAATCAGCCCGGTTCCTCGGGGGCAATCGTCGCTTCGAGCTTGCGGATTTCGGGGGCATGGAGCGATGATTGCGTCAGCAAATATTTGGCGCTAAGGACACGCCCTTGGCCTTGTCATACTTCTTCTCATTCAAGCATGCTTTATTTGCTCGAGATAATGCAGTCGTCGGTGTCGGCGTCGGAATCGCTATCGAGACCGATATTTTCTATACGCCAATAACCTGGATTCGATCCCGATTCCGATCCCGATTCCGATCCCGATAGCGACACCGAAAAAGAATCTACCAACATGATCCCCTTCCTCAAAAAACATTGGTTCTTCGTCGGCATGGCCGTGGTTTCGGCCCTGGCCTTCGTGGTTCCCGGCCTGGGCGTGTTCGTCAAGGAACATCAGATCCTCAATTACGCCATTTTTCTGACTTTCCTGATCACCGGATTCAGCCTGGATACGCGTACCATCCTGGAACAGATCAAGAACGTTCGAGTGCTCATGGCCTCCTTGATTTCGGCCCTGATCCTGATCCCCGTGCTCACGGCCGTGCTGGCCTCGATGTTTTTCGGCAGCAACGTCGACTTCATCATCGGGTCGATCATCATCGCCGCGGCCCCGGTGACCGTGGCCTCGGGCACGGTGATGACGGCCATGGCCCTGGGCAACGTCCCCCTGAGCCTGTTCATCTGCGTTCTGTGCAACTTCTTCTCCCTGCTGACCATCCCGCTGGTGCTCAACGCCATTCTGGGATTCATGGGCGACTTTCTCCACTTGGAGGAAGCCGTGTCCCTGCCGGTGCGGCAGATTTTGATCACCCTGAGCAGCATCGTGCTCCTGCCCACGGTGCTCGGCCAATTTCTGCGACCGTGGATCAAAGATCACGTCGCGCCCTACAAAAAGGTGTTTTCGATTTTCTCCCAATCCGTGGTCCTGTTGATCATCTTCAACGCCGTATCCAGTTCCGTGGGCGTGATCGGCGCGGTGGGCCTGGGCTTCATCGGTTTGTTCGGGTTCATGATCGTCCTGCACATGCTCATTCTCATCCTGAACTACGCCATTTCCAAAGGCATCCGCCTGGACCGGCCCTCCACCTCGGCCTTTACCATCCATACCTCTCAGAAGACCCTGACCATTTCCTACCTGGTCTGGGCCGGCTACTTTGCCCACGCCTTTCCCCTGGCCATGGTCCCGGGCATCGCCTACCATCTTGTGCAAATGGTCATGGACGTCTTTGTCGCGGACTGGTTCCGGAAGCGGGCCGAACTGCAACAGTGAGGGCGTTGGATAGCCACGCTCAGGGGGATCGGTATCGAAATCGTGATCGAAATCGAAGATCCTATCCAAGATAGATGGCGTAATCACAGGGTGATGCACAACATTTTTCGATTTCGATCGCGATTTGGATTTTTGACGAGAACAGATTTGCCCTGTAACCGCGCTCAATCACCATGGACAATTTTCGCCAAGGCGACTACGTTTCCAGCCCAAAACGTGCTACCTTCTCTCCCTCGGTGGAGATGACGGGCCGCCCTGGCGGAAAATTTCCGCCCGGCCCGGCGGTGGTTCAGGATCTTTTCGGATGTTCATCAAGACACCAGATACGTCGGAATCAAACATTCGCCTTGAGCGCCAGGATTTGATCTCCCTGGAACCCGAACTGCGCCAAGCCATGGCCGGGTTCCTGTCGTTCTCCTCCTACGGCCTGTACTTTCCGGCCCATCCGCCCCAGGACATGCTCGTCGCCGACGATCAGGGGCAACGCCTCGTTCCCGTCTATCACCCTCAGGAAAAGAAGGCCCTGCTGCCATTGCATCGCCATGGGGAGCTTTTGGGCATTTTCGTGGCTCGTAACGTGCCCGGCCGGGTGACCAAGAACACCCTTCACCTGTGGTCCTGCCTGTGCCATCAGATCATGGACAATCTGCTGCTGCACAAGAAGACCCAGGTGGACCCGCTCACGGGTTTGGCCAACGCGGCTTGTCTGGAACAAAACCTGAACCGGGAGATTCGGCTGGTGCATCGCGGACTGTGGCCGGACACTCCGGGCAGCCTGGAGGACGGGTTTTCCGAGTTCAGTGCCAGCGTGGGGCTGATCTGTCTGGATGTGGACGGGTTTTCCCGGATCAACGAGCGCTGGGGATACCAGTTCGGCGACCTGGTGCTCCAGGATCTGGCGCGGCTCGTCGTCCGCATGGCTCCGGAACAGGCCATCTGCGCGCGGTTGCGCGAGGATACCCTGGCCATCTGTTTTTCCGGAGCCACCACGACGAAGTGCCATCAATTGGCGTCGAACCTGGTCCGGGAAGTCTCGGAACTGCGCTGTGAAAACAAGATCAACGGCGAACGGGTCCGGCTCTCCGTCAGCCAGGGGTTCGTGACCTATCCTCAGGACTTTCATGGTCGGCAACTGCGGCGCTCGGTCCGGGAGCAGACCGGGTTGATGCTGGAAAAGGCCCGGAGGGCCCTGCGCGACGCCCAGGAGCACGGCCCGGGAAGAATTCGGGGCTTTTCCGGCATTCTCCGGGAAAGCGGGATCGTGCTGGACGTTTTGCCCATGAACCGCGTTCTGGTCAGCCTGGGCCGCTCCGTGGACGCCCGGGAAGGGCAGCGCTTTCTCGTCTGGGCTGCGCCCGGGGAGAATGGTTTCGGTGCCGCCGCGCCCTTGGAGCCGGGAGGAAAAGAGGTGCCGCCGTCCCGGTTCTGCAAGGCTGAAATCCAGCTGATCGAGGTCCAGGGGGAGACCTCCGTGGCCGAGATCGTCCTGTTGCACGACCCAGCAGGCTGCGCCATCTTGCCGGAAGACCAGTTGACCATCCTGCACCCGGGAAGCTGGCAGGACGTGTTCGGCACCGTGAACGAGAGGAGGCGGGAACACCGAGCGATTCGTCAGGAAGACCAGCGTCAGGAAGATCAGGTTAGGGGCGAGGGCCCGGGGCCTGTTTTAGGGCTTGACGTCAAGGTGCGCGAACAGAAGCCTCGGGAGGCCGACGGCGAAGGTGAGCCGTCTCCCGAGGACGCGCGGGCTTGGATGCCCTTGCGGACCCAAGACTTCTCGCGGCATTGGACGGACTTTCGTCAGAAGCATGCGCGGTTTGCCGTGATGTTGGCCTTTCTGGAAGGGGGCTCCGTGGAGTCGGAGCCGCTGGACCATGGCGACGTGGAGCGCAAGATGCATCAGCTCGGGGCCATGGCCGCGGAAAAACTGGGGCCGGATATGCTCCTCGGTCGGTTCAGCTTCAGCACCCTGGCCTGCCTGATTCCGGAGTCCGGCGCTCGGGACGTGGAGGATTCGGCAAAGGCCCTGGTCCGGGACGCCGAGGAAACGCTGCGCGGATCGGTTTACGTGGGCTTGGCGGAGTATCCCTGGCTGAACTTCAACAAAGTGGATACGTTGGAGAACTGCCGCAAGGCCCTGGAGCACGCCCTGATGCTGCCTAAGCCCAACGCCGTGGTCTTCTGTTCCACCTCTCTGACGGTTAGCGCGGACCGGGCCTTTTCCAGCGGAGACATCTATTCCGCCGTGGAAGAGTACAAGCTGGCCCTGCTGGCGGAGGAGACCAACCTCATTGCCAGAAACTCCCTGGGAGTTTGCTATGCCCGGCTGGGCAAATACGGCGAGGCGTCGGCTCAGTTCGCGGCCATTCTGCGCCAGGCTCCGGACGACATCATGGCCACCTACAACCAGGGCCATACCCTGCTGAAGCAGGGCGAGCCCGACCAGGCCCGGCACTTTTTCGAGCGCTGCCTGGAACTGGACCCGAAACACATCTTCAGCCTGATCCGCCTGGGGCAACTGGCCGAGCAGAGCGACGACATGGAGGCCGCGCGGGATTGTTACGCCCGGGCCCGCTCGCTCCCGGGCGGCGAAGGGCTGACCCACCGTCACCTGGCCCGGCTGGAATTGCGGGAAGGCAATCTCGAACAGGCACGGGAGCACCTGCATCAAGCCCTGGTACATAACCCCAAGGACGCCCTGGCCATGCACCTGCTGGCCAAGATGTATCTCGAACAGGGCGAGGACGCGGAAATCGCCGAAACCCTGGCCAGGCAAAGCGTGGCCCTGTTTCCGGAACAGGGCGCGTACTGGGACGTGCTGGCCAAGGCCCTGGAAAGCCAGGGGCGCCATGAAGAGGCCGCGTTGGCCCGTGAACGGAGCGGTTAAGGCTTGTTCATGAAAGAGTTCTCGACGTCTCGGCGAATGAACAAAGCAATCTCTCTCTCATCAGACCGGCGAGGTGTCGCAGGTAGAAGACTGAGGAGGCTTCGAGGAAATGGGGCCGCCCCCTAAAGGGGACGACGTGAATCCGGCTTGTGCCTCGAAGCCGCGAAACAATGCAGCTCCATCAGGCAGGTCTCCCGGCTTGAGGATCATCCTACTTGCCACGCCTTCCCATCCGGCGGCAAAAAGCCGGACAGTGGCATATCGTGGCGTTCGTCCCCTTTCACGGTTGCGGGCCAGCGCCGGACTTTCACCGGACTTCCCATTTCATCCTTGCGGAACCTGACGGAGGAAAACGCACGGCCAACGCTTGCGCAGGCCGTGAGTTGCGTTATAAAATACAGGTTCTTTTTTCTGTCAAGGGATTATTTTCCCACTTGCCGCTGAAATAAGAATACCATCCGCCAACTCAGATACGCATTCAAAGCCGGCTCACGCAGTTTAATGACCAGGTTCTCCTTCACTTTGCGGTTGGCCATGCAGATGTCCTTGTGGGTCGCCGACAGGCAGCCGTTTCGAAATAGAATTCTGGGAATCGCAAGCGCGATGATTCACGCCGTTTGAGGAGGCCGCTCTTCTACCAGCCCGGCCGCTGGGCGAACACAGCCGGCACGTTCCCCGCCGCCCCCTGTCAGATCGAAAAGGCTTTACCCTGATAGCAAATATCCGTGCCAACGCGACGGGCTTCTTGAACAATGGATTGAAACGACCTTTCAGGTCGTGTCAATCCTTGTGGGTTAGCCTTCTGGGTTAGCTGCCACCACGCCCCATTAGCCAGAGGGCCAGCAGCGGGACGGCATTGAATAGAATGATTCCGAGCTTGTAGGCACCCATGAGACCATAGTGAATGGCGTCAAACTGCTCCGGCTGAAGCCGAAACCACTTGCCATGAAGCCTTTGAATTGAGTCCCGCGCAAACAGAAAAGCGATGAACCAGAAAAGCAGAACGCCGTAGTTGATCGCCAGTGAGTACAGCATGAAGTTCCAGAGGAACGCATCGTGCATGGGTCTCTCCTGTGGCAGTTAACGGGCTCTCACGACGCGGAAGCGTCGCGGGAACGCTTGGCTTTGCGGCGCACCGGAGCGTAGCGTAGGTGCGTCCGGCAACAGCCACTTGTTAGGCCTTTATCGTTCGACTGGGGCAAAAGCATTGTAACTAGGGTTTGCATCTTTTGCTCCCATTTGAAAAAGATAGAGGTTCTTATCGTTAATTAGCTTGATGGTGTGTGCGTTAAGCAGGTTAACTATTCGGTTTCGCCAGTCTTTGGCCTGCTCCTGATAATGCGGATAGTCTGTTTTAGTGCCATAGGGGTTATCAGCGTGCAGTATTCCGCCGCACTTCTCGTAAGCCTTAATAAACTGTTCTTTTGTTAGAAAATCATCTTTTCGATCCGCCCAATCAGAGGTGATACCCGGCGTTCTACTTGGGTTTTGTATGATGGGGTGCGGATAAAAATCTGGATTGATGCGTTCTAGATCTTTTAGCATTAGCCTGGCATTCCAGTGCTCTGCAAATTTCTTGTGTTGGGCGGAATATATTTCTCTATTGGCAATTAAAGAGCTAAATGCAACCAGTTCTAGAATCTTTCTAATTTGCAAACAGACGGACTCAACGGTGGTTGGTAAGTAGAGTGCGTGGGCTTGACCATAAAGGAATGAATCTACGATAGCCATTCGCCGCTTGATCTCAATGAGAATTGCTCGGTATTTATCTTGTGATGAGTCCATATTTTTTGCCTAACGGGCCGGATGGACGCAGTCAGCCCCTTGTTGGGCGGCAGTTATATGTTCATGAATACTAGCCGTCGACCTCTTCAATTCTTCAGCGATGAATTCCTTGCTTGGACCGGAGAACGCGAGACCGAGACCAACAACACCTATGAAAAAGCTAACTAGCGCCACGACATAAGAGACGCGACTTTGTTTCTTAATTGAGGCGTGATCGCGTTTCATTTCCTGATACTCACCCAGCACTTTCGTTATTGGATGAAGTAACTCCTTGTCACTATCCTGCGAGGTTTCTTTGCAGATCAGAGATAGACGCGCAAGCGATGGCCGAACTTCTTCTGGGAGTGATTCGAATGGCTCTGCTCTGTTTAGCTCGGACAGAAGCGACTTAAAGTGACTGTGTTGATCCTCTTCTTCTGCCTCCGAATACAATTCATATAGCGATTCGATTGACTGGACCGCTGACAGACCAAGGCCTCGACCGATATCAGAGATTTCGTTCGACTCGAGCTTGATGCCGTTTTGAAGTTTCTTCTTGATTTGATCTTTCAACTTGGCGCGCGCCTTCTCACGCCGATCTTTTTGTTCAAGAAGCAATGGGCGCATCAGCTGACTAAGTGCAGCTGCTGCTACCGTAGCTGCTAACGCAGCTCCAAGTACTGGGAGTAATTCCGATATCATACTCATGTCATCGTCTCGCCCAACGCAAAGCTAACCGGTGCGCCGAAGCACTATGGACTCGATATCTACACTGCTAACTTGTCACCCCTGCGGATTGAGCGTCCGGTTGAGCGCTTTGTTCGCAAGTTTCTGCTTCTGTCAAAGACCAGGTGGCGCCAGGACCTTTTCCCTGTCGTCGCACGAACTTGGTGTCCCGCAGAAACATACTTGTCTGTGAGGTGTGGTTGTGTCCTAGCAGTGCCTTGATATCGCTGTTTGGAGCACTTCTATGAATTTTTAGGAACATATACAGGTCTACATACTTACCGCTTGCTGGAGATAAGCGATATGTCTTCTGCACCTCAAAGAAATTATTCCAATCTGGCCGTGTACGAATGTAAACACCTGATTTGTCGCCACAGAATTGAACATAGGGAAGGTTATTTACTGCCACCTTAATTTTTTCCCATGGGTCAGCCTCAATTTTACAGAGATGTGCTTCTAAAGATGACACTGGCACGAGACCTGTTTGGTAGACGGAATTCAGCACCATGAATTCCGAGATCCCACAGACGTCCTTGTGAGTCTCACTCGTTACAAAGACCGCTGGCCGAATGTATTGTGCCTGCATTGTGACTATGACAGAATTATCCTGTTCCTCGAATGTCGGGAAGCCGCGACCGTAGCGCAATGAGTTCAAACTCATGCGAAAAACCCCCATCCCCGCGCGATCCACGAGGTGGTACTCCATCAACATTCGCGCTAAATTTTTGTTCCTGTGGCGAGGCTCATGTCGGAAGATATTTTCAGGGCGCACACCTCCATAGAAGATGCCCGGGCTTGTTATCGTCAATTTGTCATCAAGAAATTCAACAGCAACCATTCCATCAAGGGAGTAATCACGGTGAACGAGGGCGTTCAGGAATGCCTCATGGAATGCTATTCGGTCGAGGAGTTGCACGCTGTACTTCGCCTTCTGAAATACGATTTCAGCCGGTGTGTTGCAATTCTCGAAATGTGTTTTTGCACGTTTTATTGTGTGCCAGAGACAATCATCCCATACATCATTGATCAATAATTGCCCTGTTCTCGTTTTCCTGCTAAACCGATATTCAAAGTTACCGAGTTTCTCGCGGATAGTGGTTGCTTTGCCGAGAAGCAAGAGTCCTGATTTTGTCAGCCGACCATTCACGGTTACACCGATAGCTTCCAGAAAATCTGGGATTGTCGAGTTGGTAGTCTGTCGGCGCGAAGAGAAGTCCAAGAATGCTTCAGTCACTGCCTCGGTATCTAGGGCATTATCTGCGGTGATGTCGAGATATTCCGCACTCCAGTCATAGTCTTGAAGTGCCTTGACTGCCTTTGATATCTCATCAGGCTCCATTGCGCGACTGGATTTCCCATCACGTATACAGACCTTTCCTGATGTTGTTGACACGAGAGTATCGCGGTGCTTTGGAACGCAAATAATGAGATAGTTGCATCCCTCGAATGTGTACTGGGCTAAGCTCAAATTCTGCTTTGGCCTCAGCTTGCCTGAAAGACGCTCCTGAGTTGTATGCAAGTCAACGATCGGGAATCCAACAAGTTGATCAATCCAACGAGAGCACCGGATATCTGAGCTGTCACGGATTCCAACAATGATGTGTCCCCCACGATGGTTTGCAAGAGCGGAAAACTCCTCAGCTAGTTCCTTGGCGTTGTGCAGAGCTTGCTCTGAAGAATAAAGTTTAAATTCAAGAATATCGCTCTCCAAACGCTCGCTTGGAGTGGTCTTCAACTTCTGCAATATTGAAGCAATCTCTGCTTGCTGAATCATACAACATCCTCAACTTGTTTGTGTTTGGCGAACGCCGCTAATCAGCCGCGCGGCTTTTTACGTCGGCTGCATTAGCCTGGTTGTACCCCGCCTCCCCCTGCCAGACCGAAAAAGCTTTACCCTAATAGCAAATATCCGTGCCAACGCGGCGGGCTTCTTGAACAATGGATTGAAACGACCTTTCAGGTCGTGTCAATCCTTATGGGTTAGGCGAACGAAAATATGACTGATTGCCTAAAAGCCATTTTGAATCAACTGTCCGACCAACAAGTTTTTCAATAAAGCTAGATTCAGCACTTGCGTTCGGAAAAGACAGACCACGCTTTATCTCAGCGCCTTCGATATAGACATACATATTTTCATAAAGATAATCACACCCCATCAAACACACCGGCATTACAATATATGGGTCTAATCGTTCTGCATCATTACAATCTGATCTCGGCTTTTTATGTGCGGCGACTAAAGTATTTACGCTGAACTCTAATCCGCAAACAGCGCAGTTTTCATGCGTTTTATCCTTAAATAGCCACTCTTGTAATATGCGCTGTTCTCTTCTTGCTATTTGCTCTCTTGTTTCATCCGTCCCGGCTTCTAGAAGCTTTCTTAGTCTACGAAGATAATTTTCATAGGCATCAACACCTAAACCATCATCCTGTGCGGCAGCTCGATGGCCAACAAGGCTGTATACATAATGCCTTCGACCTTTAGTCTTATCTACATATACTAACGGTGAAAAATTTGTTGTTTTTAGTATGTGTGGTCTTCCATAACATTTATTAGATAAGTATTTATCAAGATCAGGAAATGATGCGCTTTGACCATGGGTAAAGGATGATACCAAATCCTCTTCTATTCCATTAAGCTTTGTGGTTTCGCCTATAAATTTTAACCCATGATCAGTGTTAGCCATGTATACAGAACTTCTTAAGTATTCCTCGATAATTTCTGTAGGCGGGTACGGATACTTATAGCTCCTACCATCTAGGGCATTTCTATACGTTTCTGCCAGCCTAGTTATGTTGCAATATTCAACAATACCAAAAACTTTTTCGCTATAGTTGATAATGGTGTTATCTCTGTTCTCAAAAATATACCAGTAGCCATCGCCAATCACACGAACCCAAGACGTAGGCGAGCTTTCAATTAATAATGCAACGAGCGAATAGTATTGACCAAGCTCCTCTCTCAAATAATTTAAGTTCGCAATACCACAACGACCTGGTAAGCCTTGTGCTTTTTTGAGCAACTTCCTAATATCTTTAACAATGGAATTCCTGATTAAGAATATATTCTTGCTGGTTGCAATCGAGTTTCTCGTGGCTCGTTTTAATTCTGGAGTGTAAATTCAAAATCACAATCAAGGTTTACATCATCAATTAGATTAAATATTCCTTTTAAATGACGCCCCCTATCGATTAGTCCAGCCTCACAAACTTCGTTTTCAAGCTCTGAGAAAAGCCAAAAGTCTTTGGACTGCAAAGTTTGAACAAAATCATTTAAAGAAGGAATAGAATGTTTGGTGACATTGTCTCTGAACTTGGAATTAAGCAGCTGCCTGATTCTTTCTCTGGTGCCAACACCAAATTGGCTTGCAGTTTCCTCTAATGTAGGCCAAGGCGATTCATTTAGGCCATAGTAAAATTTTACAATTTCAATATCCCTTGCCTTATTGGCTCCATCCTTGATGCTGCTTTCTAGGAATTCTACTAATTCATTTTCAATGCCCATCTACACTCCTTGACCGAGGAATTGCCTAACGCCACGGCTCACAGGCGGCAAACTCGCAGCGAAGCGAAGAGTTTGACGTCCTAGTGCAGCCGATTGTTAGATCGCTCCCCACTTTAGATAGAAAGCAAAGAACGGATCAGTGATATGCAGTTTTTGCTCTTCTTTTTCCCAATCAATAACTGGCGTAGATGCTTCATCGCTTGCAGCTATCTCGGCCATGCGTTCCAACACGCGCGAAACCTCGTGAGCTTGGGGAGGTGTTTCATCAAGAACTTGACGAATTGCCGCCCGTAGGTGTTCATATTCAATAGTTTCCAAGCCCGGGGCTAAGACGCTAAGTGCCTTTAATACGACTCCATAAATATCTGCAGAACCACCATCACTTAAAGCACGTTGAAGACGGTCGGAACGTTGGCGTGGGCCTTTCGACAGCTTGTCATATATTACTTTCCCCGTACCCTCAGCAGCTTGATGATATAGGTCATCATCTACGGATGAAATTGTAATTCTAGATCGAGACGTCTCTATCAATCCTTCTTGGAATGCACGACGCTGACAAAATTCCTGCATTAAGTGAGGACTGCCATAGGCTTGCGAAGCGAACTGGCGCCCGATGCCTGGTGCTAATCGTGCGTTAAGGAGAGGAAAACCTGTGATTGGGATCAACTCTAGCTCTTCGAGAGACCACGACGGAACTTCGATATCTTCGATGCGACCAGTCATTTCCCTTTCTACTCTCACTGCGTCGTATCTTCGATGAGGGATCGCAATCAGGACGACCGGCAACCCTTCAAATATGAGAGGTTTCAACGCACGAATGACTGATCCTTGAAAGGCTCTATCTAAATAGTGGAAATCGTCTACAACGATAGAACCATCAAAATCTCGTAGCGCACGAAGTGCTGCTGTTCTAGGAGTTAGCTCAAGTTTTTTGCCCTTCCCGCTCGAACTGGCCTTCATCAATCCGGTTTTTGTTTTTCCCTTAACATCGGCGACAAAGGGAACCCCAACGCCACCCTGCACTTCACCATCAACTGATTTTGTACTGGAAGAGCTACTGTTTTCCTCCAGCGTTGTGGCCTCTCCGAGTTCATGAAGAATTGTCGTCCAAAAATCATTTTCAGACGCTACGCTACCCCCATCTATCCAGATATTTTGCCCGACGTCAGCCCTCGGAAGGACGGTGTTCACCAATACAGTTTTTCCGGACTTTGTCTGGCCCGTAACGGTGATTAGTTTGTGGAGATTTTCAACGGCGTTGCGTAACGAAGCTTCAAGTTTGATAGCCTCGCGAGGAACGTAAGTTAATCTCGGCATGCCGCCTGGAACAAAAACCTTGGATGTTTTGTATTTTCTCACCATCTCTTCCTTTTAATGGTCTAACGCCCGGCTCACGCGCCGGTTTGGAGCCGCGAAGCGGCGTAAATCGGTCGCTGTGCAGCCGATTGTTAGTTTATATACTTGGGCTCAATTGTTTTTAGCCTTGTCAAATTCCTCAAAAAAACGAATTACCATCAAAAAAAGAGATGGAAACATATTTCTAAGCTGATGGTTATAATCCTCCCATGATTCTGTTGGATGTGGAATTGGGTTCCAACCTGCATCTTGTTGCCGGAGTGACATGGAGCCTAAATTATAAGGAGGGTCTGGGAAAATTGAAAAAGGCATGGTCGTAATAAATATTGCCTTTGACAAAGTAAAATATGATGACTTTAAAGGCTCTATTATAACAGAGGTTTCCGGATCACCATTCCAATCCGAAAGTGTTTCATGATAATCGGCTATGAATGTTGGATGTGCGACAAGACTTAGTTTTTGCTTTAAATCCTTTATCTGGTCTTCCATCCCCCCAATCCAGCTAAACCCTCCTTCTTGCAGCTGTTTTTTTAGGTAACGCTCCGTCTTTTCTTTCGATAGGTATTTGTGCCAGAACTCATTTGCAGTTTCGGGAGTGGTACAAGCTGTGTAGTCACCTAGAATATCATGATCGATTCTAAAGCGTACCCAAAGTTGAGCCGTCTCGTAGAGCAGCCGAAGTTGAAGCCTAGCATTTGCATCAAGCCCATAGCCACATAAAACGCGAATTGACGTCAATGTGCGCAACAGACGAATGCTGAGTCGATAAAATGTCATTGCTGAAGGGAAAATTTTATGATCCGCTGAGAGAAAATAGACACTTTGGCATCGCAGAAGAACTATATATTCGTCCACAAAAGCGTATAAGGCAGCGTATGGAGCGTTTCTTATATCAACTCCAAGTTCGTTTTGAACGTGATTTCCAGGAACAGCATCACTCAACTGAAAACCCCGATTCTGATAGATGAGTCGAATCGAATTTTTTGCGTGCTGATGAGATAAGTATTCAGGCATGTCTCTCATACTCTCGTGTGAAACTAACAGTGTTATTATGCGGAACTCACAAAATCCGCCCCTCCAAATTCACGGCCTTCACACCTGCTGATTTGGCAAACACTTTTTAAAAATTTGCCAGCATTTGCCACATTATTCCAAAGTGTTGATGGACGCCTGTCAAATCCTTCATGACTCCGAAGTCAGCTTTATGCCTTCTCCTGAGGTCAGCTTTATGCAGCAGCCATAAGTTCATTCACCATACGGGACATAAAACCAACCTCGGATAAAAAATGATGGACGCATCGGGATGGTTCCACGCACATCGTCAACCATCGACAAATTTCAGCGCTGGCTTGAAAAAACTGATGAATACCAAATGTTGAGTCCCATAAACCACATTTGGGATGGAAGCAATCGGAATGGTTCGGAGAATTGAAAATAAAAAAGCCCGACCCTGAATATCAAGGTCGGGCCGTCATGCATATGATCTCTGGGTGGTCGGGTTGAAGCAAGGGGGGGAGGGAGAGTTGGCGGCTGAAAGTCAGGGCACGAAAGCGACAGCGCCCAGGGTCTCAGTGGGATAGAAAACGCCGAGGCTCCACGTTCAGAACCTTGCCCAGCAACTCCGCATGCCCGTGGCCGATAGGTCTCTTGCCCTGCTCCATCTCAGACAAATGCCGCCGCGAAATGCCGGTCAGATCCGAGAGCTGCTTCTGCGTCAGGCTTTCCCTGTAGCGAGCCCCGGACAAAACCGTCCAAGGCGTCAACGGGGGAAGGATCGCGGTTGCGTCACAGGAGTCGTCGTCAACGATGCACCCCTGTCTTGCAAGATATTCCTTGATATCATGCGTCTTTTCAGCGGGACAGGTGACTCGGAATAGATCAATAGGGGGCTTTTTCATGTGTTCCGACATAGGTCACCTCGACAAATCAAATAACGCCGCGTCGAGTGCATCCGACGCGGCGTAAAGATTCAAGCCCGCCGAATAAAACCCGGCGTTAAAGAGTAATCAACCCGAATCAGGCCACCTCGACCACTTCCAGGTCAAAGGTCAGGTTTTCTCAGGCCAGGAGCTGGTTGGCGTCCAGGGTCTGGCGACGGATTGTTCCACCCTCCAGCGTGTCTACACGGACTAGGCGCTCCAGTGCACCGTTATGGCTCGGGGTGAACGACAAACACCGATCAGTCAGGGCTATTCGGGAGCTTCCTGAGAATGAAAAGACCACAAATGCTCAATAATATCCAAAGAGCAGGGTTTCATCGGTTTCCAATTCGCGACGCTGGAGCGTCGGGAGCTGCGTTTCCACGCTGGAGCGTGGGAACGATCCTGTTCCTGTACAGCCTGTGGGTGCGGTTCGGGCGGAGAAGCAGGAAGCAAGGAGAAACATGATGGGCAATCAATCACAACATAAGAGGGTGTTTTTCTATGGCCAGCGGTACTCAGCGCAGTCATCAACGAACCGTTTGCAGTCATTTGCGCTGCTTTTTTGGCCAGCACCGACGAATCGGTACCAGCCAGGTTCTTCGACGATAATCGCAACATGGCGAAGTGAAGCCACTCCGGTAAGTACTCCCGCGGCCAGGAGCAAACGGTCGCTCATTTGGTGTGGGTTGGCCTTTCGTTGTTGCTGGAAGTACCTTCTTCCTCCCTATTTCCGAAAGTTTAACGACCGGAGCGATCTGGGGTGAGCCTCAGAAACCAGCATTCACCTGGATGCAGTCCTTGGGACAGTAGGCAGCGGCCTTGCGCAGGTCCTCTTCGGGGCCTTGGCTTGTTTTCAGATAGGGGAGTTCCGTAGTTTCATCCCAGCCGAACACTTCCGGGCACAGCTCCACGCAGGCTTGGCAACTGGTGCAGTGTTCCAGATCAAGGTTCGCTTCGGCAAGGGGAAGAGAAGGGGCGGGCATGGTTGCTCCGAATGGGGGAGTGGTGGGTTTGCGGGAGTGGTGATTCGTTTATGATCATTGGAGAACGGCTTACCAGTCCGTTGAAAAACTCCCAATTGCTGCGTCGCTGCAAAAAGTTCAAACTCTCACGTATGAATAAATACGCTTCGACCTTGAACTTTTTTTGCTCCTTGCACTTGGGGTTTTTGAACGGACTGCCGGATAAGGACTTTTTCAACACTCAGTTACGGGGTCAGCACCTTGGCCAGGACTTTGCCCGCCAGGGCGTGTTCCGCGTCGTCCAGGGTGCGGGGGTCCAGGCAGAAGGCGTCGTGTTCGATGCGACCGATCAGGGGCGGATCGGTGTCCAGAAGGGCGTCGCGCAGTGCTTCCACCCCGATGTCCGCATTCTGAGGGCGGACAGCCACCAGGGTTGTGGGCAGATCCCGCTCCGGATACGCCCCGCCGCCCACTCGGGAAGCTCCGGGAAGCAGTGTGATTTCGGCTTTTGCGCCCCCCCCAGGTCCTCTTAAGGCCCGGCGCAAGCCGCGGGCCAGTTTGCTTGCTTGCCGCCGCAGCTCCTCGGTCGACGCGGTGATCATCCGCAGGGTCGGGATTTCCCGGCGGGCCAGTTCCGGGTCCAGGTAGAGGCGCAGCGTGGCCTCCAGGGCGGCTAGGGTCATTTTGTCGATGCGCAGGGCCCGGTTCATGGGATTCTTCTTGATCGGGTCGATGTAGTCCTTGCGGCCCACGATGATTCCGGCCTGGGGCCCGCCCAGGACCTTGTCCCCGCTGAAGGTGACCACCGCGGCCCCGGCGGCCACGGCCTCCTGAACCGTGGGCTCGTGGTCCAGACCGTAGGGCGTGAAGTCGAACAGGTTGCCGCTGCCCAGATCCTCCAGCACCGGCAGTCCGTGCTTCTCGCCCAGCGCGACCATCTCCCTCAGCCCGACCTCCTTGTGAAAACCGATGATCCGGAAGTTCGAGGTATGCACCTTGAGCAGGGCCGCGGTTTCCGGAGTGATGGCCCGTTCGTAGTCATGCGAATGGGTGCGGTTGGTGGCCCCCACTTCCCGCAGTACGGCCCCGCTCTTGGCCATGACGTCCGGAATGCGGAACGAGCCGCCGATCTCCACCAACTGCCCCCGGGAAACCACCACCTCCTTGCCCTTGGCCAGGGTGTCCAGCATCAGCAGCACCGCCGCGGCGTTGTTGTTCACCACCAGTCCGGCCTCGGCCCCGGTCAGCCGGCACAGCAGCTCCTCCACATGGGCGTAACGGCTGCCGCGCTGGCCCGTATCCAGGGAAAATTCAAGATTCGAGTAGTGGGCGCAGGCTTCGGTTACGGCCTCCACGGCTTGGCGGGCCAGCAGGGACCGGCCCAGGTTGGTGTGCACCACCACGCCCGTGGCGTTGATCACCCGCCGGAAATGCGGCCTGGACGCCCGATCCAGAAAGGCGTGCAGCGGGCCTTCCAGGACGGACCATTGCAGTTCTTCGGAGGCGGTCAGTTTCTGCCCACGAATGTCCACCCGCAACTGATCCAGGTGCATGTTGACGAGGTCCTTGAGCAGGGGGCGCGGCAGGCGCGCGTAGCGATCGGACTCCGAGACCCGTTGCAGAATCAGGTCCACGGAGGGCAGCATACGATACAGTTCAGACATGAAATCTCCGGTGTAGCGACAAAGTGCGCGGAGCGTCGGTCACGCCTCCAACCACTCCGGGTGCAGGGCGTATATTTCCGCCAGCAGGTACAACGAACCGCAAACCAGAATCGGACCGTCGGCTTGGGCGGGCAGGGCCGTGGCAAGGGCCAGCGCTGTTGCCGGGTCGGACGCGGTCCGGGCTTGGGTGCCCAGTTCGCGGGCGATCTCCCAGGCGGGGCGGCTTCGCGGCTGCGTGGGCAGTTCAGGAACAAAGATCGGCCCGGATGTCAATTGCCGGACCAGGGGGGCCATGCCTGCCAGGTCTTTGTCCCGCATGCAGGTGAAGATCACCGCGTCGGGGCGGATGGACAGGTTGTGCAGGGCCGCGTTCAGGGTTTCCAGGGCCGGGGAGTTGTGCGCGCCGTCCAGAATGATTTCCGGTGAGACTCCCGGTGAGCCTCCCGGTAACATGGAAACGCGTTGCAGGCGGCCGGGCCAGGCCCTGGAGGTCAGGGCGTGTTCGCAGGCATCGGGGCGCACCGGCCAACCGTGGCCAAGAGCCAGGGCCGTCCATCCGGCCAGAGCCAGGCGGGCGTTGTCGCGCTGGTGGTGGCCGGGCAGGGCCGGGGCGATGGCGTTCCATGCCTGTATATGGGCATGCATTTCTGCGGACATCCCGGCAATGTCGTTCACGGTGTGCACGATCACTCCCTGGTCCTCGGCCTCCTGTTCCAGGATGTCGCGGACCACGGCGGCCTGGGAGGCCGAGACGACCACCATGCCGGGCCTGATGGCCCCGGCCTTGTCCCGGGCGATGTTTTCCAGGCCCGGGCCGATGATCTGGTCATGGTCCAGGCCGATGGGCGTGATCAGGAGCAGGTCCGGGGTCCAGGTGGAGGTGGCGTCGTTGCGTCCGCCCAGTCCGGCTTCCAGCACGATCAGGTCCACGCGCTCCGCGCTGAAGCCGACCATGGCCATCAGCGTGATGGTTTCGAAATAGGTCAGGCCGAGGTCGTGGCAGACGGGGTGGACGGTATTCGCCCAGGTCAGGATGCGCTCCTCCGAAGCCGGAAGGCCGTTGAGGCGGACCCGTTCCCTGAGGGTCAGAAAATGGGGCGAGGTGAACAGCCCGACGGAAAAGCCGTGCTCCATGGCCAGCCGGGACAGAAAAAACGCGGTGGAGCCTTTGCCGTTGGTCCCCACCACCTGGGCCAGGGGCGCGGGCGGGTGAACGATGTCCAGCCGCCTTGCGGCCTCGCGCATCCGTTCAAAGCCCAGGCGCATGTGGAACATGCCCAGGGCGTCCATATGCCGCTGGAAATCCGCGAAATCAGAAAACGATTTCTTCGCCATCGCGCAGCAGGTGGTAGGTGTATCCGTCCAGGGCCTGGTGCAACTCCTCCTGGATTTCCGTGGAAAAGGTGGACTTCATGTGTGAAATGTAGATCTTGGGGCGACCATTCGGTCGGGCATGCAGCTTGTCCAACTCGGCGCGGAGCAGCCTGGGCGTGAGGTGTTTGGAAAGCAGGGCCAGTTCTTCCATGGCGTCGGGAAACGAGGCTTCGATGATCAGGTTTTCCAGGTCAAAGGGCAGCTCGTTCAGGAACGTCCACCAGTCGTCGGTCGGGCCGGTGTCCCCGGTAAAGGCGAAATGACTCCCGGAGGTCGGGTCGCGGAGCACGTAGCCGGACGCGGCGGTGGCGTGGTTGACCGGAACGGTGACCGCCCGCAGACCGGTCACGTCCTCCCAGACTCCGGGTTCCAGCGGCGCGTACGTCAGGACCGGGTTGGCGAAGGTCGGCAGGATGGTGAAGTCCGGCCAGATGGTGTCGTTGAGCAGGTGGGTCCGGATGCTTTCCAGCACCGGGGCCAGGCCGCGGAGGCGTACGGCCCCGTGCTCGTTGCGGGCCACCAGCTCGATCAGGTTGTCCGCCAGAAACAAAATGTCCTTGATATGGTCCAGGTGGGCGTGGGTCACCAGGATTTCCTGGATCGCGGCCTGTTCCGCCAGGGGCATGGACGAGGTCACCGACCCGGCGTCCAGCAGAAGGGTCTTGTTCACCAGAAAGGACGTCAAATTGTATCCGGGCAAATCCGAGCCCGAACAGCCGAGAACGTGCAGCCGCATGGCAGTACTCCGTTAATGGGAAGGTGATGCCCGGGAAGTCCTCCGAGCCGGAAAATCTCTTGCACAGGGCCGAAGGGTTGGTCAACCGAAACAAGGATTCAGCAGTCCGGCTCAGGTCGACTTGACCACCGCCCGGCCATGGGGTAGCTGGGCGGAAAAACATATTCGATATTCCCCATGGGGGGAATTTTCATGGCCAGGGCGACCCAACCTCTGCGAACGGGTGTCCTGGCCTTTCGTCATCCATGACGTCGTCGTTTCGAGGACCGTGCTTCGCGTCGTTTTTTGACGCGACGACGTCCGCAACCATCAAACCTGAGGATAACGCGATGGATTCTATCCCTATCACCGTTGAAGGATTCAGGAAGCTGGAGCGAGAGCTGGACCGACTCAAGCGGGAGCGGCCGGAGATCATCGAGGCCATCAAGGTGGCTCGTGAAGAAGGAGATCTGCGGGAAAACGCCGGCTACGAGGCGGCCCGGGAACGGCAGGGCATGCTGGAGGCCAAGATCAAGTACATCGAGTCCCGGATGGGCCGGTTCAACGTCATTGACCCCAAGACCCTGGGCGGTTCGCGAGTGGCCTTTGGGGCCACGGTGGAACTGGAGGATCTGGATACCGAGGAGATCAAGAAGTACACCCTCCTCGGTCCGGACGAGGCCGATCCCAATGAAGGAAGCATCTCCATCGCCTCCCCCGTGGGCCGGGCCCTGCTGGGCAAGGAAGAGGGCGACGAAGTGGTGGTGGACGCGCCTCGCGGCAAAATCCGCTATGAAATTATTTCATTGAACTACGATCTTTGATCCGAGCTGCATGAGGGCGGGAGACGGCACATGGCTGTTCACGACGGACAAGAACTGACCTTGGATGTGGTCAAGCCCGTGCTGGGCGGGGACGGGTTGGCCCGGCACGAAGGGATGGCCGTATTCATGCCCGGCGCTCTGCCGGGACAGCGGGTGCTTGCCCGGATTGTTTCGGTCAAACCCCGGCACGCCAGGGCGGAATTGGTCCAGGTTCAGGAGCAGTCCCCGGAATACACACCGCCGCTCTGCCCGCATTTCGGTTTTTGCGGCGGATGCGACTGGCTGCACATGGAGTACGGTCGACAGCTGCACTGGAAACGGGAACTGGTCCGGGAAACGCTGCGCCATCTCGCCGCCGAGGACGTCCAGGTGATGCCGACCATTGCCTCGTCGCTGCTCCACGGCTACCGCAACAAGATGGAGTTCGCAGCGGCTTCCAGGATCGTGACCGGCCCAAGCGACACGCCCTACACGACCGGCCCGAGCGACACGACCGCCGGCTTGGCCGCGGTCAAGGCCGGCGTGGCCGTGGGGTTGCGTCCACGAGGGCTGGCCAACGCGGTGGTTCCCATTCGATCCTGTGCACTTTGTCCTCAGACTATGGTCGACGCGGCAAATCTGGTCGGCAAATGGGCCGGGGAAGCCGGACTGTCGGCGTACGATCCGGACACGGGGCGAGGTTTCTTGCGGCATGTGGTTGCGCGTCATGGAGCCGATCCCGGCCATTTGATGCTTTCCGTGATCACCGGCAGCGACCCTCAAGGCAGGGAGGTCGGGCCGCGTCTCGAGGAATACCTGTCGCACAATCTGGCGCATCATTCCTTGACGGCTCTCTCCGTGGTTCACGAGACGCGCATGGACCGCGCCCTGGTGGCCCAGGGCGAACGGACCGTGTCCGTCACCGGACCGAAAGAATTGATCCATGAATTGGGTGGTCTGAAGCTGGCTATTTCCAGCCGGGCCTTTTTTCAGGTCAACTCCGGGGCTGCGGAAAAGCTTCGGGACATTGTCGCGGATTTCGCGGAACTGAAGGGGCGGGAGACCGTATGGGACCTGTATTCCGGAGTGGGTGCCATGGCGCTGAGCTTGGCCGCAAAGGCGGCCCGGGTGGTCGGCTTTGAAACCGAACCGCAAGCTGTGCGGGACGCCCAGGCCAATGCCCGACGGAACGGGATAACCAATTGCCGCTTTGAGGCCGGAGACGTAAGCCGGACCATTCCCCAGGTTCTCGGTGGTGCTTCCTCGGAGCGTCCGGACGTGATCGTCGCCGATCCGCCCCGGGCCGGAATGCGGGCCGACGTCGTTGACCGGCTGCTGGAAATCGGCGCGCCAAAACTGATCCTGGTCTCCTGCGACCCGGCCACCCTGGCCCGGGACGTCAAGCGGCTGGCCTTAGGCTATCATCTGTGCCGCGTCCAACCGGTTGACATGTTCCCCCACACCTCGCATATCGAGTGCGTCGCGGAGCTGCGCCCGCGTTGAAATTCGGTTTATCCTGAGGCGGGGCGGTCAACAGCATGAACCATCCGCTTCGCGCAAGGCTCCAGGGACGCCAAGCAAGAATTTTCGCACCCCCCCCATCCATGACAACCCCCCGCACCTTTCGTTGGATCTCGGCATTCTGGGCGCTCTTTTTCGTCGGCTCCCTGCTGGTCGCGTTCCATCACCAGGTTTCGACCAGAGGCTTTGCGGATGCGCCCTTCGCGATACACTTCGAGTCTGAAGCCGCACCCGTGACCGAAGAACCGATTTACCAGGTCCGCTTCATTTCAGACGGCCTGACCCGGTTGGTGCATGCGGCTACAGCCGTGCAGCGCCCGGACGGCGCGATCCAGGCGTTCTGGTTCGGGGGCAGCCGGGAGGGGCATGCAGACGTGCGGATTTTCACGGCGGCCTTTGATCCCGATCTCCAGCAATGGACCGAGGAGACTCCGCTGCTTACCAGGCAGGAAACCGCCGGAGCGGAGCGCCGCCATGTCCGCAAGCTCGGCAATCCCGTGGCGACCGTGGACCCGCAAGGCCGCATCCTGCTCTTCTACGTCAGCGTGTCCTTCGGCGGCTGGAGCGGCAGTTCCATCAATCTGGTCGTTTCCGAAGACAACGGCCAAACCTGGAGCAAGCCGCGCCAACTGATCACCTCTCCGTTTCTGAACGTGAGCACCCTGGTCAAGGGGCCGGTGGTGCACCACGCCGACGGAACCATGGGCCTGCCCGTTTACCATGAATTTCTGGGCAAATTCTCCGAGTATCTTCGCCTGGACGATCAGGGCCGGGTGCTGGGCAAAAGCCGGATCACCCACGGACGGTTCGCGATCCAGCCCGTGATTTTTCCTCTCGATGCGCACAGGGCCGTGGCTCTGATGCGCAACACCGATTCGGACAAGCCGCGACGGGCCTGGGCCAGCCGGACCAAGGACGGCGGGCGGACGTGGTCAGCGCCGGAGCGCACCAAGATTATGAATCGCAATTCCGCCCTGGGAGGCACCTTGGGCGACGTCACTATTCTGCTGACCGCGGCCAACGTCACGGAGTACAATCGGTCCTCGCTTGCTCTTCTGCGGTCCACGGATCAGGGGCGGGGCTGGGCCGTTGTTCATGACGTGGAACCGCATCAGCCGCCGCTTTCGCCCGAAGAATTTCCCGAGGCCGTGACTCGGGACACGCCCGTCTTGGAAGAGGACATGCCGCTCAGCCCTGAAACGGTGTCCGCGGCGGCCACGGAAATCCAGTGCGAGCCCGGGCGTCCCATCTGCGACTTCCGGTTCGACTACCCGTGGCTGCTCAGAGACGCCAAGGGGCGCTATCATCTTTTTTACACCTGGAACCGGGCCTTCATTCGCCATGTAACCTTCAGTTCAGCCTGGCTGAAATCCCGGCCTGACCTGCCCCTGGAAGACCGGGCGTACCAGAAGGGCGGGTCATGAACGCGTTCGCTCCGGAAATCGGCCTTGCGACCAGCGCCGTGGTCGCGGCCTGCTGCGTGACCCTGGTCGCCTCCGGCCCCGCACTTCCTTCCCGTTTTTCATGGGGAGTGCATTGGTCGCCGATCAAGCTTGGGTTGCTGTTTCTTGCGACTCTGGCCGCGTTGTTCCTTCCTCTTGGCGAAGCTCCGCCGGTTTATAGGCTGCGAGGGCTGCTGGGCGAATTCAGCGTGACCACTCTGGTTCTGGCCTGCGCGGCCCTGACAGGACGGTTTCGTGGTCGGGCCGTGATTGATCCGTCTCAGAGTCTGATTTTGCTGGCGGGCATCGGCGCGGTCGGCCTGGTGCTCTATCCCACGGCCCTGGGGCTGACCCGCTTCGATCTCTACGCCTGGGGCTACTTTTCCACGCCCATGCTCGCGGGGATCAGCCTGCTCGGGTTCGTCGCCCTGGCCTTGCGTCTGCACTGGATCGTTTTTATCCTGGGCGCGGCGCTTCTGACGGCCGGCCTGGAACTGCTGTCCTCCAGCAATCTGTGGGACCATCTGACGGATTTGCCCCTGACCCTTTTCGCCTTCGGAGCCCTCTGTGTTCTCGCCGTTCGACGGGTGACCGGACGTGGTCAAGGATAGGACCGAACCTCTTTCAATACCGCCTCGCGCTTCCACCATAGAAGATCGCCGTTTTTGAACCTTATACCCAGAACTGTTTTCGAGTCGGACCATGCTCCACCGCATTCCACCCTTGATCCGTTTTTATCTGGCCGTCATACTGTTTTATCTGGCGGTCTTCAGCGCTGCTCGGCTGGCTTTCTGGCTGGTCTTCGACAATCCCCACGACCCCCTCGGAGTAGGCGAACTCTTTCCGGCCCTGTACGTCGGCCTGAAGTTCGATCTGCGGCTGACCCTGCTCATGCTCGCGCCGATGTTTCTGCTGGGCTGGGTCAAGTGGATCCACCCCCTGTTTACTCGGGCCGGGCGGAGGTTCTGGGGGGGGTATCTGGGGGTGGTCACCCTGGGGGCGGCCGGATTCTACGTCACGGATTTCGGCCACTACGCCTACCTGCTCACCCGCCTGGACTCCACGGCCCTGCGGTTTCTCTCCAACCCGCTGATCTCCGCGCAAATGGTCTGGCAGAGCTATCCGGTCCTGCTCTGGCTGGTGGGGCTGCTGGTTTTGTTCGCTTTGCTGGGCCTGCTTTACGCCTGGCTGGCCAGGCGTTGCGCCGGGGCCGAGTACGCTCCTCCGCGCCTTTGGCAGCGGGTCCTGATCATCGTGGCCTGCCTGGGGCTGTTCGCCGGCGGAATCTACGGCAAGCTCTCCTGGTATCCGCTGCGCTGGAGCGACGCCTTTTTCTCCACCCATGTCTTCGCCCCTGCCGTGGCGTCCAACCCGGTTCTCTACTTTTTCGACACCTTCAAGACCGGGGCCCTGGAGTACGACGAGGACGCCGTGCGCGCCGCCTATCCACTGATAGCCGGGTATTTGGGCGTGGACCATCCCGATCCGGACCATATGGACTTTGTCCGCCGCGTCGAGCCCATGTTTCAGCCGGACCGTCCGCTGAACGTGGTCATCGTCCTGCTGGAGTCCTTTACCACGTACAAGACCGGCTGGTCCGGCAATCCGCTGGACCCGACGCCGAATTTCGACCGATTGGCCTCGGAAAGCCTGTTGTTTCCGAACTTCTTCACCCCCACCGCCGGAACGGCCCGGTCCGTGTTCACCGCGACCACCGGCCTGCCCGACGTCCAGCTGCGCAGCACCGCCTCCCGCAATCCCACGATCATCAACCAACATATGATCAGCAACGCTCTGGAAGGTTACGAGAAATTCTTTTTTCTGGGCGGCAGCGCCAGTTGGGGGAATATTCGGGGGCTGCTGCAGGGCAACATTCAGGGCCTGCAAATTTATGAAGAAGGCGACTACGCCTCTCCCCGCGGTGATGTCTGGGGCATCTCGGACCTGGACTTGTTTCGGGAGGCCCACGGTGTTCTCCAGGAGCAGACCAGCCCCTTCCTGGCCATCCTCCTGACCTCGGGCAATCATCGGCCCTATACCATTCCGGAGAATAACGACGGTTTTGAGATTCGCGACGACGTGTCCCAGGAAATGCTGGTCAGCCATGGCTTCCATTCCCTGGCCGAATTGAATTCCTTCCGTTTCATGGACCATGCCGTGGGCCGGTTCATGGACATGGCCAGGTCCGCGGACTATTACCAGGACACGGTGTTCTTCTTTTTCGGGGATCACGGCCATCTCACCGAAGCGGCGGTGCATTCTTACCCTTCGGAGATTCAACTGGGCTTGGCCCAATTCCGCGTCCCCCTGGTAATCCACGCCCCGGCTCTGTTTCCCGAGGGTCGGGTCCTGGACGCCGTGGCCAGCGAGATGGACGTGATGACGACAATGGCCAGCCTGACCGGGCATGCTCACGTGAACACCACCCTGGGCCGGGATCTGTTCAATCCGCGCTTTGACCAGGATCGCCACGCCTTTGTGATGACCCACGGCGCGGTCCCGAACATCGGCCTGATCAACGACCGGTTCTACTTCCGGATGCATCTGGACGGGGCAGGACAGTCCCTGCACCTGATCCATGCCGAGGATTCCCGGCCCAACCTGATGGACCAGCACCCGGAAACCACCGCCGGGATGCGGGATTTGACCCGCGGCCTGTACGAGACCACGCGCTATATGATGAACCACAACCCCCATCGCGATCACGGCTCGGGTTCTGTCGACAAGTAAGTCGACCCCGTTCTCCCCCGCTTTCCGGACGCACCTTCCAGTCGCACCATGCAGCACCACGTCGCCTCCCTGACCCATGCCCTGGATTCCTTGCGCCGGATTCTTGCCTCGGACCGGGCCAGGATGCTCTGGGCCGGAATATTCTGTCTGTTCCTGTGCTCCCTGTTCGTCACGGACAAGGTCCGGCTGCACCGCAATATCTACTACGTCCTGGTCCTGGCGCCCTTCCTGATCCAGGTTGGACGGAGGTACTGGGCCGATCTGCCCGGTTCGCCGGTCTTCCTCGCGGCCCTGGCGTTTCTCGGCTACCTCTGGATCACTCTGTTCTGGTCCTCGGCGTCCGGGGGATACGTCTTCTACAACGAGGCCCGGACCCTGGTCATCCTGTTCAGCTTTCTGGCCATCACCGCTTTTTACGCCCTGAACGTGGACGACTTCCCGCGCCTGCTGGCCAAATGGCTGGCCTGCGTGGCCGGGGTCGCGGCCCTGGTGTCCGTGTACGTGTTCTACTCCGGCAAACACATCTCCATGCTGGGCGGCCTGGAGAGTCGGGCCGTGGACATCGGCCTGGCCGGGCATCCCATTGATTCCGCCGGGCTGTATGGTTTTGTGGCCGTTTTTTTGGTTTTCGGATTGATTGCCCGAGGGGGGACAAAAGCCAGGAGTCAGGAGTCAGGAGTCAGGAGTCAGGAGTCAGGAGGCGGAACCAACGCTCTCTGGAGTTGGATCGGTGGGGCGGCTTTGGTGGCTGTTTTGGTTTTCGTGGTTCTGACGCAGACACGGGGGGCCTTGGTGGGCATTGCCCTGGTGGTGGGGTTGGGGTTGCTGGTCCAGGGCGATCGGAGGCTTCTGCTTGTGCTGGCCGTGCTGATTGCGGCCATTCTGACCGTGATTCTGTTCTCCCTGCACCATCCCGAGGGGATGATCGGGGTGGAACGGAGGCTGGGCGTGCGCGGCGAGATTTGGTCCCTGGCTCTGGAACGGGCCTGGGAGCGGCCCTGGTTCGGGTTCGGGTTGAACGAGCACCAGAATTTGATTTCCGCCAGCGGAGAGCTGCACGGCGTGGCCCACAACCTGTACCTGGAAAATCTGCATTTCGGAGGCCTGGTCGGGACCTTCCTGCTCCTGGCCCTGGCCGCTCTGGCCCTGCGCGGGGCGTGGCGGGAATATCGCCGCACCGGCGGCTTCCTGCTTCCGGCCATCGTGCTCTACCCTCTGGTCTTCGGCATCTCCGCCGGGTACCTGACCCTGTCCAAGATATCCCCCATGTGGATCCAGTTCTGGCTGCCCGTGGGACTGGTCATTGCCGCGGAAATCCGCGCCCGGCGGGACGCTGATCATGCTGGAAAAATCTGAACCGCGCCAATCATCTTCCCAGCCGCCTTCGGCAAATCGGGACCAGCCCGAGCCGTGCCGGGTTTGCGAGGAACGAACCGTGCCGATCTTCCAGGCCCGCATCCTGGACAAGCACGACGCGACCTATTTCCGCTGTTCCGGGTGCGGCCTGATCCAGACCGAACCGCCATATTGGCTGGACGAGGCCTACGATCAGGCCATCGCCGTCCAGGACGTGGGCCTGGTGCGGCGCAACCTGGAACTCGCGGCCAAACTGCGGAACATCCTGCCGGCCCATTTCGATCCGGCCGGACGATTTCTGGACTACGCCGGAGGATACGGGCTGATGGTCCGGCTGATGCGGGACGAGGGATTTGATTTTCATCGCCATGACCCGCTGTGCGCGAACATCTTCGCCCAGGGCTTCGATCTCACAGACCTGCCATATACCCCGGACATCCCATGCCTCCCATACCTGGCGGGCCACCGTTTCGAGGCCATCACGGCCTTCGAGCTGCTGGAGCATCTGGAAAAGCCGGCGGCAACGGTGCGCCGTCTGCTGGAGCATACCGATGCCCTGCTTTTTTCCACCCGCCTGCAACCCGATCCCCCGCCCCGCGACGTGGACGATTGGTGGTACTTTTGCCCTCAGACCGGGCAGCACGTCACCTTCTACACCCTGCCCGCCCTGCGCGTGCTGGCCGAGAAAACAGGCACGACCCTCTATTCCGACGGCACGGCCCTGCATCTGCTGACCAGGCGAACGTTTTCCGCTGATCCCCTGGCCCGGCCCAGGGGCGTCCTCGCCTCCCTGGAACGGCTCCTGGAACGCTGGCGACGGTCCCTGAACAAGCGAATGTTCCCGGTCAAGCCTCCGCGAAGCCTGCTTCCCGAGGACGCCCGGCGCACGGCCTGCCCACGTCCCGACAGGCCGGAGGCATTTGAAACGGATCGGCCCAAATGACCCCGATTCCCGCGTTCTGCATGCCCTGGCATACCGCCGTGAGCAATGCCTTCCAGGAAATCCTGACAGCGCCGTTGCGCGGCATGCTGGACATCGCCTTGACCCCCTGGGACCAGAAACCCCAAGCCCCCCTGGACGTCTTGGACCGTGATCCCGGACGGCCCCTGATCTTTTGCCAACTGCCCCCGCCTCCGGAACTGCTACGCCGGGACACGGCCCGGATCGTCTGGCTACCCATGTGGGACAACGTGGCCCGGTGGCCCGAGTCCTTCTGGGCCGGGCTGGCCCGGTCGCCGGCCTGCCCGCGCATCGTGGCCTTTTCCCGGCCCGTGGAGCAGCTTGCGCGGCGCTTCGGTCTGCCCACGCTGCGAGTGCGATTCTATTTCGCACCAGAACGGTTTGAGCCTGTCCGGCGAGATTCCGAGCGGACCATGATCTACTGGAACCGGGTCGGCCTGTACAGCGAAGCGGCCATCCGCCGCATTTGCGCCGATCTGGCCGTGGAGAAATTGATCCACGTCCATCGCCCTGACCCGGGATACGACCATCCTGGCCTGGCTCTGCCGGAGAGCCTGGGAAAAACCCAAGTCCGGACCATCCGCGACTTTCTCCCGGACGCCGAGCATCAACGGCTCCTGGGGCAAAGCTCCCTCTGCCTGGCCCCCCGGGCCCGCGAAGGCGTGGGCCTGACCGTGCTCCAATCCATGGCCCGCGGCGCCTGCGTTTTGGCCTACGACGGTCCGGCAACCAACGAATACGTGGTCCACGGCCACAGCGGCCATCTGTTCCGCTCCTACTCTCGCGCCGTGCATAAATGGCGCAAGTCCCTGGGCAAGCGCTGGCACCGCCTTACGGTGAAGCCACAGCCATACCTCTACCACATGGTCGGCGTCGGTCAGGTCGGGTCGGCGCTGCGCCGGATCGACCCGGACCACCTCGGCGCGACGGCCCGGCGGGAGCATGAGCAAGGGTATGTCAACTGGAAAAGCGGGTTGGAAGGGTACGCTGAATTCCTGAGTGGATGGGGGGAGTAAGGCAAGGGGTATCTACTCAGCACTTCTTACGCCCGCTCTTACTCCGGCAATCGGGGTCGGGGTCGCTATCGGTATCGGCATCGGAACGGAAAATAATTGAACGAACCCCACCCTTTTCGATCCCGATTCCGATTCCGATTCCGACCCCGACAACAGCATTACTTTGTGCTGAATAGTTACGTAAATTGTTGAATTTGGCTGGATGGTAGAGGGAGCCGACAGGACTACAAATCGATCCACGCCAAAGGGTCGGGGAGCAGTGTTCCGTTTTTTTCGCGCAGGGTTCGGACGTCCAGGCGCAGGGGCACAAAGAGATTCAGGGCCGCCGCACCGAAGGGCAGCTTGCGCGCCAGACGGCGAAATATCTGGGCCGCCCGAATTTCGCGGGGGGAAAAATACTTTCGGGTGACCTCTTCCCGCTCCCGACGGTGGGCCGCCTCGGATGCCGGGTCGTTGGACACGCCGCCGATGCGGAACACGGCCACCGGGCGTTTCAGGTAGATACCCCGGATACCGTGCTTGAGAAACGCCCGGAGCAGCCATTCGTGATCCGCGGTGATGCGCAGCCGGGTGTCGAACGTCCCGCACCGGTCAAAGACGTCCCGAAGATAGAAGATGGCCTGCTGGGTGATGGTCCGCTCCACCAGGGTCAGCCGATTCATCTGACGGTGGCGGCGATAACTCTGGACCTGCTTATGCCCTTCGTCCAGCAGAACCACGTCCCCGAAAACGATGTCCGCGTCCGTAAGCTTCAGACACCGACTCATGGAGGTCAGCACATCCGGCCCGAAGAGCATGTCGTCGTCGTTGAGAAAATGCAGGACTTCGCCCGTGGTCAGGGCGAGGCCCTTGTTCATGGCTTGATAGATGCCTCCGTCCGCTTCCCGGAGGTGGCGCACCGGGTAGGGAGCCGTGCGGGCGTATTCGGCAACCAGCTCCGCGGTGCCGTCCGTGGACAGGTTATCCACCACGACGTGCTCCCAGGGCGGGGTCCGCTGGTTGGCGACGCTTTCCAGGGATGAACGCAGCCGTTCGGCCCGGTTCCACGTGGGGGTGATGATGGAGATTTTCATGGCCTCGCGGCTTGCCACCAGGCTGTTGAACGGTTTTCCCAGGTGAACTCCTCCCGGCGGGCCCGGCAATTGGCCGTCAGGGTTCGGACAAGGTCCGCGTCGCGCACGATCCGGGCAAGGGCATCGGCCACTCCAGCGGCGTCCTCCGGGGCGAACAGCACCGCCTCCCGCCCCGGTCGCAACACCTCCGCGATGCTGGGCAGGTTCGCGGCCAGAATCGGGCGATTCAATCCCGGATAGTCATAGGCCTTGGTGATGGCCACGTAAGGCATGCGACCCCGGTTCAGGGCCGGGATGATCAGGGCGTCCACGTCCTGCAAGAACCGGGGCAGTTTCCCAGGAGCCACCGGCCCGTGGACCTGGACCGTCTCCTCGCGCCCGACGGTCTGTCCGCGCAAGGCTTCCACCTCCCGAGGACTCCCTCCGGCGATCTTCAGCCGCAAGGGCGCATGGACCCGCTCCATGATCTCGCTCCAAGCCCCCATGAGCCACTGGACGCCCTGCTCCGGGTAGAGGGAGCCGATATAGGCCAGGGTGAAGGGGCGGGAAGCGTCCGGCTCGGGTGGAGGGACGGTTTCAGGGTCAAAGCCGCAGGCCAGCCCCAGGCTGGTCACTGGCTTGCCGGGAACAAGCTTCTGAAGCTGGTCGCGAAGAACCTCAGTGGTGGTCAGCAGAACGTCCGCATCGGAAAACACGGCCTGTTCGACTCTGGCCGCCTTGGATTCCGGACCCTGCTCCAGATGCGTCAACTGATGCACTTCATAAACCCGTCGCACGTTCCGCTCCAGCTCCGGCCGACGGAAGAGGAATCTCGTCAATCCGGCAAAACTGGCGCTGGCCAGCGTGTCTCCCGGGCGCATCCGGCGGCGCAGGAACAGAAGACACGCCCAGTAATAGACCGCGTTGACCGTCACGCCGCGACGGCCTCTGGCCCGACGCAGGGCGGGCAGGGGATGCAAGCGCAGATTGGGCGGAGAGGAAAGCCCCATGCGGTTGAGGTCGTCGGAAACGGTTTGGTCGCGGGGGGATGCGCGGAGCGGCACTCCCAGCAACGCACCGGGATAGACCAGTCGCACGGTATTTTCCGGGGCCGCGTCGGCCAGGGCCCGGCAGTTGCGCAGGCAGTAGAGACCGTGAGCCGAGCCGTCGAAGGGGTCCTGGTTGACGACGAAAAAGAGCGTGCTCATGTCCGGCCTTCGTCCCGGAGCAGCTCGTCGCAGGCCTGGAGCACCATGTTGACGCTGATCCGCTCCGCAGGCGACCCAGGGGGCGATTCTTCGTCCGCTGGTTCGGGTTGGATCACCACGTGCCGGGTTTGCCAGGGGGCCCATTCAATGGGGCTCGAGCCCATGAACAGGGCCGCGGTGGGGCAGGAGCAGGCCGCGGCGAGGTGCATGGCCGCGGTGTCCACGCCCACGAACAAGACGGCCCTGTGCAGCAGGCCGGCCAACTGGGCCCAGGAGGTTTGACCGGACGTGCTGATGATCCGTCCGGGGGCCGATCTGCTCAGGGCGGTGCACAACCGGACCTCTTCCGGGTCCGGTCCGCAACTGAGCACGATGGCCGGGATGCGTTCCAGCAGCCTGGCGCAAAGTTCCCGCCAGCGCTGTTCCGGCCAGCGCTTGATGGACCAGCGCGTTCCGGGATGAAGTACGGCGAAGCGCGTCAGATTGCCCGCCGGAGACCAGGGCCGGGTTCGCTCCCTGGCAAAGGACAAGGGCGGAATGGACAGGGGGAGCGGCTCGGGCAGACAGTCGCTGACCGTGTAAAAATCTTTTTCCACCTGATGGCTTTTGTACCACCAGAAGTCGGAAAAGTCCGTGAAGGTTCGTTTCCACCACCAGTGCAGCGGTCGGCCCGCGGCATTGGCGCAACGGTGGCGCGCCCCGCTGATCAGGGTCAGCCAGCGGCCCCGGTCGCCGTCGCCCAGTTCAAAGGCGTAGTCGAAGCGTTCCCGGCGAACGGCGGCGGCCAAGCCGAAGTCCGAGGCCCAGTTCCAGGGTCGGCGTTTGTTTTTCTCCGGTGCGGCGGCGGTGAGCACCCGGTCGATGTCCGGGCACCCGGCCAGAATGCCTTCGCACCCCCGGCGCACCACCACCCATATCTCGGCCTGGGGATCGGCCGCCCGGACGGAGCGGATCATCGGCGTCAGCAGCAGGCTGTCCCCGATGTGCTTGAGTTTGATGAACAGAAACTTCATGCCCGCCTACCGCTCCCCCACCAGCCAGCGCCAGTACCAGGACTTTTGCCACAGCGGATTGCGTCTGCGCTGGATGCGTACGTCACGGGACCGCTCCAGAACCACTTCCCAGCGAAAGCGCAGAAACATCCGGCTGTGTCCGGCGTCTTTGCCGTACTGCTTCATTTCGTATTCCTTGCGGGCATCGATGGGCGTGTTGTGGGACAGGTCGCGCTCCAGTCCGTGATAGGCCTCGTCCCGGTCCACGTCGATCCGGGGGATGCAGCGATACTTCTTGGGGAGATAGCGCTGTCTGGAACCATGATATTTCTGGAACTTGACGAAGCGGTAGTCCTCGGCCCCGTAATGGCCGCAGAATTCCTCGTCATAGCCGTAGAGCCGCAGAAATCTGGCCCGGGAGAGCAGGAAGGTGTTGGAGTGTCCGTGGCGCAGTTTTCCGGTTACCGGGTCGGTCCGGTAGATCTTGAAAAAATCCCGGCCGCACTCCCGCATCCAGGCCATCCTGGCCAGGGTGGCTTCGGGAAATTCATGGTCGATGTCCGTGAGCAGCACCTTGTCCGAAGCGGCATAAGTCACGCCCAGGTTTCGCGCTCCGCCCTGGTTCCAGGGGATGTCGTCGGTGATGCGCAGCCAGGTCAGGTTCAGGTCCAGGTCAGGCACCTCAAACCGCAGCGGCGAGCAGTCGTCCACCACCACGAATTGGATCATGTCCAGCAACTCCGGCGCGTACCGCTGATACCGGGCCAGAAGGTCCAGGACCGTGTCCGGGCGTTTCTGATCCAGATAGTAGTGGGTGACGTAGCTCAGCTTGATGTGGGATTTGTCCGGAATCCGGTGCAAGCTGGACGGCTCGGGGGTATTCATTTTCGTGCCTGCTTTTGACTCTTCTGACTCGTTTCGTCCATGAGCCGAAGCTGTAATGCTTCGATTCGGCGGCCCATGCCGGAAAGTGTGAATTCGGCTTGGACCATGTTCAGGGCGTTGTCCGTCATTGATCTCGCCAGGTCCGGCTGATGGAGCACTCGGGTGATCGCGGCGGCCAGGGCCCCTGGGTCGCTGGGGGGGACGAGCAGGCCGGTGCGCTGATGATCCACGATTTCCGGGATTCCGCCGACAGCCGTGCCCACGAAGGGACACCGCGCGAACATGGCCTGCAGCCCGGCCTGGGGGATGCCTTCGTTTTTCGTGCTGGCCAGCACGGCCACGTCCAGACCGCGAAAAAACGGCCAGACGTCTTCCTGATGGCCGGGCAGCAGGATGCGTGAGGCAAACGGGCTTTCCCGGCTACGTTTGGAATAGTCGCCCATGACCGGCCCTCCGCCCACCAGGAGCAGGCGGGCATCGGGCAGCTTGGCGGCCAGACGTTCAAACGCGTCGATGAGCACGTACTGTCCTTTCCAACTGCGCAAGACCGAAACCTGACCGATGAGCTGGGCGTTGTCCGGAAGGTTGAAACGTTTCAGCAATTCGCCCCGGGCCCGGTTCCGCGTAGGCATGTCCGGCGCGGCGATGCCCGTGGGAATGGAGCTGACCTTGTCCGGCGGCAGGCCCAGGGTGCGGCGCAGTTCGTCCCGTATCATCCCGGCCGTGGTCACCACGTGGTCGCACAACCCGCGGTACTGCCACCGATTCATGAAATTATTCCCCACCGGCGTACTCACGTGGCGATAGCGGATCGCCGCCGGGACCTTGCACGCCCTGGCAGCCGTCAATCCCACCCAACTGTCCACGCTGCTGTGGGTGCAGACCACGTCCGGCCGGATGGCCGTGAACCGCCGCATCAGGCGCACAAAGTCCGTTGGCTTGGTCCGCTTGGCAAAGGAAATCGCTTCACAGTCCAGCCCCGCCTCCCGGGCGCGCCGGAACAGCTCGCCGTGGGCCGGAGTGAACAGGTGCACGCGATGCCCCCGGTCCCGAAGCCAAAGCGCCTCGGTGAAGACCCGAATGTCCTGCCCGCCCCAGGCGTCCGAGGCTTCGGTGTGGATGATGGTCAAGGGCTTGGGTCGGAAGGGCATGCGTGACGGGGGGCTGGGAGAAAACGTCTCAGGCCGCCTGAGAGGCGGCCTGAGGGCTTAGGTTCGTCGTGAACAGGTTTTCATGCAACGTGTTCACGATGATTGAAAGGCGAGTAGTGCTTCAGGGTGCAACGCCACGCACTAATTGCATTGACCGATGGACCCGAAGGCGCAGACCCGTCCATCGGGCCAGATGGCCTTGCTGAAATTGGCGCCGGTCAGCGTTGCCCCGTCCAGCTTGGCCCCGTCGAGGTATGTGTCGATGAAGTTGGCATTGGTGAGGTTGGCGTTTCGGAGGTCGGCATTCTTGAGATAGGCTCCCTGGAGGTTGATTCCGGAGAGATTGGCGCCATTGAGGTTCACCCCTGGGCATCTCGTATAGGGTAGCAGGGTGCAGTTATCGATGACCTGTTGCGCGAACGCCGGAGACGCTGCGACGAGGAGACAAACAAAGAATAAAGCTGATCTGAGCATGGTTTCATCCTCCGCTGTGATGGCGTTTCGGTATAGGGGAAAAGGACCGAGGCTCCTACTGAACCTTCCAGGAGCCGTCCGGCATGCGGCATGCGGTTCCGTAGGCCTGTTCCGTCTTGCCGCCGACTTCGACCTGGGTCACGAATTCGCGGCAGTATTGCCCGTCGGGACGCTGATAGGTGTTCACGGGGGTAACGTTGAAGCGATTGCCGGTATCCGGATTTTTCCACTGCGATGTCTGTCCGGTGGGTTGCGTTTCCAGGGTGCGGCTGACCTGCTGCTGATCCATGCGGTCCATATAACCGCCCACGTAGCTGCCCAGGACCGCGCCCAGGATGGTCCCGCCGATGATCGCCGCGACCCTCCCGCTGCCCGCGCCGATTTGCGCGCCGGCAATGCCGCCGCCGATCCCGCCGAGCAGGCCACCACCGATCTGGTTGATGGGTGCGCTGCCGCCCTGGGTGCTGCCGCAACCAGCGGCCAGCAAGGCCAATACAGCCAAAATCGCCAATGTTTTTCGTGTTGAGTGCATTTTCATACTCTCCTCCCTGGGGGGTTACGGATCGTGAGATTACTGTTCGCTTTTCAGTTCCCGCCGCATTAATTCCTGCACGGCCTGTCGCGGGTCCTTGCCCTCGTAAAGAACCTGATACACCTGTTCGGTGATGGGCAGGTCGACCTTGTGCCGCTGACCCAGGGCGTGCACCGATTCCGTGGTCTTGACGCCTTCGGCGACCATTTTCATCTGCCCGAGGATATCCAAAAGTTTGTTGCCCTGGGCCAGTTTCAGGCCGACCTGGCGATTGCGGGACAGGTCCCCGGTGCAGGTCAATACCAGGTCCCCCATGCCGGCCAAGCCCATGAAGGTCTGGGCCTGGGCGCCCATGGCCACGCCCAGCCGGGACATTTCGGCCAGGCCGCGGGTGATCAGGGCGGCCCGGGCGTTGGTGCCGAAGCCGAGGCCGTCGGAGATCCCGGCGGCGATGGCGATGATGTTCTTCAAGGCTCCGCCCAGTTCCACGCCGCGAACGTCCTTGTTGGTGTAGACCCGGAAGGCGTCCGTGGAGAGCAAATCCTGGATGGACTTGGCCGCGGCCTTGTCCTTGCAGCCCAGGGTGACCGCCGTGGGCATGCCCTGGCTGACTTCCTTGGCGAAAGAGGGGCCGGAGAGCATGGCGAAAACGGGCTTGAGGCCGATAAGGGCTTCCTCCGTCACCTCGGACATGGTCCGCAAGGTGTCCAGGGCGATCCCCTTGCTGGCGGAGATGACCACCGGCTTTTTAGGGAGGAACTCGCGCACGGTCTTGAGCACCCCGCCGTAAAATTGACTGGGCACGACGAAAAGAAAGAAGTCCGCGCCTTCCGTGACCTGGGCCAGGTCGTCGCTGGCGGTGAGGCCGGGGGCCAGTTCCAGGTCTGGCAGGTACCACGGGTTGCGGCGCTTGGCGCGGATCAGGGAGGCCAGTTCCTTTTCCCGGACCCATAGCCTGGCCGAGCCGTGCTTGTGCGCCAAGAGATTGGCCAGGGTCGTGCCCCAACTGCCGCCGCCGAATACCGCTGTTTGCATGATCAGAAGTCCGTTGGAATATGGTTTGTGGTCGCCGGGTCGGGAACCGGTCGCGTCAATACGCCGTGGCGGTTCTCACACATGGGGCCTGCGGAGGAAATAAGGTTCTGTCTACTCCAAGCCATTGCCTCAATCAAGTGCGGCCTCCTGGCGCCCATGCCTTCAAAGCACCTTGCGCTCCTGGGTCGATGTCTCCTTCGGATCGCAGGGGCCCAGGGCGTACAGGCGGATTTTCGTGCTGCGGGGGAATTCCTTGCGCAGCAGGTTTTGCAGGAGTTTGCGCATTTTCTCCGGGGCGACGTTCTCAAAAAGATCTTTGGCAAAACCATCCTGAAGGACGTTCCAGGCATTCTCCTCTGCCCGGTGAAAGAGCACCCGGCGATTGCGCTTGTAGGTCCGGATCTCCAGGCAGTGGCCCAGGGGCAGTTTGTCCAGGCGCTCCAGAATGGTGGAAAGGGCCGAGCTTTTGTCGAGCATGGTGATCGCGGGACGAAACAGCCCGTTACCGTCCGATGAGGCAAATGGAAATTTTGTCCAGGGCGTCTTGGCGAATCCAGTCCCATTTTTCCCTGAACAGGCGGTCGCTGCGAAACAGCTTGTTCTCCTGGGCGCGGGTCAGAAATCGATCCAGCTGTCCCGGTCCTCCGTTGTACATGGCGTAGAGCATTCCGGCCTGCAAGTCTGCTGTCCAGTTTGCTTCGGGTTCTTTGCGCATCCTGGGATGGGCGTATTTGGCGAAGTACAGGTCCAGGATCTCCACCCCGGCCTGGGCGTTGTAGGCGATGTCCCAGCGTAGGCGGGTCTGGTCGTAGAGGCCGCGCCAGACCCGTTCATTGATCTGCATGATGCCTACGGAAGTGTTGTTGTAGGATCGGATGTACAGGATCCCGTCCCCGGATGTCGTGAACTGACGGAAACAGCTTTCCTGCCAGGCCGTGGCCAGGGCCAGGTCGTGGAAAAAATCGTGATGGTCGGCAGGCTTTTCGGCTTTGTCCAGAACCTCGTCGGTTCGATCCCGGAGCACTCCGGTCACCCGGTCCATGTACGCTTTCAGGTCTCGCCCCTGGAAAATCCAATGGGCAAGATCGGCTTCCAGTTCCGCCGGGGGGGACTCGGCCTGGGCGGTTCCAATGAAAAACACCGCGAGGTGGCCTTGGAGGAATTTTAGGCTCCGGGACCACCGAGAACCCGGCTGCATTGGTTCTCGACCGACATCCTCGTTGTCCAGCCCATTGTCCGGCCCGTTGCCCAGCCCCCAGCCCAGCCCTAAGGCGCGGCGCAACTCCGGAAGCAGTTCCGGGCCGTACTCCAAAAGCGTCTCCTGCTCGTCCAGCAACCTGGCCAGACGGATCAGGCCGTCCCGGCTGATCTCCAGCCCCAGTGTCGGTCCCAGTTTATCCAAGGCCAAGAGGGCGTCGGAAGCGGTAAAAAAAGCCAGGTAGCCCAGCAAGGAGTTATTGTCGGCCTCCAGGAGATGGCCGCGAAACAACGGTCCGAGCCTGGCCCAGGTTTCCATGAACTGGACGCGGACCAAGTCGGCGTGACCAACCGGATCTTCGAGGTGATACGCGAACTCATGGCGCATGCGCAGCAAAACGTCCAGCAGGAGCAACTGTTCGTCGTCCGTAAGATGTCTGGCTGTCAGGGTCGTGATCAGATGCACCAAAAAAGCGTCCCAGACTTCCCAGGCGGCAATGAACTGCTCCAGTTCCTCGTCGGACAGGTACGGCTCCAGCCATTCCGGCTCGGGCTGATACAGTTCGTCGAAAACCGTCATGACGTTTTCCAGGCGCAACCCTTGAGCCTGGACCTGCACTTCCCCGGGACGCAGGCCTCGCAGCATTTCAAGCACACCCGGCCGGTCCTCGGCGGCCAGCATCAACGGCAGGAACTCTTGCAGCTCCTGCTTGGGCGGGCCCAGGTTCACCGAAACGTCGGCCAGGGAACCCAGAACGTAGTCCTCCACCAAACGCCACGCCAGGGAGGCCAGGCGGGCCGGTTGGCCGTCCGGGGTGCGCATTTCGGATTTGAGCGGCGTGAAGCGGAGGGTCCAGTCCTCGGGAGAGACCGAGGGATGTTGATACATGACCAGCACCCCGTCGAAACTCAGCGGAAGGACGCAATACCTGCCCATGCTCCGGCCGTAACGCAGATGGACCTGCGTTTCCATGAGCAGTTCGCCGCCTTCTTCCCGGAAGCGCGGAGCGGAAACAACGACGCCCTGACAACCGTCCTGCTCGTAATACAAGGTTTTGCGGCTCTTCTCCGTATCCACCCCCGCGACGATACCTCCTTCCAGAAACGTGTTTCGGACCATGGCGTTGAGCAGCGCGTAGTCGATGGTCATGGGCAGGATGACCTGTTTGGGCTCGCCCAAGGTGTCGGCGGCCGGAGAGGCGGTGGCGATCAACGTCGTCCAGACCAGCAGGCAACCGCACAGGACGGAATATCCGACTCCATGGCGAATTTTCAGCGTCATAGGCTTTTCTCCCCGGCCACGATCCGGAGTAGTTCCTCGGTCATGGTCAGGATTTGTCGTTCACTTTTCCAAGAAAAATCGTCGTTTTGCAAGATCAAGTGGGCTTGGCTGTAAAGCGGACGCAGCATCGGCGGGCCTTGCGACCAAAACGTCTCGTCCCTGGCCTGGCGCAGTTTGCGGTGAAAGCCGAACAGGAAGCGGATAAAGGTTTCGGCCAGGTCAGGGAAGGCGCGGGTCAGGTCGGTCCAGGCCGCCAGGGGCTTGTCCCGTTCCCACAGACCGAAGGAACTGCCCCAGAACATCGACCAGAATTCGTCCAGCATGTTCCGCGACGACCGCGTGGCGTTTTCCGGGAGCAGGCGGTTGAGGCGGTACAAGCCTTGGGGCGTTTTGGCGGACAAGAACAGGTTGCCGTCCGCCGTTCTCGGCCTGGCTTCGCCCCGTCCGTCAGGATCGGCCAGGGCATGGACCAGTTGGGCTACGCGGCGGGGCAGGAAATGGTCGTGGCACCTATGGGTTGCGTGGCGGGCTTCATGGTGCGCCCCCGGATGCTTGGGGTGGGTGCAGCCCCAGCAGCCCGCGCAGCTGATCCGGGCTTGAAGTACAGAGTGGCCGGGCTGGTAGGGGCCGGTTTCCCATGGATTGACCGGGCCCAGGGACAGGTTGAGGACCCGCAGGCCGGTCCAGGCGGCCAGATGCATGGGGCCGGTGTCCGGCGTGACCAGCAGTTCCAGGCTCTGGCCGAGGTCGACGAACTGGGCCAGGGTCAGCCGGTCGACCAGGTTGAGAACATTATGACCGATCTTTTTTTGGACCTTGGCGGCCATGTCCCGTTCAGCGGGTCCGCCCAGAAGGATCGGTCGCAAATCCCGGTGCAGCAGTTCCCCGGCCAGGTCGGCCCAGAAGCGCGGGGTCGGCCGCTTGGCCGGTTCGCTGGCTCCCAGGAACAGGCCGATACGGCGGCGGTCTCCCAGGCGGGTCCGGGGCGCGGGCCAGCGGGTGGTGGCGATCCGGGACAGGGGAACGCAGTCCAGGGCGTTCAGGTCGGCCCAATGGAATCGGTTGTGGCGGTTGGCGTGGACCAGGCCGGCCCGGTAGAGTTGCCATGGGCCATGAATGCGGCGCACGCCGTCGGCGGACTGCACGGGGCCGACGCGGTGTTCGGCCCGGACCTCTCCGGCCAGGCCCGCCGCGGCCCGTTCGTGGCTGAGGTTGACGCATAAGGCGAAGGAGGTCCGGCGCACTTGTTCGGTCGCGGTCCAGGGAAAGTAGGTGACCGCCGGGCTGACGGGCAACAAGGCCTCGTAGAAGCGGGGCTCGCCCACCACCCAGAGCGGATGGCCCGGATGTTCCCGCTGCAACCACAGGAAAAGGGGAAAGGAGAGAATCAGGTCCCCCATGCGCTGCATTTGGAGGATGAGGATCGGCTTTGCGGACATTATCCGTAAACCGCGAGCATGGTTTTGAGCAGGGAGGTCATCCGCAGGTCGTAGGTATGCTCCCGGAGCACTCGTTTCCGTGCGGCCCGGGCGATTTTTTCGCGGGCCTGGGGACGGCGCAGATAGAAATCGATCAAGTCCGGGATTTCCTCGGGGTTTGCATAGGCCACGACCTCCCGTCCGGGCTCAAACAACTCGTCCATCTGGCGGCGTTGATCCGTGATCAGGAATTGACCGCAGGCCGGAATGTCGAAGACCCGCTGGTTCACCGCGCCTTTCATCTGCATGCTGGTGCAGTTAAAGTTGATCTCGGAGCAGGGATAGAATCGGGGCAGATCCGTGTAGTAGCTCAGTTCCGGGTGCCAACGCCACGCTTCCGGTCGGCCTCGCAGGGCGATCTTCCAGTACTTGTCCCCGGCGATGAGCGGTTGGAAGGGCAGGATGCTCCGGACGCAGCGGTTGCGGTACAGGCGGGTGGCTTCCCAGGTGATCGCGGTTTCGAAAGCCAGCCGTTCCTCCACCGATGACAGAGCCTCGAAGCATTGGAAAACCTCTGGGAAGGCGATCCGCAGGTGCTCCCGGACACTATCGTCTGTTGAATCCCCGAAGGACCGGGCCACATCGCGATAGGCCAGGAGCATGGGCCGGGGAAAGTGTCCGGCCTTGAGCCGGGCCGCCACCTTGGCCAGCATGGAGTTGCCCACGAAGGAGACCCGGGCCCGCCAAAAATCGGGACAGGCGCCGGGACGGCTCGCGGGGTCGGCGGGCGGGTGAAAGCGGTGGATGTCCGTGCCCAGGGGCAGGTAATGGACGTGCTCGAAGCCCATGGCCCGCAACGAATCCACGTTGTCCGCGTCCCAGGTGAAGATCGTGGTCCAGGGGCTGACCAGCCTGGTGTAGACGTAGAGCACCAGGTGCGGGTTGTCCACGAACCAGGAGGCCAGGGGCAGGCGGCACTTTTCCAGCAGCTCCATGAGCACGCCTTCCCGATCCACCCCCAGGTGGTTGATGGTCAGGACCAGATCCGGCTTGAACTCCAGGATCGCGGTGAGCAGATCCTGGACGAATTCGGTTCGTCCGGTTTCCCGGGGCGTGAATTCCAGCAGTCGGTGAGGGACGTCCATGCGCTGGAAGGCCCCGATCACCTCGCCCAAAAGAAAATACTGGCTGGTCAGCAGCAGTACCCGGGGCGGCCAGGCGCGGCATTTGGGGTAGTTGGCCCGGGCCCAGATGTCGAAACGCGAGCTGGCCTCCAGGTGGGCCAGGATGACCTTGTAGTGGTCCGGATCCAGGCGGGCGTAGAGCGGGATGAGCACCGGGCGAAGCGGCAATCCGGCATGCTCCATCTGCCAGCGGGTCAAAGCGTCCAGAGCTTCTTCCGGAGTTGAGGAGTCCACCCAGAGAACCCGTGGATCGTCGACCAAGTCACGTGAGCCGGTCACGGCCTGGATCGTCGTCTCCTTATCCACCACGGCCACCGGCCCGGAGGTGGTTCGCAACAGTTCGCGCAGCGCGACGCCCAGTCCGCAACCCAGCAACACGGGCAGCCCGCGGGATGAGCCATCCAGCGCCGTCCTGACCAGATCCTCCTCTCGCCGCTTGCCGTCGCGTCCCCAGAGCCGCCATTTTCGGCCAGAGTCAAAAACAATCAGGACGTCTTCCGGAGGGGTAGCGGAGGAGGTTTCGGAGCCGCCGGGGACGGCCTCGGCTCGGTAGGCGATAGGGCGGGCGGGAGTGTCGAGTCCGGAAGCGGGCGTCGGGATCGAGGGTGGGGATTGATGGGCGTCGGTCATGGGCGGGTCACCAGGATTGAGCGTCCGGGGAGTGGTAATAGAACTCGACCCGTCGATTTCTTCGTCGGTTGTCTTCTGAATTGTTGGGCACCAGAGGCCGACTGTCCGCGTAGCCCACGGCCCGCATTCTGGTGGGGGAAAAGCCGCCGTGTTCCATAATATAGCGCAGGGCCGCGGTGGCCCGGGCCGAGGAGAGTTCCCAGTTTGAGGGAAACTGCGCTGTTCTGACGGGCGTATTGTCGGTGTGACCGCGGATGACCAGGTTCATGTTGTAATCGCGCAGAATCTTGATGGCCGCCTCCAGGGCCGGGACGGCCTCGGGTTTGAGCACGGCGGAGCCGACGTCGAACATGGATTCACTGTCCACCCGTAATACCAGCCCCTCGTCGTCCGCTTCCACGCCGATGCTTTTTTGCAGAGCCTCGTCGTCCTGCATGATGGTCCGCAATTGAACGACCATGCTCAGGACTTCCTCGTTTTGTTGGCTGAGTTCCAGATCCTTGCGCTCGAACTCCGAAGGGGAAAAGGCCACGTAGTCCGCCTCCCGGCGTTGGACCTGGACTCCGAAGGCGGTCTGGATGGAGCCGAGCATCTCCCGAAAACGGACGATGTCCATGTTCGCGAAGGAGAGCACCAGAATGAAGAAGGTCAGCAACAACGACATCAAGTCGGCGAAGGTGACCATCCACAAGGGGGCGCCTTCTTCTTCCTGGGGCGGTGTGTTGTTTCTGGGCATGGCGTCGGCGTCTTGAAAACGTGAAACGTCGCGAATACTTCCCTATTCTTGGCGCAGGGCCGGGGGCACGAAGGACTCCAGCTTTTCCAGGATCAGGCGCGGGTTTTCCCCGCGCAGAATGGACATCACCCCTTCCATGGTCATTTCCATGATCGTGACTTCCTCCAGGGAGCGTTCTTCCAGCTTTTTGGAAATGGGGATGAAGGCCAGATTGGCCATCAGGGCGCCGTAAAGAGTGGTCAGCAGGGCCAGGGCCATGCCCGGCCCGATGGCCGTGGGGTCGTCCAGAACCTGGAGCATGTTCACCAGGCCGATCAGGGTGCCGATCATCCCGAAGGCCGGAGCCATGGCCCCCATGCCCTTGAACACGCCTTGCCCCTGGCGGTGGCGCTGCTGGGTGAAGCTGAGTTCGGTCTCCAGGATGGTCCGGACCAGCCGCTCCTCGGTGCCGTCGGCGATCAGCATCACGCCTTTTTTCAAAAACTTGTCCGAAATCGTGGCTCGTTCCAGGGCGATCAGGCTTTCCTTGCGGGCCAGGTTGGCCAGGGCGACCACCTCGTCGATGACGAGCTTGGGGTTGGGGCTTCTGGAGAAAAAGGCTTTCAGCGCCACCTTGAACGATCCCAGCACCACGCCCATGGGGAACATGATGAAGGTTACGGAAACGGTGCCGCCTAATACGATCAGCGCCGACGGGGCGTTGACGAAGCCCATGAAGTCGCCGCCGAGCATGATGGCGATGAAGACGAAGATGACGCCGCTGATCAAGCCGAGCAGGGTTCCGATATCCATAGTTCTAGGAGGTCTTCTCTTTTTTTGGTTCCGCGGGGAACGTCACTTCGATTTGTCCGTCGCGCAGCGTCAGATTGACGTTGGAAACAGTGTCGGAGATGGACAAAAAGGCTTGGCCGATGCTGAGCTCAACTCCCGGCCTGATTTGTCCGGGCACGATCACCGCGCATGAAGCCAGATCCGAAACGGAGATCCGTTCGGAATAGGCGAAGCGCTGCTTGTCCAGAATCGACAGTTTATGGTCCAGTTCCCCAATCAGCTTCGCTTCGGCCTGGCTTTGCTTGTTCCGTGCGCCCAGGGATTCCCGACGAGCTTTCAGTGTCCGGATCGTGCTTTCCATGTCGCTGATTTTTTGCATTAAAAACGGATCATAGCCCAGGGAGATGGTGGTCGTGGTGCTCACCCCGCCGCCCAGTTGGGCGCCGACCCGGACCAATCGCCCGCAGACCACTTCACCCCCGATAAGCCTGTCGCCAACGGCCAGGGCGTTGCCCGCCAGCACCTTGCAATGCAGGCAGACGCTTTCCACCAGAACGTTTTTGCCGGCACTGATCAGGGCGTTTTCGCAAAACCTGACCTTGATGCTGTTTTTGGCCTTCAATTCGGCCTGCTTGTCCCCTTTGATGCCAGCTTCCACCCGGATGGATTGGGAGGCATCAAGGGACGCGGCCTCTACCGTCCCTTTGACCAGGATGTTCCGACCCTTGACCTTGAATCCGGAGCGAACCGAACCATGCACCACAACATCTCCGACAAAGGAAATGTTACCCGTGGCATAATCCACGTCCCGGCGGACATTGAGCAGGGTTTTGACGGAGATCCGCCCGTCCGGGTCGTAATAGACGTATCCGTTGGCCGTGGCCAGCAGGAAGTTGACGTTCCGAGGGTCGACCTCGGTGTTCGCGCCGACGGGAAAAACAGGTTGGTTCAGAATGAATCGGGAATCATGCCGGCCTGCTTCGTCGTCGGCTATCTGGACCAGTTCGGCCAGGATCTGTCCGACCACCACGTTGTGGACGTAGTCGCGGTTCAGGTGGTCCACCCGTTCGTTGCCCCGTGCCTTGGGCTTGATGTTCAGGTGGTTGAAATCCGGATCAAAGTGATGCTTCAAAACAAAAATCATGGCATCTCCACTCGCGATAAAACGTCCCGTCTACATCGGGAGGCGCGTGATCAGTTCGGATTCGTTCTCGATGAGCTCGAAGAAGGCCAGGAGTTGGACCAATTCCAGGGTTTTCACGACCACCTCATTGGGTTGGTACAGATAAAAACAGCCGTCCCGCTGACGAACCTTGTTGTTTAGAAAGACCAGAAACCCGATTCCGGAGCTGTCCAGAAACGTGACGCGACCGAGATCGCAGACCAGGATGGGCCGTTCGCCCATTTCCGTCAGGATGGTTTCGGCCTGGATCTTCATCGCCTGGGTCACCTCGTAGGTGATTTTTCCGGACAGGGACACCTTGGTCCAGTTGGTCATTGGTTCATGGTGCAAGTCGGCCATGATTTCTCCTGTTAATGAATGCCTGAACGCGCGGGCGCTATGAGGCCGCGGGGTGGTTCGTCATCGTGATCCCGGGCCGCGCAGCCCCACCCGCAGGGCGCTGACGTCGTCGCCGAGCCGAGGGGTTTGGGAACAACCTAAACCGAAAAACAGGTCCCCGAGAACGCAGTCCGGGCGACCGACGAACTCGGCGGCCCGTTTCATGAATCGTTCCAGACCGAAGAGCTCCCCGTGCCTGATCTCCCATTCATAGCAGCCGTCGGTAAAGAAAAAAAGCACGGTCTCGCCTTCCAGCTCGACGGTCTTCGGGGGCGCGGCGCAAGGAAAAACGCCCAGGGCGGGCATGCTTGCCGGCAACTGTTCCGGAACCGCTCCGCGACGCAGCACCATGCCCGGGACATGTCCGGCGTTGATGTAGTCCAGGGCGGACAGGTCGGCCCGGACATCCGCCACGAGCAGGGTGATGAAATCCCCGTCTTCCCCGGCGAATCTGCGCAACTGCTCGTTGATCAGTTCTACCAGTTCAGTCAGGCTTTGGGACGGAGCGCCGGAAAAGCGGACCATGGCCCGGACCATGGACATGATGAACGCGGCCTTGGCCCCGTGCCCGCTGACGTCGGCCATAACCACCCGCAGTCCACCGTCGGGCAGGGAGAAGTAATCGAAGTAATCTCCGCTGGCTTGGGACGAAGGCAGATAAAGGCTCTGGACCGTGATTCCGGGGTGACAAGGGGATGCGGTGGGCAGGAGGCGACGTTGCAGCCGCGCGATTTCCTCGATCTCCCGGTGCATGATCTCGTAGGCTTGGCGCAGACCGCGGGTCAGGCGGACCTGACGTTCGGCGACGCGAATCCTGGCCAGCAACTCCAGGGTGTCGAAGGGCTTGACCAGATAATCGTTGGCGCCCAGGTGCAGGGCCTCTGACTTTTGTTCCAGGGAGTCCTCGGAGGTCAGGACCAGGATGAACAGATCCTGATCCCGGAATTCCCGGCGAATATTGCGGATCACTTCCAGGCCGCCCATTCGGGGCATGTTCATGTCCAGGACGCAGATTTCCGGGCGGTCTTCCCGGTATGCTTCCAGGGCTTCGACGCCGTCGCGACAGGAGCGGATCCGGTATTCGTCCTGGAGGATCTGCTCCAGGTAGTGCCGCACCGTCATGGAGTCGTCCACGATCATAACGCTGATCAGGGCATCCACGCCCGGATGGACGCCCGGATGGACGTTCGGATGGACGTTCGGATGGACGTTTTGTCGAGTGTCCTGGTGCGGTGTTATCATGGAGTCCACGGAAGCAAACGGCTAACTGTATTGATAAAATCCTTTACCGGCAGTCCGTTCAAAAACCCCAAGTGCAAGGAGCAAAAGAAGTGCAAGGTCGAAGCGTATTTCTTGATACGTGAGAGTTTGAACTTTTTGCGGCGACGTCGCAATGGGGAGTTTTCAACGGACTGCTAAACATCCAGGGAGTCCCAGACCAGGGTCAGAGGCCCCCAGTTGCGCAGCGCCACGTCCATTTCCCTGCCGAAGCGTCCGGTGACGATCCGGTTGGGCAGCAGGGACTCCAGTTCGGCAACGAAGGCCGTGAACAAGGCTTCGGCCCGGCGGGGATCCGCGGCAGGGTGGAGTGAAGGACGGCGGCCCTTGCGGCAGTCGGCGTGCAAGGTGAACTGGGATACGGCCAGGATTCGACCTCCCACATCCGCCACGTCCCGGTCAAGTCTTCCGATCTCATTGGGGAAGATCCGGACCTGGACCAGCTTGCGGGCCATCCGGGCCAGCATGGGCGAGGGCGTCGGCTCGGCCTCGTCTTCGCGTCCCAGCCCGACCAGGACCAGCAGGCCCAGGTCAATGGCCGCCACCGGTTCGCCTTCCACCCTCACCGAGGCGGACGTGACCCGTTGCACCACCAGCCGCATGTCATTCCTCCGAATACGTGGCGATGGAGGTGGGACCCTCGGCCACGGAAACGGCGTGCATGGTTGCTCCGGGTCCGGGCAGCAGGGCCGCGAGACGGTGATAAATATACCGGGCCAGGTGCTCCGAGGAGGGGTTGATTTCGGTGAACTCGGGCAGCTCGTTCAGGTTGCGGTGGTCCAGTTCGGCCAGGACCTGTTTGAGCAGGGACTTGAGTTCCTGAAAATCCATCACAATGCCCAGCTTTGGGTCCAAGTCGCGGCCTTGGACCTGGACCTGGACAGCGAAATTGTGGCCGTGCAGGGATTCGCATTTGCCCTGATAATGGCGCAACTGGTGCGCGGAACTAAAGTGGTCGGTGACGGTCAGTCGCCAGATTTTTTGGGGCATGGTCAATCACCTGCTCAGGTCGGCGGTCGCGGAGGCGGGCGACCCGGCGTCGTGCCAGGCGGTCACGTCCTTCCAGAACTGCGGGCCCGGCGACACTTGATGCTGGGGCCCGAGCTGCAGAATGCATCGGCCCTCGGGAAGGTCCAGGACCACTCGGACCGGTGTCTGGCCCGCGTGCTTTTCGAAGAGCCGTTGCAGTTCCACGAGGTCGTCCTTGGCCAGGTCGGCGCGCTCGATGCGCAGATGCACCGGTTCGTCGTTGCGGGCGCAGGCCTCGCCGAGGGGACTGACCCGTAACACCTCCAGCTTGAGCTGTTGGGAAGCGTTCTCCGAGCCTGCGTCCCCTCGGCCCTCGTAATCGCTGATCCGAGCTTCCAGGAGCAGCGGGCGGTCGCTTTGAAAGTGACTCTTGGCCGGCAAGTAGACATCCCCGAAGACCGTAGCCTCGGCCATGCCGGTGAGGTCCTCGATCTGACAAAAGGCCATCTTGTCGCCCCTGCGGGTCTGGAATTCCTTGATCCCGGTGACCAAGACACCCAAACGAACCTCGGTCTTCTTGGACAGCTCCTGACATTCCTGGATCGTGCGCACTCCCAGTCGGCGGGCTTCTTCACGAAATGGACGCAACGGGTTGCTGGTCAGGAAAAATCCCAGGGCTTCCTTTTCAAAACGAGATTTTTCTTCGTCGCTCCACTCCGGTTCCGGTCCGTCGCCTACCGGATCCAGGCCGCAGACAAGTTCCAGGGCCATGTTCTCTCCGCCGGGCAGACAGGAGAACAGCGACATTTGCGAGCGCTTCTTTTCCTTGGCCCGTTTTTGGGCCGTGGCCATGGCCGTATCCACTCCGGCCAGCACCCTGGCCCGTCCGGGATGGATGGAGTCAAAAGCGCCGCTCTTGATCAGGTATTCCAGGACGCGCTTGGTCACCTTGCGGGTATTCACCCGCTGGCACAAATCGGTCAGCCCACGATAGAGCCCTTCACCCCGGCCTTGGATGATTTCCCGGATGGCCTCCTCGCCTACGTTCTTGACTCCGGACAAACCGAAGCGAATTTTGTCCTCCTCGACGCTGAACCGGGCCTGGCTGTGGTTCACGTCCGGAGGCAGGATCGAGATGTCCATCTCCCCGCAGTCGTTGAGATAACGCAGAATTTTGTCCGCGTTGTCCACTTCCGAGCTGATCAACGCGGCCATGAATTCCACCGGATAATGGGCCTTGAGATAGGCGGTCTGGTAGGAGATCAGGGCATAGGCCGCGCTGTGGGACTTGTTGAAGCCGTACCCGGCGAACTTTTCCATCAGGTCGAAAATCTGGGCGGCCTTGACCTCGGGCAGGCCGTTCTCGCGCACGCCCTGCATGAACCGGGAGCGCTGCTGGGCCATGACCTGGGGGTCCTTCTTGCCCATGGCCCGGCGCAGGATGTCCGCCTCGCCCAGGGAGTAGGCCGCCAGGTCCGAGGCGATCTTCATGACCTGTTCCTGGTAGAGGATCACCCCGTAGGTGTCCTTGAGAATCGGCTCCAGCTGGGGCAGCAGGTATTCCACCGGGAGCTGGCCGTGCTTGCAACGGATGAAGGTGGTCACCATGCCGCTTTCCAGCGGACCCGGACGGTACAGGGCCAACAGGGCGATGACGTCCTCGAAGCAGGAGGGCCGCAAATCCATGAGCACCCGGCGCATCCCTGAACTTTCCAACTGGAAGATGCCCTCGGTCCGGCCTTCGCAGAGCAGCTTGAAGGTCTCGGAGTCGTCCAGGGGCAGGTGGGCCATGTCCGGCGGGGTCTTGCCGCCCTCGCGGATCAGGTCCACGGCGTCCTGGATCACGGTGAGGGTCTTCAAGCCCAGAAAGTCGAACTTGATCAGCCCCACGCTCTCCACGCACTTCATGTCCCACTGGGTGACGGTTTCCTTCTTCTTGCCTACGCACAGCGGAACGTGTTCCACCATGGCCCGGTCCGAGAGGACCACGCCCGCGGCGTGGGTGGAGGCGTGCCGGGCCAATCCTTCCAAACGCAGGGAAATATCGATCAACCGGCCCACCGTGGGGTCGGTTTCAGCCAGCTTCTTCAGATCCGGCTCCTGCTCCAGGGCCTTGGCAATGGTCATGCCCAGGGAGCCGGGAACCAGCTTGGCGATTTTGTCCGTTTCCGAGGGCTTGAGCCCCAGGGCCCGGCCCACGTCGCGGACAGCGGCCCGGGCTTTCATCCGGCCGAAGGTGATGATCTGGGCCACGTTGTTCTGGCCGTACTTTTCCGAAACGTATTTGAGCACTTCCTCGCGCCGGGTAAAGCAGAAATCCACGTCGATATCCGGCAGGCTGACCCGCTCGGCGTTCAGGAAGCGTTCGAAGAGCAGATTATAGGGGATGGGGTCCAGGTCCGTGATCCGCAGGGCGTAGGCCACCAGGCTGCCGGCGGCGGACCCCCGGCCCGGGCCCACGGGGATGTTCCGGGACTTGGCCCAGTTGATGAAGTCCTGGACGATGAGAAAATATCCGGCAAAGCCCTTGGAGCAAATCACGTCCAGTTCGGTGGCCAGCCGCTGGTTGTAGACCTCGCGGTCCGCGCCGGGTCGGATTTTGGCCAGCCGCTCATCCAGCCCCTGGCGGGCGGCCCGGCGCAGCTCCTCTTCCAGGGTCATGCCCTCGGGCAGGCTGTAGGCCGGGAAATGAGGCTTGTTGAACGTCAGTTCCAGATTGCAGGCTTCGGCGATTTCCGCGGTGGCCGCCAGGGCCTGGGGGCAATGGGCGAATGCGGCCTCCATTTCCTCGGGCTTGCGATAGTACAGCTCCTTGGTGTCGAAGCGCATCCGCTTCTCGCTCGTCTCGCAGGCGTTGGTCTGGATGCAGAGCAGGATGTCGTGGGCCTGGACGTCCTCGGCGGTCAGGTAGTGGCAGTCGTTGGTGGCCACCAAGGGCAGCCTGGTCGCCTCGGCCAGTTCCTGCAGCCGCTGATTCAGGACGATCTGGTCGGCCAGGCCGTTGGCCTGCATTTCCAGGTAGAACCGCCCCGGAAACAGGTCGGCGTAAAATCTGGCCGTCTCCAGGCCGACGTCGAAGCCCTCATGGGTCAGCTTGTAGGGCACCTCGCCCTTGAGGCAGGCGGACAGGGCGATCAGCCCTTCGGAGCACTGGGCCAGGATTTCCTTGTCCACCCGCGGCTTGTAGTGAAAGCCTTCCATGTGGCCCTGGGAAACGAGGCGGATCAGGTTGCGGTAGCCGGTCTCGTTCTGGGCCAGGAGCACCAGATGGTATCCGGCCTGGGACGCGGAGCGGGCGTCCCGGTCGTGCCGGCTGTTCCGGGCCACGTAGACCTCGCAGCCGATGATCGGCTTCAGGCCGAAGGACTTGGCCGTCTTGTAGAACGTTATCGCGCCGTAAAGATTGCCGTGGTCCGTGATGGCCACGGAACTCATGCCGAAATCCTTGGCCTTGGCGCAAAGATCCTTGATCCGAATGGCGCCGTCCAGCAGGCTGTATTCGGTGTGGCAGTGCAGGTGAACGAAGTCGGGCATGGGGGAGGTGTAAAGTCAGAAGTCAGAATTCGGGAGCCAGAGGGTGGAAGGGCGTGAAAGTCGGGGCTTGGCATCCGGACGAATATCACTGTTCGGATTTCCTAAAGCCGCGCCAATCATTTTTCGGCCTTCTCCCTTTCCACCCCCTGGGCACGAGTGGATTTTCGAGAGCGGGGACTCAGCCCAATGACTTGGCCACTTTGGCGGTCAGGCGCATCAGTTGGTTGCAGAATCCGGCCTCGTTGTCGTACCAGACGATGATCTTGGCCATGTTGTCCCGCATCACGCTGGTGCAGGGGCCGTCCACCACGCCGCCGAAGGTGCTGCCGTAGTAGTCCACGGAAACCAGAGGTTCCTCGGTGTAGCCGAGGATGTTTTTCAGCGGACCTTCGGCTGCCTGGCGGAAGGCGGCGTTGAGGGCGTCCTTGTCCGTGGGCTTGGTGGTGTGGGCCACGAGGTCGACCATGGAGACGTTGGGCGTGGGCACGCGGATGGCCATCCCGTCCAGTCGGCCCTTGGTTTCGGGCAGGACTTCGGCCACGGCCCGGGCCGCGCCGGTGGTGGTGGGCAGCATGGACATGCAGGCGGCCCGGCCCCGTCGCGGGTCCTTGTGCGAGCCGTCCAGGATGCGCTGGCTCATGGTGTAGGAGTGGACCGTGGTCATCAGGCCGTACTCGAAGCCGAAAGCGTCGCTGATCACCTTGATCGTCGGGGCCAGACAGTTGGTGGTGCAGGAGGCGTTGGACACGATATGGTGGGTGAAGGGGTCGTAGACGTTGTCGTTGACTCCCATGACCACGGTCAGGTCCGGGTCTTTGGCCGGTGCGCTGATCAGCACCTTTTTCGCCCCGCATTGCAGGTGTTTTTGACAGCTTTCCCGGTCGGTGAACTTGCCGGTGGTCTCCAGGACGATGTCCACGCCCAGGTCCTTCCAGGCCCATTCCCCCGGGCCGTTGCGCGTGACTTTGATCTGCTTTCCGTTCATCAGGAACCCGTCGTTGTTGGCTTCCAGGTCTCCGTTGAATCGTCCGTGGACGGAGTCGTACTTCAACAGGTGCGTCAAGGCCTTGTTGTCCGCTCGGGCATTGACCGCCGCCAGTTGCAGATCCTTGTTTTCAGCCAACAGCCGCACCACGTACCGTCCGATGCGTCCAAAACCGTTGATTCCTATGCGTACGGACATCGTATATTCCTCCTTCTGGAACAATACCAACATGTTGATGAAAATAGATCGCGGCAGCCATTGCCAGAAGCCGACACCGAAGATATATACCAAGCTTTGAGGATAAGCAAAAAGAAATCATATTGCCCCCCTGAAAGGGGCTTTGCCGCGGCGAATCGGCTTCTTGAGGATGATGATTCATGCAGGTAACGGAAAATCAGTTTTACATGCTCAAGGATATCCACGTGCTGACCAAGGTCGGATCCAAGGGGGGATGTCTGCCGCTCAAGGACGCCTTGATTTACGATCCAAAGGAATTGCGGGGCCTGCAAGACAACGACTACGTCAAGGCCGTGACCTTGATGATGCCCTGTGGCGGAGAAGTGCGCGGGTTCAAGTTGACGCGCAAGGGCGAATGGACCTTGCGTAAGCTGGAGGCCAAGTACCGATTGGACTCCTTGGACGCCGCGATCCAGCTCCACGCGGAACGCCACTGCCTGACCCCGGATCAGGTGGATATACTGCGAGACATCTATCATTTCTGCCGATTGAGCAAGTCAGGGGGCATCTTTCCGCGCAAGGAGGCCGAGGCGGGCTGTCGGGCGGATGACCTGGAATTTCTCTATCTGCATGGCTATATTCTGAAAATCCAATCCGGCGACTCCTCCGGCAAGAAAGAGAAAGGTTTTATTCTCTCCAATAAGGGCGAAGACGTCGTGTGCGATGTGGAGGCCCCCCGGGAGCGGGGATATTGCTCCCCGTGAACTCCACGTCGTTTCCAACCCGAGCCGACGACGCGACGCGCCACGCGGCCTTGGTCGCCGCGGCGCAATGTCTGCGGATCAATGTCGCGAAGCGATCCTGGGCCGTTTATCGTCCCGGGGATCTGGAAGCGCTTTGGCAACAGATGGGCGAGGCGGATTTCGGACCGGATGAGCGGATTCCTTACTGGGTGGAGTTGTGGCCGGCCAGTTTGTTGTTGGTGGAATGGCTGGACCGGTGTCGAGACCGGATTCAGGGGAAGTCCTGCCTGGATGTGGGCTGCGGTCTGGGGCTGAGCGCCTGCCTGGCCGCGGACGCCGGAGCACGGGTGGTGGGACTGGACTACATTCAGGACGCCCTGCGCTATGCCCGGGCGAACACCAGGGAGAACCGGGTGGCTTTTTCTCCGCTCTGGGTCCAGATGGACTGGCGGTGGCCCGGCCTTAAACCGCGTTGTTTCGACCTGATCTGGGGGGCGGACATCTTTTATGAACAACGGTTCGCCCAGCCCTTGATGCGTCTTTTTGAACATGTCTTGGCTCCCGGCGGTCGCGTGTGGCTGGCCGAGCCGGAGCGCAGCGTTTCCACCGGAGCCTGGGAACTGTTGCGGGAAGCAGGCTGGGAGGTGCGCCGGGCCACGCGCAAGGCGGTGCCGACCGAAGGGTACACGGTGAACATCAATATTTGGGAAGCACAAAAAAACGAGGTGGAGCATGGGTAAGACGATTCGATTCGGAGTTTCACTGGATTCCGATCTTCTGGAAAAATTTGACGCGCTGTGCGATGAGCGATCCTACCAGACCCGGTCCGAGGCCATCCGCGACCTGATCCGCAATATGCTGGTTCAAAAGGAGTGGGAGGACCTGGACGGGGAAACCGCGGGCACGCTGACCATGGTCTATGATCACCACCAAAGCGATTTGGCTCAGAAGTTGACCGAATTACAGCACGACTACCTGGACATCATCGTGACTTCCCAGCATGTCCACCTGGATCACCACAATTGCATGGAAATTCTTGTGCTGCGCGGCACTGGCGAGCGCTTGCGCGACTTGGGCGCGAAGCTGACCGCCACCAAGGGAGTCAAACACGGCACCTTGAACTTGACCACCACCGGCAAGAACCTGGAGTAGTGCCGGGCCACATGCTCGACGACGTTCAGAACACCCCGGCCTCGGTCCCCGTGGACATCGACCGGGTCGGCATCCGGCACGTAAACTTTCCGCTCGCGGTTTTGGACCGGGCCCAGGGGCGGCAGCACACCGTGGCCCAGGTGGAAATGGGCGTGGATTTGCCGGCCCGCTTCAAGGGCACCCACATGAGCCGGTTCGTGGAGGCCCTGCAGGCGTGGTCCGGTGTTTTGGATTATCCGAACCTGAAGCACCTGCTGGGCGACATCCAGAACCGGTTGGACGCCCGGAAGGCCTGGATCAGCTTTTGTTTTCCCTTTTTCCTGGAACGGTCCGCGCCGGCCAGCGGCAGCCGGTCCCGGATGGACTATCACTGCCGGGTGGTCGGGGAACACCAGGACGGTCGGCTGCTGTTCGGCCTGGAAGTGGAGGTCCCGGTGATGACCGTATGCCCCTGCTCCTTGGCCATTTGCGACCGGGGCGCTCACAGCCAGCGGGCCATGGTCCGGATTCGGACCCGGAACAAGGGGTTGATCTGGCTGGAAGACCTGATCGAACTGGCCCAGGAATCCGCTTCCTCTCCAGTTTACGCGCTGCTCAAGCGCGAGGACGAGAAACGGATCATCGACAACGCTTTTGAACAACCTTGCTTCGTGGAAGACGTGGTCCGCAACGTTTCCCGCGGCCTGGAACGCCTGGACCAGCTTTTGTGGTACCGCGTTGAAGTAGAGAGCCAGGAATCCATCCACAACCACAGCGCCTACGCCCGGATCGAGCGTTCCCTCGCCCAAGCAAAGGGGTAGCTGGCTCAACAATCGAAATCGAAATCGAAATCGAAGTCTGAATAGCCTCGACCAAACCAAGCTCAAGGCATGGGAGCAACAGGCTTTTTCGCGTTATTGATTTCGATCACGATTTCGATACCGATCCGATAGCGCGTGAGAATCGAGAACAAAATTGCCTTGGCTGTCCTCGAGTGGATTTGAAAAGCAAGGTCGACTCGGGTAGACTCAAAACCTGCAGTATGCGTCGAGCGGCACCGCCCTGAACCGCCGAACCTCGGGACAAGGAGCCGAACATGAACATATCCCCCAATATCCAGGCCATGCAGGCCATCGGCTTGTCCCGGCAGATCGGGGCGAACAACGTGGCCAACATGAACACCCCGGAATTCAAGGCATCGCGGTTGTCCTTGGAAACCGGACCTGACGGCTACGGCGTCAGGCCGCAAAGCATCGACCAGGACACCTCTCCCGGCCCGCTTATGCCCGCGCTGGAAGGAAAGGTGGACGAGGACGGGATGCTGAACACGGTCTGGGGGCTGACCGAGGGCAGCAACACCGAACTGGTCACGGAAATGGTCAATTCCATCCGGGACGAGCGGACTTTTGAAGCCAACGTGGCCATGGTTCGCGCCTGGGACGACATGACCGGAACCGTCTTGGATCTGCGTGCGTGAATGACTTCACCGCCCAGGACGAGCCCCGCTCACTCTGGGACAATTTGACTTCGCACCAGGCGGATCGGTACGCTTTGGTCCTGGCCGCGGCGGGAATTCCCTACCGTTTCCGTCGTTCCGGCTGGGGGTGGACTCTGGAAGTCCTGGAGCGGGACGTTTCCCGGGCCGTGACGGAAATCGAACAGTTCAATCTCGAAAATCCCCTTCTGGAAGATCACCGGCAACGTCCTGCCCCATTCCTCCCCCCACCGCCGCAAACTCTGACCGGAGCAGCGGCGGCTCTGTTGCTTCTGGTTTTCCATCTGGTCACTTCCCGCAACGGGGCCCATGAAGCCATGATCATGGAGGCCGGAGCCCACGCGGCCCGGATTCTCGAAGGCGAATACTGGCGCACGGTGACCGCTTTGACGCTGCACGCCGACGCACGGCATTTGGCTGGAAACATGCTGGGCATCGCGGTCTTCGGCACACTTCTGTGCCGGAGAGTGGGCGTGGGCGCGGCCTGGCTGCTGATCGTTCTGGCCGGAGCCGGCGGGAATCTGCTCAATGCCTGGCTGCACCAAACCGGCTTTCTCTCCATCGGGGCTTCCACCGCGGTTTTCGCGGCTGTGGGTCTGCTGGGAGGGGTCCGCGTTTTTCCCATGGAGGGTGCGGAATATTCCGGCCCCAGGTCGTGGCTGCTCCCCGTCGGCGCGGCCTTCGGGCTGCTGGCCATGCTGGGCAGCGACGTGCAGACCGACATTGGGGCGCACCTGATGGGCTGCGTGGTGGGGTTCGTTCTGGGAATCGCCTATACCCTGATGGGGCCGCGCCACGTCAGCGAAACCCGCCAGAATCACCTGCTTTTGGTCGCCCTGGCTGTGATAGCCGGATCCTGGTGGTTGGTCCTGGAAGGGAGCTGAACTTTAGCCTGATCCACAACAACCGTGTTTTTTGGTTTCGATCCACAAAGGAGAAACGCAATGCACTGCAAGACTGTCGCCACCCTCGGTCCGGCTTCGCTGAACTACGACGTAATGAAGGCCATGGTTCAGCATGGGGTCCGCATTTTTCGGCTGAATTTCTCCCATGCCGACGCCCAGTTTTTTGTCCCAGCCATGGAGATGATCCGCCGCCTGGAGGGAGAACTGGAATTACCCTTGACCGCCATGGCTGATCTTTGCGGCCCCAAGGTGCGCATCGGCGACGTGGATGGCTCGCCGCTGCAAGTGAACAAGGGAGGCCACGTTCTTTTGGGGCCTCTGGAGCTAAAGCGCCCTGGGTCCGCTCCCTATATCAGCCTGGAGATTCCGGCCCTGTTGCAAGGCCTCCAGGTGGGCATGCCGGTGAACCTCAGCGACGGCATGCTCCAGTTTCGCGTCTCCCGAGTAATTCAGGAGAACGAACTTTTTGAGCTGGAGGCTCAGAACGGGGGCTATCTGACCTCGCATAAGGGCATTTCCTTTCCCGGGAAAAATCTTTCGATCAAGGCGCTGACGGACAAAGATCGTAAGGACGTACGCGAAGCCTTGGAGATCGGCATTGATGCCGTGGCCCTGTCCTTCGTACAGGAAGCCTCGGATGTGGCCGACCTGCAGCAAGTGATCCGAGAGCAGGGCGCTTGGATTCCGGTGATCGCCAAGCTGGAGCGTCAGAACGCCGTGGACAATCTGGAATCCATCCTGGCTCTGGCCGACGGGGTGATGGTCGCCCGGGGCGATCTTGGCCTGGAGTGTCCGCTTTCGGCCTTGCCGATCATCCAGAAAAGAATCCTCCGGGCTTGTCGCCATGCCCAGAAACCGGCCATCGTGGCCACCCAGATGCTCTTGTCCATGGTCACGAATCCCATTCCCACACGGGCTGAATGCACGGACGTTGCCAACGCCATTCTGGACGGCGCGGACTGCGTGATGCTGTCCGAGGAGACCGCGGTGGGCAACAATCCGGTGGAGGCGGTGCGCTATATGCACGATATCGCCAGGGACGCGGAGGCCTATTATCTGGAGCGGCTGGGCGAGCCGTACTTCCCCAGGAAGGAAAAAAATCCCGCCAAGTATCTGGCCTATGCCGCCTGCCTGCTGGCTGACAACGCCGAAAGCAAGGCCCTGGTCTGCCACTCCTCCACGGGCACCACCGCCCGGTTGATTTCCAGCCGCCGACCGGCCCGGCCCATCTACGCCCTGACCACCGACGACCGGGTCCTGCGGGCCCTGAATTTCGTCTGGGGGGTCCATCCCCGCCTCGTGAAGCCGCAATTGGACAGCCACATGAGCCGGGCCACCAATTTCGTGCAGGAGTTTCCCGTATTCCAGTCCGGGGACAACGTGATCATCACCTCGGGGCAGAAAACGCCGGGACAAAAGGAAATGTCCACCAACCAGATCAAGATCTACACCAAATAGCGCACACCCTCCCACCGTGCTTTCAGCCCGCGCTTGGCCCTTCCCGCCGAGCGCGGGATTGTTTTTGGCATCACCGGCTTTTCCTCCATTTCGCCGATCGTGACATGTATTTGAAAAATCGTTCAGGGCTTGACTTTGTGTCAGAACGTTGACACGTATCCTGTCTTTGGATGAAGGACTGTTTTATCAGCATTTTTCCAGTAGAGTACTCAGGAGTATTCCGTCATGGGCGTTGATCGGACCGGAATCATCGGGGAGAGCCCCAGTCTGCGGCAGGTGTTCGGCGTGCTGGCCAAGGTATCGCCCACGGACAGCACCGTTCTGGTCACCGGAGAATCCGGGACTGGAAAGGAACTGCTGGTGCGCGCCCTGCACGCCAACAGCAAGCGCAAGGGTAAGCCATTCGTGCCCATCAACTGCGGCGCCATCCCCAGGGACCTGCTCGAATCCGAGTTGTTCGGCCATGAGAAAGGCGCGTTCACGCATGCCATTCGATCCCGGATGGGCCGCTTCGAAATGGCCGACGGCGGAACGATTTTTCTGGATGAAATCGGGGAACTGGACCTGACCCTGCAGGTGAAGATCCTGCGGGTGATCCAGGAAAAGGAATTCGAACGGGTCGGCGGGACCGTGACCACCAAGGTGGACGTGCGTATCGTCGCGGCCACCAATCGGGACCTGGAGCAGGAGGTGGCCCAGGGGCGGTTCCGGGAGGACCTGTTCTATCGTCTGAACGTGATTCCGATCCACCTTCCCCCGCTGCGCGAACGCGACGACGACATCATCTTGCTGGGGAAGCACTTTCTGAACGTGTTCTGCGAGCAAAAACATCGGGAGTTGTTGCGCTTGTCGCCCAAGGCCCAGGACTTTCTGATAGCCTACCCTTGGCCCGGAAATGTCCGGGAATTGGAAAATTTCATGGAGCGCATTTCCATTCTGTGCGAGAACAATGAAGTCGCTCCGGAGGATTTGCCCGAAAAAATCCTGAAGTTCGTGGGCCATGAGGTTCCGAAGCGGAAGCCGAAACTCGCCCTGGAAGGCTTTGCCTGGCCGACCCTGGTGGATTTGCGCGGTCAGAGCGGAGGGTTGAAGGAGTTCATGGACGAGATCGAAGACCGCCTGCTTCAGGAAGCCCTGGAGGAATGCGGGGGCGTCAAAAATCAGGCGGCGGAACTGCTGGGAATCAAGCGCACCACGCTGATCGAAAAGCTCAAGAAGCGCAACGCCGCCAACGGCTGACCGCAGGCATGACGACGCCTCGGTCTTGCCTGACTGAGCAGTGAGATTATTTCTCTTCTTCATGGTTCAGCATGCTTTTTGCTAGGTAGTTTCCATCCGGAAACTCTTTTGTTTCCGATGCTGAAACTGTCGGTTTTCAAGACATCATGCCCGTATATCCCAGCCAGCCCCATGTAGCCGCTTCACGACGACGTCCGCGAACCCGGCGGCCCTGCTGTTTCGCACCGGCGGCATCAGCCTGGAGCGCGATGATTGCGTTCTGGATCGTGTGCGGGATTGCGGCGGCACTCGTTCTTGCTTTCGGGGTCGGACCCGTCTTGGCTTTGGAGATGAGCCTGCGACAGTATCCACAGCGGGAGCAGGTGACATTACAGTTGCCGGTGGACACCACGACGACTCCGACCGCTCCTCTGGTGCGTCGTGTCGACGGCCGGGTCGTCCGGCTGGAACTGTCCGGCGTGGGCCAAAGTGAGCTGGCTGAGCTGGTCCTGCCCTCTCCCGCAGGATCGCGGCTGTTGACGGCCTTTCTCCGGGACCCTGCCGGTCTCGTGGTGCGCACAAGCACCGAGGCTTTTGGTTTCGTCTCGCAATTCAATCCCTCCACCGGTCTGTTGCTGGTGGACTTTTTCCCGGACCCTTTGGGCAATCGCTGGCGGGACACCGCCCCGCGCCCAGCCCCCTCAGCGCCTCCAGCGCTTCCGGCTCGCCCCGAACCAGCCCCCGAACCAGCCCCGGGACCTGTTCCCGAACCTTCCGAGGTCCCGGCGGTAAGCCCTCCGGAACCACCCCCTGCCGCTCCTCCACCTCCTTCTTCCCAAGCTCGGGCGTCCATTGAACCGAGCGAGATGCCCGACCAGCGGATCGTCCCGAGGGCGGAGCCGCCTGCAGACAGCATGACGGGGGAGATTCGTCGGCCACTGCGGGAACGTCCGGAAGACGAAACCGACGACCCGGTCTCCATGGCCGATCCGATTTCCACGGCTACGGATGAAACACCTCAAGTCCGGGCACCGATCCGCGCCGCTGTTCCCGAACAGATTGAGCCGTCCGCTCCTCCCACGTCCGCGTCGGATACCGTTTCTCCGCGGATACAGACCCAGGACCAGCCCCAGGACCAGACCCAGGATCTGAGCGCGGTTCGCTCTCCGATTTCGCGTGTCGGCCCGGAACAAGCAGCCCCAGTGGCTCCGATCGCTGAACGAGCCGTTGAGCGACAAACCGAGCCCCCAGCGGAAGCACCAACCGACCCACCAACTGAACCAATGGTTGAACCGCTCCCGGTCGTGCCCGATGTCACGCGGCAAGCTGAACCTGCGATGCGCCGGGAGCCTATTCTCCGTCAGCCGGTGATGGAAGCCGAGACGGCGCGTGAGGAAGACGCCGAATCTGCTCCCGCGGTAGAGGCGGTTCCTGAGTCGCCCGCGGAGGTCGCGGAGGTCGCGGAGGAACCGGACGCCCTGCCGGACCAGCTCGAATCGCCTCCGGAGCCGGAGCCTTCTCCCGCTCCCTTCGCGCCGGAGCGGGCCGAGGACCCGGACGCGAAATATCAGCGGTTGCTGTCATCGGCCAGAGCAGCGATGATGAATTCGGAGTTCGATGTGGCCATCGAGGCCTTGCGTGCTCTTTCCAATCTGCCGGACCTGTCGGACGCGGTGCGGGAGGAGGTGCTTTACAACATCGGCGACGCCTTGTTCGGTCTGCACCAGGCTGATCTGGCCGATAATTTCGGACCCGTCGCCCACGCCTATGAACGGGCCATGAACTTCAACCCAAAATCCCAGAGGACCGCCCTGGCCTTACGCAACCTGGGAGTGCTTCATTTGCGGGTGAACAACCTGCCGGAGGCCAAGGCGTATTTCAACGTGCTCAAGCGCGACTATCCCCATGATCCTCTTGTGCCCACCGCGGAGTACTATCTCGGACAGTTTTTTCTGGAACGGGGGGACTACGATCAAGCCGCGGATCACTTCCAGATCGTGGTTCAGAATCATCCGGAGCACTCCATCGCCCAGCAATCCTCGGTGGGATTGGCCAAGGCCTTGAACGCCCTGGGCTATGACGAACAGGCATTCCAGATCATGGATTTTATGGAGAAGCGCTGGCCCAGATACTATATCGACGAACCCGAACTGCTGGAGTTGGCCGGAATCATCGCCTTGCGCGTCAACGCGCTGGACTCCGCGAAGCAGCGTTTGCTGACCTATTACAACCTGATGCCGGACACCCCGGAAGCTCATATGCTGTTGGCCCGGATCGGGGACATCTATCTGCTTTCCGGGCAGTCGGATCCGGCCAGACGAGTCTTTGAACGGGCCGCGGAGCTCTTTCCGGACCAGGAGGGCGGCTTGATCGCCAAGATGCGTCTGGTGGAGGGCGGGATCCATGATGAACCCAGTCTGGACGATATGTTTGCCACGCGCAGGGCCGCGGAGGTTTATTCTGAAATTATTTCCAAACACCCTGACAGCCCCCTGGCCGCGGTGGCCACGATCAAGCTGGCCATCTGGCAGATATGGAACAAGCGGCTCGAGGACAGCTTGATGGTCGTCAGTGAGTTCTTGGCGAATCAACCCAACCATTCTCTGGTTCCCAAGGCTTTGGAAGTAGGGACCGAAGCGTTCACGCAGTTGGTGGAGCGCAACGCGGCGGACGGACGATATCCCGAGATTTTGGAGCAGTGGGACGAGAATGTCTTTCTCCACGACTTGCTGGACGAGTTGTCTCCAAGCACCCAGCTCGGCTTGGCCATGGCTTACTGGAGGGCCGGCGATCTGGAGCAGGCCATTGCCTTGGCCAGGCCCTACCTTCGGGAGGACACGCCCAAGGAGCTGCAAATCGCGGCTTTGGAGTTGATTCTGGGAATTTTTCTGGAACAGCAGGAGTGGACGCGCATCGTGGACCTGGCTCCACTACGGGACGACCTGCCCGGGCCGCAGCGGCGGGAGCTGACCTATTCCGTGGCCCTGGCCATGGAAAACCTGGGCCGCTCCGAGGAGGCCCGGCCGCTTTGGCGCGGGCTGGCCGAAGACTTCGACCTGACCGACGCCCAGCGCGGCTATGCCCTGTACTTTCTGGCCCGCACGGCCATGCAGGAGGAAAATTTCGAACGCGTTTACCTCTACGCCCAGGAAGCTCTGAGCCTGTTGCTGCTGGACCGGGAGGACCCCGGCAAGATCAGGGATGCCGTAACCTGGCTGACCCAGGTCACGGAACGCACCGGTCGGCTCCAGGAAGCCCTGGCCTGGGCCTTGGAACTGGACCAACTCATCGACCGTTCCGACCCGGACTGGAGCATGAGCCGCTATCGTCTGGCTCAACTCTATCAGCGCGCCCAGAACCACGCCGAATGGAAAGCCGTTCTGGAAGACTTGAAAGCCGAAGACCCCCAAGGCCTCTACGGGCGCCTGGCCGCCTCCGCCCTCCAGGGACGTACCCTGGAAGACAGCGCGGGTCGTTTTTATTAGGGCCTGTTTCTCAAAATAGTTCGTAACTACTCAGCACAAAGCAATGCTGCTGTCGGGGTCGGAATCGGAATCGGGATCGAAAACGCTGGGATGCGTTCTTAATTTTTCCTGTTTCGATTCCGATACCGATACCGACCCCGATTGCCGGAACAAGAGCGGAGGTGAAATGTGCTGAGTAGATACAATAGTTCCAGATATTTCGGCTTCTATGATCTGTTCCGGAACAGGACGTAGTAGGCCACGGGGATCAGTACCAGGGTAAAGACCGTGGAGGCGATCAGGCCGAAGATCAGGGCCCAGGCCAGGCCGGAGAAGACCGGGTCCAGGGTGATGGGCCAGACGCCCAGGGCCGTGGTCAGGGCGGTGAGTACGATGGGCTGGAGGCGGATGGCCCCGCTTTGGAGTACGGCATCCCTGAAGTCCTGGCCCCGCTCCACGGCGGCCCGGATGAAGTCGATGAGCACCAGGGAGTTGCGGATCACGATCCCGCCCAGGGCGATCATCCCGATCATGGCCGTGGCCGTGAAAAAGACCGGGTCCGCGAAACCGTCCACCTCCCGGCCGGTGAGCAGGTTCAGCAGCCAGAATCCGGGCATGATGCCCATCAGGGTCAGCGGGATGGCGGTCATGATCAACAGGGGCAGGGCCAGGGACGCTGTCTGGACCACCAGCAGCAGATAGATCCCGACCATGGCCGCGCCAAAGGCCAGCCCCAGATCCCGGAAGACATCCACGGTGATCTTCCATTCCCCCTCCCCGGTCCAGACCACGTCGATGCCTTGGGGCGGCGGAGAGGCGCGCAGCTTGGCTTGCAGGTCCAGCACGGCCTCGGCCGGAGGCAGACCCGCGGTTTCCGCGGTGACGTAGACCACCCGGCGCAGATTCTTGTGCAGGATGGGCTGTTCTTCCATTTCCCGGACAAATTGGCCCAGCTCGCCCAGAGGGAGCATGCTTCCATCCGCTCCGCGCACGTGCAGAGCCTCCAGATCCGCCGGGGAGACGCGCAGCTCCCGGGGCAGGATCACTCGTACGGGCAGGGTCTGGCGTTCGTGGGGGCTTTGGATCGTCGCCGGGGTGGTTCCGGCCGCGGCCATGCGTAGGGCGTGGAGCAGGTCCCGGGCGCTCAGGCCGTGCAGCCCGGCTTTTTCCCTGTCCGGGACGAAGGTCAGCCTGGGGCGGGCAGCGACGCGGCTGTCGTCCACATCCACCACGAACTCCTTGGCCTCCATCATGTCCCGGACATGCTCCGCGCCTTGGAACAGACGCCCGTAGGGCTGTTCCGGGCCGCCGTAGATTTCCGCTACCAGGGTGGCCATGACCGGCGGGCCGGGAGGGATTTCCACGATCTGGATGGTGGCCGACCACTGCCTGGCGATGTGTTCCAGGTCGTTGCGCACGGAGAGGACGATCTCGTGGCTTTGGCGGCGGCGTTCGCCTTTGGGCGTCAGATTGATCCGGATGTCGCCCAGGTGGCCGCCCTCCCGGGCATAGTAGCGGCGGACCATCCCGTTGAAGTCCATGGGCGAGGCCATGCCGGCGAAGCTGAGCACGCTCACGGCTTCGGGCAGTCCGGCCAGGTAGGCGGCCATGTCCCGGAGCACCGCGTCCGTGGTTTCCAGGGGCGTGCCCTCGGGCATGTCCACCACCACCTGGAACTCGTCGCGGTTGTCAAAGGGCAGCATTTTCAGGGGCACCAGGCGCAGCGCGGCAAGGGACGCGGCCAGGACCAGCAGGGCCAGGACCACGCCGACCAGGGCCACGCGCAGGACGCGATGGTCCAGAAACGGGCCGACCACGGTGCGGTAGGCGCGCAGGACCCAGTCCGGCACCCCGGTAGCGTTTGTAGCGTTGGCATCGGCGGCCGGGGCGGGAGGAGGATTGGCGGCGGGTCGCATTTTACGGCGCAGCAGCAGGTGGCAGAGCCAGGGGACGATGGTCAGGGCGCAGATCGTGGAGAAGATCACGGTCAGGGGCACGTTGGCGGCCATGGGGGCCATGTACGGGCCCATCATCCCGGTGATGAAGAACAGCGGCAGGAAGCAGGCGATGATGGCCAGGGTGGACATGATCACCGGCACGAAGACCTCGGCCACGGCACTGAGCGTGGCCCAGGCCGGGCCGGGGTGGTTCAGGCGCATGTGCCGGCGGATGTTGTCCACGTTGGTGATCGGGTCGTCCACCACCAGACCCAGGGAAAGGATCAGGGCGAAGAGGGTCACCCGGTTGATGGTGTAGCCCAGCAGATGGCTGCTGAACAGGGCCAGTGAAAAACTGACCGGAATGGCCACGGCCACCACCAGGGCGGCCCGCCAGCCCATGGTCAGGGCCAGCACGATCACCACCGTGGACACGGCGAAGACCAGGGACCAGAGCAGATCATTGACCTTGTTCTGGGCGGTTTGACCGTAGTCCCGGGTGACTTCCAGATGCACGTCCTCGGGCAGCACAAGGGGGCGCAGGGTCTGGGCCGCATCCAGGATGCCCCGGGTCACGGCCACGGCGTTGGCCCCGCGCTGTTTGGCCAGGGCCAGGGTCACGGCGGGCATTTCCAGGGAATGTCCGCCGTGACCCTGGCCCCGTCCGCCCCGTCCACCCTCGGGCAGGTTCCGGGCTTGCGTATCGCCGAAGCGGATGCGGGTATAGCCGGTCGGCTCGCAGGGGCCGTCCAGAACCCGGGCCACGTCCCGGAGGTGCACCGGTCGGGCCTGATTGCGGTCCTGGTACACGCCCACCACCACCCCGGCCACGTCCGCCGCGGAGGTGAACCGTCCGTCCCCCAACACGTTCAGTTCCCGGTTGCCCCGGAGCAGGGATCCGGCGCTGAGCGCCGTGTCCGCCGCGATCAGCACGCGCTCCAGGTCGGCGAACGTCACCCCGTGCCCGGCCATGCGCGACGGGTCCGGCTCCACCCGGATTTCCCGGTGTCGGCCCCCGACGATGACGGCCCGGGACACGTCCGGAACCTCGGACAAGCGGGACAGCAATTCCTCCCCGATCCGGCGCAGCTCGAAATCGGACCGGGTCGGGGAGTACAGGGTCAGGGTGAGCACGGGCACGTCGTCGATTTCCACGGGCCGGATCAGCCAGTCGGTCACCAGCGGCGGGACCTGATCCTCGTGCATGGCGATCTTGTTGTGCAGCTTGACCAGGGAGCGCTCCCGGTCCTCGCCCACGAAAAAACGGACCGTGACCACGGCTTGGTCCCTCCGGGACACGGAATAAACGTACTCCACCCCGTCAATCTGCCAGAGCAGCTTTTCCAGCGGCGTGGCCACCAGTTTTTCCACCTCTTCCGGTCCTGCCCCCGGAGCCTGGACGATGACGTCGGCCATGGGCACCACGATCTGGGGCTCTTCCTCCCGGGGCGTGACCAGCAGGGCCGCGACCCCCAGGGCCAGGGCCAGAACCAGAAACACCCCGGCCAGATGCGAGGAGAGAAACGGGGCCACCAGGGCCGGGACGAGCCCAGGAGGGCGGGTGGGCTGGTGGGAAGGAGAGGCGGAAGGCGTCATGATCCGGGAGCGGGATGCAGCCAGAGCCGTTCGCCACCGTCCAGGCCGGAGAGAACCTCGACCTGGTCGTCATGGACGCGGCCCAGGCGCAGGTGGCGCAAGGTGTAGGTGGAATCGTCATGGACCACGGCGGCCAGCTCCAGTTGCCCGATGCGGAGCACGGCCCGGGAATCCACGAGGACCATTGGTTGCGCGGGCATGGGGATATGCAGCCGGACGAACATGCCGGGCCGCGGATTCGTGTCCGGGATGTCGGTGGTCCTGGGGAGGGCCGCATCGGCAGGTGGCGGGGAAGCGGGGACCAGCTTGACCAGAAAGGTCCGCGAGTCCGTCGCCGCCAGAGGTTCGACCTCGTCCACCACCACGGGGAACTCCCGGTCCAGGGCGTCCACCCGGGCCGTGAACCCCGTTCCCACGGTCATCATCTGGTGAAACCGTTCCGGCACCTGGACCTCCAGGCGCGAATCCGGACTGTGCAGCAAGAGCAGGGTCCGCCCCGGCTGGACCACATCGCCCGGCTCAACGGAGCGCCGGGCGATGATCCCCTCCTCGGAAGCCGTGATGCTGGTATGGCCCAGGGCCACGGTGAGTTCCTGAATCCGCTGCTCCAGACGCGACTGCTGGGCTTCCAGTTCCTGGATGCTTTGCCCGGCCTGGCCGCTCTCGGCTCTGGCGGCCAGAAACGCGGCCCGTGCGTGGTCCAGTTCCTGGGCGGCGGACGCGCCCTGGGCGTGCAGGGCTTCGATCCGGGCAAAGTCGGATTGGGCCAGGTCGAATCCGGCCTGGGCCTTTTCCTGGCCCTGATGTGCCCGCTTCAGCGCGGAGCCCAGGGCTTCCAGGTCATGGCGGCCCTGGGCCAGGCGGGACTGGAGTTCCCGGTCGTCCAATTCCAACAGGGTTTCCCCCCGCCGGATCCGTTGCCCCGGACGGACCAGGACACGCCGGACCTCGGCCTGAACCTGGGCGCTGACCGCGATCTCGACCCTGGGCCGAATCTCGCCCACGGCCTCAATCCAGGCCGGTACGGCGGCTCGTAGCGCAACGGTAGTTTCCGTGCCTGGGGGCAGAACGCCGCCCTGGAGACTGTTCCGAAAGTCGCTCTGGGCGCCACTCCGGACGCCGGGCGAGGATGGTTCGGGCGGGGCGTCCTTAAGCAACAACCATGCTCCGCTCAGCAGCAGGATCAGCACGATGAGGGGAAGGAAAAGCAGCGGGCGGGGGAAGATGCGCGGCATAGGGGAAAGGGCGTTGTTTTTTCGGAAGCGGGATGCATTACCGAAGGTTGTCTTATCGACGTATGGTCCGCATCTTGTCAAATACGTCCGGAGCGGTCGGGTTCATTGAAAGGCGGGGGCGGAAGGTTTAGAAAAGCATCTTGATCGACGTCACCGCAAAACGAGGAGGCCTTTGGTGCTCACGGCAATCCAAACCTTACAGGAACAGGTGCAGTACAACTGTTCCATTTCCGACGCCAATTTCAGCGGCGCGTTTTCCCTGTGCGGGCTGTTGCTGCGGATGCGGGAGCTCTACAAGTGGGAAACCGGGCTGGCCCCCTGGGAGGAGCCGGAACACGGGCTGATTCTGGACTGGGTGGAGCAGCGGGAAGAGTTGTGGCAGAAGCTGGAAGGGCAAAGCAGTGAGTCATTAAACCTGGACGGCGAGGAGTTGGACCCGTTCGAGGTGGAACGGGTCAACGAGCGGCTGGCGTCCCGGAACCTGCTCTACGGCGCGGGCTATGTGCTGGGGATGAAGCCCAGCTTTTTGCTGGCCGAGCCGGTGGAATCGCAATTGGTCGAAGGGCTGCGGGTGTACACGGTGGACCACGAGTTGTGCCGGGACATTTTTGCGTCCCCGGTGATGCGCCAGGGCGAGCGGATCATCGCCCGCCGCCACGCCATGGCCTGCCTGCTCTGGGATGTGATCCAGGAACAGCGGCCCTCGGTTCGCCCGGCCCTGGACTACGCCCTGGCCGGGTACGGCCTGAATACGCGGGATCTGCTGCATGGTCCGGGTAACTACGGGACGGTCTACCAGCGGATGGTGGCCGAGGAACTGCAACTCTGGGTGCATCACGAGATCGGCGAGGCCCTGGAGGATGCTTTCCCCGGCGACGTCTGGCACCAGATGGTGGCCAACACCTGCCAGACCCTGGCCGAGGTGTTCATCCGGGCGGTCAAGGACCTCCTGGCCGACACCCACCCCCAGGGCCTGCTGGCCCGGATGATCCAGGAAGACCGCAAACCGTCCCTGGGGCTGTACCTGGCCATGATGCGGCCTCTTTCCAAGATGCTCTTTCCGGACATCTTCACCGTGTTTCCAGACTTCATCCGTTCCGGAAACTGGAGCGAGGTGGACCGGGCACGACGCAAGGCCCATGCCGCGAGCCGAGGCCTGGCCGCCAGACTGGTGGACATCCACGCTGCCGCCGACCCGTTTGATCACGCCCGAACCGTGGACCGGATCATCGAGGACGTGATCCGGCCTCTGGGGATTGTCGAGGGGATGGATGTGGAGGCGGAAGGGGAAAGCAACGGTATGGACGTGGCCGAGGCGAGTGCAAAGAGTTCTTGCGGGGGAGGTTAAATCGCGAGGTCGGGCTTTTGCATTGAATGGTCCACGTTCGTCTGGAGGGCGGATCATTCGAAGCGCCGGGCGGAAACGATATACACCTCGTCCTTGGGCAGTTCCGGGAAGTCCTCCGTGGCCTTGACCACCTTCCAGTTGATCTTCTTGACCACGTCCGAGCCTTCCACAACCTGGGCGAAGACCGCGTAGCCGTAGCCTTCGTCGGAATCGTCCTGATAGTCCAGGTCCGGACCGTTGTCCGCGGCATTGATGAAGAATTCATCCGTGGCGGAATCCTTTTCCGGTGCCCGGGCCATGGCCACGCTGTCCTTGACGTTGGACAGCCCGCCCTTGGCCTCGTTGGGGATGGGGGCCAGCGTGGGTTTCTTGTTCAGTCCGCGGTCGTACCCGCCGCCTTGGATGACGAATCCGCGGACCACCCGGTGAAAAATGGTCCCGTCGTAATGCTTGGCGTCGACGTATTGCAGAAAATTGGCCACGGTACGCGGGGCCTTGTCCGGATACAGTTCAATGAGCAGGTCGCCCAAATTGGTTTCGATGAGGACGAACGGATTGTCCATGAGCGGTTCTCCATGTCGTGCGGGATGATATGGTCGGATGAATATGCGGAAAGACTTCCCGGAAAGCTCTTTGAACCTTGCTTTTCCTTGTGCGGACGGTCATACTGAAGATGTCCGTAAAAGACAAAGGGTGCAGAGCCGCATGCTCATTTTCGGCGGTTCAACTAATCGGTGTCACACGAATCGGCTCCGCGTTCGCTTGGATCAGCGCGGAGGTATCGCATCCGCGTCGAGTTGGATGCAAAATCCAGAGGAGGTGTCCCATGTCGAACATTAAGAAGATTCTGTGCGCGGTGGATTTCTCATCCGTCAGCGAAAAGGTGGCGGACTACGCGAAATCTCTGGCCAAGCCACTGGACGCGGAAGTCGTCTGCATCCATGTGGTTCCGTCCGGAACCATCTACGCCGACTTCGGCATCCCGATGAACTCCATGGAAACGTTTTGCACGACCATGGTTTCGGAAGGAGAAAAGACTCTGGCCGAATTCATGGAGCGCCATTTCAGCGACATGAATTGTCGGGCCAAGGTGACCTGCGGCGACTTTTCCGAGGAAATCCTGAATTGCGCCAAGGAAGAGCAGGCTGACATGATCGTGATGGGCACCCACGGGCGTAAGGGCATGGATCGTCTGCTGTTCGGCTCGGTGGCCGAAAAGGTGCTCCGCCAAGCTCCTTGCCCGGTGGTGGCGGTGCGTCCGAGTTAGCCTCGGTTCAAGCGTAAACGTAAACGGGCCGGGTCGTCTTGCTGACGATCCGGCCCGTTTGTTTTATTTCTCCCTCTGGCCTAGACCTAGGCTTGGTCCTGGTTCTGGGCATGGGGTGCGGCTCGGAGGAACAGCCTGCCAGATATGCGGATTTTCTGGCCAAGGTGATCAGACAGATATTACGGGAAGAAGCCGATCCAGACAGGCAGCGGGAAATCTGCAAGACGATCCTGGCCCACTTGGGAGTGCTGCCGAGCCTTTGCACGTGCCTACGCAACTGATCCCGGGCAAGAAAAACGTACTGCTGGAGATCAACGCAACACAGCCAGACCGGCCAGAACCTGAACAATCATAAGGAGAACGGGTATACCGTGCTTTTCTTTGTGCGGGAGAAAGCAAACATGACTTTTGTTGAGCAGTTACAAAAATAGCTGCTCCAAGGCTTCTTGGGCAGTCAGGATACGCAGTCCCGGCAGAGGTTTGACGGCCAAAAGGTCGTGGTCGCCGGTAATCAGCCATTCGGCCTGCGCGGCAAGGGCGGCATGGATGAACATGTCGTCGGACGCATCCCGGCAAAAGGATTGCGATGCGATGCCTTCGGGAACACGTATCCATTGCCCGGCGGCGCGGAGGTCGTGCAATATGGAGTGGCGCAATTCCATGCTGATGTAGCGGTCAAACTTGGGCAGCCAGAGTCTTGTTTGCAATTCGGCAAAGGTGGCCTCGGAAAAAACAGGTTGGCCAAGGCCCAGAACGGCTCGCGCCAGTTGGGCCGGGCAGCCTTCGCGGGACAGGGCCGCGCTGATCCAGATATTGGTGTCGAGTACGACCAACGGCCGTTGCCGTTCAGCTTTCATCGGCAAGGAGTTTTTCGAGGGTATCGCTGGTCAGTCCGGCAGCGGCCGCTTCTCTGGCGGACTGGTCCAGGGTTTGGCGGAGACGGTCGGCGTAAAATGCGCGCATGGCTTCATAGTCCTGGGGATTGACCATCACCCCGACCATCCTGTTGTGCCGCATGACGCCGACCGGTTCGCGCTGAGCGCGATCAAGAAATTCGCCAAAATGGGTTTTTGCCTCGTTTGCGGTGTAGGTATGCATCTTGCCTCCCTGGTTGTATAATTTTTTGATCATTTTGACCGAATCGTTCGATTCGGTCAAGGGTTCTTGCCCCCTTTTTCTTCATCCGTGCAGTCCGTGTAATCTGCGGATGAGAGTTGTTTTCATCTTCATAAAACATCCAGTCCGGCAAGTTCACCCTGCTCATGGTGGACGACTTTTCGGCCGATCCGTCCCCGCGTCCTGAAATTGAAACGGTATACTCGTTCAGGATTACCCGGTCGCGCAGGGCAACGGCTTATAGAGAAGGGGATTTTATGCGCTTGCTGACCGTGGCCTCTGATCATGACAGTTCATGCGGGAAGCTATGAGATGCATCCGGAGGGGGACAATGTTGGAATTTGAGGGAGGTGTCACGTCCAAGCACACGTAGCACGGTCTTCCAGGAAAGGACCAGCGTCGCGTTGATAATGGGCGAAGGGTTGGATTGACGGTCGCCGGGGCAACTGCTCCAGACGGTGGGCAGGCAATCCGCGCGGTGGCGGACACCCAGGTCCGCCCCTACCGCGGCTTGCCCACCGGGATCAGGTACAACGGGGCTTCGCCGGATGACAGGTTCAGCAGGGCGGCCACGTCCCGGTCGTCGAATGCGCCGATGACCACGCTGCCCAGGCCCAGGGCCACGGCCTGCAGGGACAGGTTCTGGGCGGCATGGCCGGCTTCCATGTCCACGTAGCGGATCGCGCGGCGGCCGTAGCGGGTTTCGGTCCGGGCGTGGACCGCGGTGACGGCGAAGGTGACCGGAGCCTGGAGCAGGGCGGACTGGTTCAGGGCGGCCCGGGCCAGGGACTGCCGCTGGTCCTCCTGGAGTACCGGGATGAGATCATGACGTCCTGGCGCGTAGCGGTACGCGCCAGGGGCGAGGCCTTCGGCCCGCCCGACGATGACGATGATCTCCAGGGGATAGGTCGCCCCGGCCGAGGGCGCCGTGCGCAGCCCCCGCCGGGGCTCGGTGACGCCCTGGGCGGCCCAGAGCAGTTGGCCGATCTCGGCCGGGGTTACGGGGTGGTCGCTGAAGCCGCGCACGGAGCGGCGCAGGGCCAGGGCTTCCTCCAGGGAGACGGGGCCGGACAGGGCCGGTTCGGGGAGTTGGATGGCTTGCGGTGTGGGCATGGCCTCACCTCCGGATTGCTGATCAGCATTGCAGGCAACACCCCAGAACACCAGGCAGAGAAGTGCGGCGGCCACCTTCAGGCCGCTCCAGGGCATGTCCCGGGACATGGGCCAGGCCCTCATGCCAGCTCGACGCCGCTGGTCGCCGATCCGCCGCCGGGCCGCCATTCCAGTTCCACTTCCAGGCTCATTTTCTCCCCGTCTCGCTTGGTTTCCCGCTCCAGCTTGGTTTCCAGGACCAGGTTTTGGGGAATCCGGACCTGTTGTTCCTGGTCTCCCTGCCGCAAAATCACTTCCCCCGCCTCGACCTTGTCCGCCAATTGCCGCAGAAACGCCGCTACATCGCCCCGGCTTTTGGGTTCTTCGCTTTTGAACAGCACTTCTTCCATTATGGTGGGCCTCCTTTTTTGGGGTTCAACGGTTCAACGGTTCAACGGTTTAGTGACTCAGCTCTCATCAAATACAGTATCTATTCAGCACATTTTGTGTCCGCTCTTGCTCCGGCAATCGGGGGCGGCGCTTCGCTATCGGAATCGGAACAGCAAAAATTTTGAACGCTTCCCAGCGTTTTCGATTCCAATCCCGATTCCCGCCCTCGACCTCCGCCTTCACCCTTCACCCTTCACCCTTCACCCGCATTCCCTCACCTCGGTTCATACAACAAATATTTCCGCCGCAACTCCTTGAACCGGTCCCGTCTTGGAGCGATGGCCCGTTCGATGGCTTCGGCGTCCGCGCCCTGGGAGACCATGAGCCGGATTTGGTCCGTGCCCAGGGCCCGGTCGAACAGGCTTTCCCGGATGCCCGGATTGTCGAAGAGTTTGCGTTCCGGGTAGAGAGTCTGGAGGATGGTCATCAGGGTGATCTGGGCGGTCATGGGGCGCAGGGCCAGGGGATCGGTGACCACCAGGTGCGCGCCGTGCACGGTTTGTCCGGCATGGCCGCCGTAGCCCGGAACGTAGGAGATGGGGCGGGCGCGGAGCCCGGGGATGTTCCGGGCATTGATGGCCGCCACCAGCTTGTGGCGGTCCATCCAGGGCGCGGCCAGACACTCGAAGGGCAGGGTGTAGCCCACTCCGATGTTCAGGCCGCCCCGCGTTTCGCCCAGCACGCCGGTCAGGCTGTAATGCACCGCCGAAATGGGCCAGGGGATGTGCGTGGATGTGGGCACCCAGGGCAGGCCGGTATCCGGGTAGCGCATGGTCCGCCGGTAGTTGGCCATGGGGATGATGGACAGCTGGCAGGGTTTGGCCAGGAACTCGCTGTTCAGCATCCAGGCCAGTTCGCCGGGGGTCATCCCGTACAGGGAGGCGATATCGTACTGCCCGATGCCGCTGCGGAACCGGCTGGTGTCCAGCACCGGGCCGTCCACGAAATCCGCGCCGATGGGGTTGGGCCGGTCCAGGACGATGAACGGAACCCCGGCCTCGGCGCAGGCGGCCATCATGTCGGCCATGGCGTAGATGTACGTGTAGGAGCTGGCCCCGATGTCCTGGATGTCGTAGAGCACCGCGTCCAGTCCGGCCAGCATGGCCGGGGTGGGTTTGCGGCGGTAGATGCTGTACACCGGCACCCCGGTCAGGGGCTCCACGTCGTCGGTCACGGCCTCCCCGGCGTAGATGTCCCCGCGAATGCCGTGCTCCGGGGCGAACAGCGCCCCCAGGCGGACGTCGGGATGCTCGTGCAGCAGGTCGATGGTCGAGCGCAGTTTGGCGTCCACCCCGGTGGGGTTGGTCAGCAGGCCCACGGTGCGTCCCTTGAGCAGCAAATCGAAAAACGAGATCATCACCTGCCCGCCGTCCGCTCCGCGCACCGTGGTCCGCCAGTCCCGGTCCAGCAGGACGTCCACGCCGAGGATCACGCGAGACTCAGTGGTCCGGGTGAAACTCCCGTCTCCGGCCGGAGACGCGAAAGAGGAATGCGCGGTGGATGGATCGGTAGAGGGCACGGAAGACGGCACGGGAGCGGGGGACGTCCGGGACGTGATGGCGGAGCAGCCGCTGATTCCCGTCAGCAGGAAAAAAAACACCAATACGGAAAACAAATGCGTCATGAAGTGACCTTGCCTGGTATCGACGACAGGTTTATCAGTGATGCGGGCAACGTCTTCACGGTTCGACGTCGGGGGCGCCCACGGCCCTTTCACGATGTGAACGGGTCACCCAATGGAATCTGCTATGGGAAAACGAAAAATCATTCAAGCGCGAAAGCCCCCAAACCTGCTCTACGGGGTTAACGATCGGCCCTCGGTCTGGACCCTGGCGATTCTCGGCGTGGAGCACGGCGCGCTGCTGATTTCCAGCCTGATGGCCGCCGTGTTTTTCGCCCAGGCTCTGGGCGCGGACGCGGCCCAAACCCGGTCCCTGGTCAGCGTCGGCCTGATCGCCGGAGGGCTGGCCAGCATTCTCCAGGCCACCAGGAAGTGGGGAATCGGCTCGGGCTATTTTTGCCTGCACACCAGTTCCTTCATCTATTTTCAGGCCTCCATCAGCGCGGCCCAGGCCGGCGGTCTGGCCCTGGTCTGCGGCATGACCGCCGCGGCCGGGGTCATGCAGATCCTGCTGGCCCGTGTCGTCGGCAAGCTGCGCACCCTGTTCCCTCCCGAAGTGGCCGGGCTGGTGGTGGCCATGGTCGGTCTGGCCCTGGCCCCGTACGCCGTCAAGTCCCTGTTCGGGCTGGGCCGCGAGGACACGCTGATCGAAGTGAGCGAAGTCCTGGTGGGCGTGGGCACCCTGGCAACCATTGTCGGGTTCACGGTCTGGGGCAAACGGGGCTTCAAGCTTTACTCGATCCTCTTGGGCATCGTCTTCGGCTACGGCTCGGCCTACGTTCTGGGGGTGCTGCCCGTGGGGATCCACGACCGCCTGGGAGAACTGCCCCTGGTGGCTCTGCCCCAGATCGTCCATCCGGGGCTGGCCTTTGATCCCGCGTTCATCCTGCCTTTTCTCATCGCCATGATCTGTTCGTCCCTGAAGCTGACCGGCGACGTGATCACCTGCCAAAAAATCAACGACCTGGACTGGAAGCGGGTGGACATGCAGTCCGTGCAACGCGGAATCAACGCCGAGGGGCTGGGCACCGCGGCGGCCGGCCTGTTGGGCGGAACCGGGCTGGCCGCGTCCTCCTCCAACATCGGCATGTCCTACGCCTCCGGGGCCACAAGCCGCTACATCGGCCACGCCACGGGGATTTTTTTCATCGCCTTGGCGTTTATGCCCCAACCGGCCTACGTCCTGAGCAATATGCCCGTTCCGGTGATCGGCGCGATCATCATCTACGCCGCCTGCTTCATGATCGTCACCGGCTGGTCCATCGTCATGACCCGAATGATCGACTCCAGAAAGACCTTCGTTGTCGGTATTTCCCTGATCATGGGCATGAGCGTGCTGGTGGCCCCGGAGATCTACGCGCCTCTGCCCGACCAGTTCAAGCCCATCTTCGGCTCGTCCATTGCCCTGACTGCGGTGACCGGGGTGCTTTTGAACCTGCTTTTTCGCATCGGCATCGGCGACCGGGCCGAATTGCTCCTGAGCGCCGCCAATGGTTCAGGGCAAAAAATCAACGATTTTTTTGTGGACCTGGGCGGCAAGTGGGGAGCCCGGCCCGAGGTGATCCGCAAAGCTGCGGCCGCGGCCGCGGAACTGCACGAGTCGCTGGTCGGACAGGGGTTGTCCCAGGGCGAAGAAGTTCTCTTGGCGGCGTACTTTGACGAGTTTCAGGTTCAAGTGGACATGACCTACCAGGGAGAGCCGGTCATTCTGAGCCACCATCGGCCCAGTCCCGAGCAGCTTTTGAAGGACGACCAGGCCTTCGCCAGGCTCTCCGGCTATCTGATCAGCCAGTACGCGGACACGGTGCGCCTGGAAAGCACCGGGCACAAGCACCGGGTGCGGATGGTTTTCGAACACTGAGGCGCGTATGGCAGGGAGGGAAGGTATGAAGGTGGGGAGGTGGCAAAGGAGGCGAGCGGAGTGAGTGAGTTGTACGAGACCGGCTTGGTGACGGCGGGGGACATTCAGATCACTTACCGGGAGTTCGGGCCGTTCGAGGCCGGAGGGGAAGCCTCTGAGCCCCTGGTGCTGATCATGGGCTACGGCGGGTTGATGGAGATGTGGCCTCCGGTTCTGATTCACCATTTGGCACGAGACCGCCGGGTGATCGTGTTCGACAACCGGGGCATGGGGTTCAGCGGCTCCTCGGACGCGCCGTACTCCATCGAATTGTTCGCCGACGATACACTGGCCTTGTTGGACGGGTTGGATATCGAAAAGGCCTCTGTCCTGGGTTGGTCCATGGGCGCGTTCATCGCCCAGGAACTGGCCCTAGGCCATCCGCGCCGGGTGAACAGGCTGATCCTTTTGACCGCCTCGTGCGGCGGCGAGGCCGCGATCTGGCCGGACGACGCGATCTGGAATTCCCTGACCGACCTTTCCGGAACCCTGGAAGAACGCATCCAGCGCATGCTGACAAACCTCTTTCCTCAAGCCTGGCTGCGTCAAAACCCCGACCCCTCCGCATACCTTCCCCCTATCACCGCCCCGATCATCGACGCCCACATCCAGCGCCAGGCCCGAACCCTGCGTACCTGGCCCGGCGCCTGCGACCGACTTTCAACCATCCCCATCCTCACCCTGATCATCACCGGAACCGAAGACCGGGTCATCCCCCCGGGAAACGCCCATATCCTGACCCACGCCCTGCCCCGCGTCCGGGCCGTCGAAATTCAGGGTGGCGGGCACGGGGTGATGTACCAGGAGCCGGAACGGCTGGCCGGGTTGGTCGACGTTTTTTTGGCTTTGGAGTGAAGTGCCGCCGGGGTGGTTATCCAAGATGGCGGAGGGGAAGGGATCGGGCATGGAAAAGCCCTGGAGGGTGGAAAGAAACAAAAGAAACGCCCTCTCCGGACAGTCCGGAGAGGGCGTGAAGCCATGATCAAATTGTTGAGTTGATCGCTACGGCCCTACCCCTACCGTTGCTCCGGCCAGCTGGGCAAAAGAAAACAGGGTGCCCGGGGCGACACCGAGCCAGAGCACGGCGGCGGCGAGCAGTCCGCCCCAGAGCAGGCCGGGGTTGGGCACGGCCAGTGCCTCGGCCGGTACGTCGGTTGGCGCGTCGCGGGTGTAGGCGTGGCGGACCAAGTTCAGGTAGTAGTAGATGGCGATGGCCGAGTTGAGCACCGCGATGATCACCAGCCAATGGTAGCCTTCCATCCAGGCGGAGTTGAGCAGGAACAGCTTGCCCATGAACCCGGCGGTGGGCGGCAGGCCCACCAGGGCGAAGGCGGACACCGCCAGGACCAGGGCCAGACCGGGGGAACGCTGATATAGGCCGTTTAAGTCATCCAGCTTGAGGTTGCGGCCGTCCGTGGACAAACGGCAGATCACCCAGAAGCAGGCCAGGTTCATTAAGAGGTAGACCACGGCGTAGAACGCGGCGGCGGACAGACCGGCGGGCGTCCCGGCCACGATGCCCAGCATCACGTACCCGGCATGGGAGACCGAGGAGTAGCCCAGGAGACGCTTCAGGTCGTTCTGGACCAGGGCCGAGAGGTTGCCGAAGGTCATGGACACCGCGGCCAGCACGGCCAGGAGCATGGTCACTTCCATGCTCGGGTCCAGCAGCGAGGACATGCGGACCAGGACCACCACCGCGCCCAGCTTGGGCAGGGTGGCCACGAAGGCCGCGGTCTCGTTGGACGCGCCCTCGTACACGTCCGGGCACCAGAAGTGCAGCGGGAACAGTGCCAGCTTGTAGAACAGGGCCCCCAGGAACAGGGCGATGCCGATCAGGGCCGCGGGCGTCTCGGACCAGGACCAGGTCTTGGTCACCAGTTCGGCGAGGTAGGTGGTGTGGTGCACGCCCAAAATGTAGGACAGCCCGTACATGGCCAGGGCCGTGACCACCGCGCCGAACAGGATGTACTTGATTCCGGCCTCGGCCGCGGCAGGCTCCTTGGAACGCAGGGGGATCAGGGCGTAGAGGCTGTAGGAGGCCAGTTCCAGGGCCAGGAAAATGGTCACCAGTTCCACGGCGCTGGAGAGCAGCATCAACCCCAGGGCGCTGAGGCAGAGAAACAGGAAGTAGTCCGGTCGTTTTTCTTCGGACAACGTGGGCTGGTTCATGGCGTTGAGGCAGGTCACGGCCAGGCCCAGGAAGATGGCCATCTTGAAGAACTGGGACAGCCCGTCCACCTGATAGGCCCCGTAGAGCATGAGGCCGGAGAATTGGAAAGACAACGCGGCCACGCCGATGCCCACGCCCGCGGCCAGGGGCAGATAACGCAAAAATCGCCACCAGGACTGGGGGCCCACAGTCAGGACGAAGAGCCCGCCGATCAGGGCCAGCAGGTACAGTTCCGGGATGAACAGCTCTATGTGGAAGATCACTGGTCAGTACCTCGTGTTGCGGGGAGTTGGACGATCTGGGCCGGCGGTTCGGGCTGCAGGGACGACTCCATGTGCAGGGCCTTGCGGGTTTCATACTGGTTCAGGAGATGGACCACCGAGGGATTGATGGTTTTCAGGGCCAGGGTGGGCATCAGGCCCAGGTACAGGACCAGCACGGCCAGGGGGGCCAGGTAGACCCATTCGCGGGTATTCAGGTCCTTCCAGTTCGCTGCCTGGGACGGCTGGCCCCAGGCCAGCTTTAGGCCCAGGCGGAGCATATAGGCCGCAGCCAGCATCACCCCGGGGATGGTCAAGGCGCCTAGGAGGTAGTTGGCCTCGAACACGCCGATGAGCACCAGGGCTTCGGAAACGAAGCCGTTGGTGCCGGGGAAGCCGAAGGACGCGATGGCGAACAGGCCGAAGAAGAACATGTAGGCGGGCAGGTATTTGCCCAGGCCCATGTTGTCCGCAATTTCCCGGCTGTGGCTGCGTTCGTAGATCGCGCCCACGAGCATAAACAGCGCCCCGGTGGTGATCCCGTGGTTGATCATCTGCATGATCGCCCCTTCCACCCCGCGCATGGTGAAGACGAAGATGCCCAGGGTCACGAAGCCCATGTGGGCCACGGAGGAATAGGCGATCAGCTTCTTCATGTCCCTCTGGCCCAGGGCGATGGCCCCGCCGTAGAGGATGGAGATGATGGAAATGGTGATCATCAGCGGCGCAAAGTATTCGCTGGCCGCCGGGGTCAGGGGCAGGCAGAAGCGTAAAAAGCCGTAGGTGCCCATTTTGAGCAGGATGGAGGCCAGGAGCACCGAGCCCGCGGTGGGCGCTTCCACGTGGGCAGCCGGAAGCCAGGTGTGGAACGGGAACATGGGCACCTTGATGGCAAAGGCCAGGGCCATGGCCAGGAAGGTCCAGAACTGGAAGTTGAAGGCGTACTCATGGGTCATCAGTTCCGGGATGGAGAATGTCCCGGTGTTCACGAAAAATGCCACGATGGCCGCCAGAAACAGCGTGCTGCCGGCCAGGGTGTAGATGAAAAACTTCAGCGACGCGTAGCGCTTGTTGGGCCCGCCCCAGACCGCGATGAGCAGGAACATGGGGATGAGCATGGCTTCCCAGAAGATGTAGAACAACACGAAGTCCAGGGCCGAAAAAATGCCCACGCAGGCCCCGATCATCAGCAGCAGGCAGAAATGGAACTCCTTGACCCGCTTGCCGATGTAGGTCCAGGAGCAGAGTACGCACAGGGGCAAAAGCAGCACGGTCAGAAAGATCATCAGGATGCTGATTCCGTCCACGCCGACATGGTAGTTCATGTTCCAGGCCGGGACCCAGGGCATGATCTCCACGAACTGGAAGTTCGCGGTAGTCAGGTCGAACCGGAACAGCGGCGCGGCCAGGCCCATCTCGATCAGGCCCACGACCAGGGTGTACAGGCGGATGGTGCGCTCGTCGCGCAGAAAGAACAGCCCGACGGCGGCCAGCAGGGGGAAGAAGATCAGGGCGCTGAGAACGGGGAACCCGGTTTCAGTCATGTCGCGGCACCTTCAAGGAAAAAGGTTGTGTGTGTTTTCTGCTCATGGGCTTACAAGGGGTTAGGCTAGGTACCAGACCAGCAGGCCGATGCCCGCGGCCAGGGCGATGGCCAGGGCCAAGTAGTCCTGGAGGCGACCTGTCTGGGCCGTGGTCAGGATGCCGCCGGCTTCTCGTGCTCCGATCGCGGAGTTGTCCAGGACGAAGTCGATGCCCATCTTGTCGAACCAGGAAGTGATCTTACCCAGGAACAGCAGGCCGACCAGTCCCACGCGCTCGTAGACTTCGCTCCAGATGGCGTCGATCTTGGCCAGGGGCCAACTGACCAGGGCCAGGAAGGCGCGGCCCAGGTAGATGTACAGGGTCTCGAAGTCCAGGTTGCGCTGGGCATGGGGCTTGAGCACCCCGCGCATGACCATAAAGCCCAGGCCGGTGAAGCCCAGCAGCATCAGGGTCATCAGGACTTTCCAGGACGACCAGGGTTGGAAGTCGTACGCGCCGGGATAGGGCAGGAAGCGGTACAGCAGATCCGGGTACAGGCCCTGGGCGATGCACAAAAAGGCCGCCGCGCCCATGGCAATGTACATGTTCACCGGAATGGGCTTGAGCGGCTTGTCGTAGGTCGGCTTGCCGCCCCAGAAGGCGAAGTAGGGCAGCTTCAGGCCCACGGAAAGAAACGTGCCCACCGCGGCCACTTCCATGAGCATGCCCAGGAGCACCTGGTGGTCGTTGAAGGCCCCGGCGATGGTCATGGTCTTGGAGACAAAGCCGTTGAAGATGGGCATCCCGGAGATGGACAGGCCCGCGACCACGTAGGCCAACATGACCAGGGGCAGGCGCCCGGCCAAGCCGCCCAGCTCGTTGAGCTTGGCCGTTCCGGCGGCATAGAGCACCGCGCCAACGCTCATGAACAGCAGGCCCTTATAGAGGATGTGGGCGTAGGCGTGGGCGCAGGTGCCGTTGAGCGTCATGGCCGTGCCGATGCCGATGCCCGCGACCATATACCCCACCTGGGACATGATGTGGTAGGAGAGAATACGCCGGGCGTTGTTTTCCATTGTCGCGTAGAAGACGCCCCACAGGGCCATGGCCACGCCCATCCAGGCCAGAAATTCCCAGCCGGCGAAGCCCCGGGCCAGGACGTAGACCGCGGTCTTGGTGGTGAAGGCGCTCATGAACACCGCGCCGGGGATGGTCGCCTCGGGATAGGCGTCGGGCAGCCAGGCGTGGGCGATGACAAAGGCCGCGTTGACCCCGAAGCCGAGCATGATCAACCAGTCGTAGTACTGGGCGTCGGCCGGGATGATCCCGGTGAAGGTGAAGTCGCCCACCACCTGGTAGCGCAAGAGGATCCCGGCCAGCATCATCAGCCCGCCGATGGTGTGGATCACGAAGTAGCGGATGCCCGCGCCCACGGCCCGAGGGTTCTGCTTGGAATTGAACCAGATCAGCAGAGTCGAGGCCACGCTCATGATTTCCCAGAAGATGAACAGCGTCACGTAGTCCCCGGCAAAGACGCAGCCAAAGGCCCCGCCCACATAGACCGCCGCGGCCACGTGGTGGCGGATCTCCTTGAGGTGAAAGGCGTAGATGAAGCCGATCAGGGCCTGAATGGCGAAGACGTTGGCAAAAAGGAGAGACAAGCCGTCCAGTCGTCCCAGAGAGAGGTCCATGCCCAGGTAGCGCAGATGGAGATGATCGCCCGGCGTGGCCGAGAACACGGCGATGATGGCCAGGATCGGGGCTAAAGGCAGCAGCCAGCGCCACCAGGTCACGGTTGTCCGGGCCAGGAGCAGGAGAACCAGTCCCAGGCCGAAGAAGGCGATGGTCGGGTGGAAAAAACTAGTCATGGATGTCCTCGGGAGCGCCGATCAGCGGAGCGACGATGCGTTTCATCACAAAGGCCATGGCCACGGCCAGAACGAACCCGAACCCGGCCCAGAAGCCGGGATACACTTCCCAGGCCACGTGCGGGTCGTAGGGGCCGATGAAGAAATTCAGGCCGACAAGAATCGCAAGAGCTACGAAAAAGAGCAGTTTGAACAGCCCGGACAGGGAGCGCAGGGTCACGATCAGTTTGTTCTCTTCAAGGGGGGTCTGGTCTTGCATAAGCGACTCCTAGAACTGGGCCATGGCTTTGATGAAGCCCATGAAGGTATCCGGGTACAGGCCCAGGAAAATAGAGATCAGGGCGGTCAAAAACAGGGGCACGACCATGGTCAGGGGGGCTTCCTTGTAGTCCTCCAGCCGGACGCCCGGGGCCGGGGCCTCGAAAAAGGCCTTGTAGATGATCGGGCCGAAGTAGCTGGCGTTGAGCACGGTGCTGGCCATCAGGGCGACGAGGATCACGATCTGCCCGGCGTCCAGGGCTCCGTTGGCCAGGTACCATTTGGTCACGAAGCCGCAGACCGGAGGCGCGCCGATCATGCTCAGGGCGGCCAGGGAAAAGGCCCCGAAGGTCCAGGGCATTCTCCGGCCCATGCCCGAGAGCAGGCTGATCTTCTTGACGTGCGTGGCCACGTAAATTGCCCCGGCGCCGAAAAACAGCGTGATCTTGGCAAAGGCGTGGTGGGCGATGTGCGTGGTGCCGCCCATCACGGCCATGGGCGTAAGCAGGGCCACGCCCAGGATCACGTAGGAGAGCTGGCTGACCGTGGAATAGGCCAACCGGGCCTTGAGGTCGTCCTTGGTCAGGGCGATGCACGAGGCCACGACGATGGTGAACGCGGCCAGATAGGCCGTGGGGATGCCCAGGTAGAGCACGTCCATGGTTTCCAGGCCAAAGGCCGAAAGGATGATCCGGCAGACGCAGAACACGCCGGCCTTGACCACGGCCACTGCGTGCAGCAGGGCCGAGACCGGGGTGGGCGCGACCATGGCCGAGGGCAGCCAGTTGTGCAGGGGCATGATCGCGGCCTTGGCCAGCCCGGCGATGAACAGCACGTAGGTCACGGTCACCGCGACGGGGTTGGCGTCCGCGGGGAAGATGCCGTGGACCACGTCGGTCAGGTTGAAGTCCAGGCTGCCGGCCAGGACGTAGGTCATGATCATCGCCGGGAGCAGGAACAGCTTGGATGTACCCATTAAGTAGACCAGGTACTTGCGGGCTCCGGCAAAGGAAGTGTCGTCCTGGTGGTGGGCGACCAGCGGGTACGTGAACAGGGTGATGACTTCGTAGAATAAGTACAGCGTGAAGATGTTCGCGCTGAAGGCCACGCCCAGGGCTCCGAAAATGGCCACGGCGAAGCAGAAGTAGTAGCGGGTCTGGGCGTGCTCATTGAGCGAACGCATATACCCGATGTTGTAGCTGGTGGCCAATATCCACAGAAACGAGGCCACCAGGGCGAAAATCAGGGACAGGCCGTCCACCCCGAACTTGACCGTGACCCCGGGGATCAGGGTGAACAGGGTGTAGGTCCAGATCTTGCCGTCCAGCACGTCCGGAACAAAGGACAGCACCGTGGCGAAGGTCAGGATTCCCGCGGCAAAAGACACCGCTTCCCGGTTGTTGGGATTGGACCGGGCCAGGACGATGCCCAGGGGCGCGACCAGGGTGATGAGCAGGGGGATGAGGATTTTGGCGCTGACCAATATCTCTGGCATGGCTTAGCCTCGCAGGGTGCGCAGGCGCGCGCTTTCAATGTGGCCGTAGCGTTTGGCCACGACAATGATGATCGCCAGAACCAGGGCCGCCTCGGCCGCGGCCAGACCCATCACGAACAGGGCCGCGGCATGCCCCACGGTTCCCGAGGCGTCGGTGAGCTGGCCCGAGGCCACGATGCTCAGGCCCGCTCCGTTGAGCATCAGCTCCACGCTGATGAGCATGCCCACCAGGCTGCGCCGCCAGATCACCCCGAACAGGCCCAGGGCCAGCAAGAGCAGGCTGACCAGTTGAAACATGGAAAGCGCGGTCATTGGCCTTGTCTCCTTTCAAAGGCCAGGAGCACCGCTCCGGCCATGGCTACGGTCAGGACCACGGAAATCAGCTCAAAGGCCAGGAAATACGGCTCGATGAACGTCCGGCCCAGGTCCATGAGCACGATCTCCGTGGGATGTTCATGGGAAGCCAGAGGCTGCCAGCGCAGCACCCGGGCGATGAGCATGGTCGGGGCCAGGGCCGCGACAATGCACCCCGCACCTACCCACCAGGGCCGACCCGACTGTTCTTCCCCGCCCACCGGCGGCTTGGTGAGCATGATCGCGAAAAAAATCATGATGCTCACCGCGGCCACGTAGATCAGGATCTGCATCAGGGCCATGAACGGAGCGGCCATCAGCAGGTAGCAGCCCGCCACCCCGAACAGCGTCAGCACCAGGCCGACGAGAGCCCGGACCAGGTTGCGGCTGAACACCGCCAGCAAGCCGCCGAACAAAATGATCAGCACGTAAACGCCGAAAGCGACGTAAGCGAGGGCTTCCATTACTTCCCCCCTTTGTCTGTTTTGGGGTTTGAGCTGGGGTCTGGGTTGGGCGTTCTCCCGGACCGACTCTCGGCCTGCCCGCGCAATCGGGCCAGCAGGTCGAAGTGAAAATCCTTGCGATCAAAGCCGGCCTGATAAATTTCGTTGGAAAAACGCAACGAATCCGCCGGGCAGCTCTCCACGCAGGTGCCGCACAGGCTGCACAAGGAAAAGTCGTAGCTGAACCGTGCCGGGTCTTTTGGAGCGGCGGGCTTTTTGACCTTTTCGCCCCGGGCCTCTGCCTCTTCCATGGCCGTTTTTTGTTCCGGCGTGGGCTTGGGGGGCTTCTGCTTGACCACCGTTAAACAGGCGCTGGGGCAGTTCATGGCGCACATGCCGCAGGAAATACACCGGGGAACAGCCGACTGGTCGTCCTTGCCGACCAGTTCGACGTGGCCGTGAAAGGTCCGCAGGTTGGCGTCGTCCACGGTGGCCCGAGGATAATGCACCGTCACCTGTGGCCGGACAAAGGCCCGGAAGGTAACGCCCAAACCGATCGCCAGGCTCCACAGCCCTTGCAGGGCCTTTCCAAATTCTCGAATCATGGTCATCGGGTCACCATCTCAGTTTGCCATCACAGCTTGACCAGCACGAGGGTCACGAGCAGGTTGATAAGGGCCAGGGGCAGGAGCCACTTCCAGCTCAGGTTCAGGAGCTGGTCGAAGCGCACCCGGGGGTAGGTCCAGCGAAACCACATCATCACCAGCAGCAGCAGGTAGACCTTGGCCAAAAACCACCAGACGCCCGGGGCTGCGGGGCCGTTCCAGCCGCCCAGGAACAAGACCGTGGCCACGGAGCAGACCACGATCATATTCGCGTACTCGGCCAGGAAGAAGATCCCGAAGCCCATGCCAGAGTATTCGGTGTGAAATCCGGCGGTCAGCTCGCTTTCCGCTTCGGGCAGGTCGAAAGGAGCCCGGTTGGTCTCGGCCAGGGCACAGACAAAGTAGATGAAAAAGGCCACCGGCTGGACCATGACGTTCCACTGCCAGGGCCAGGCGCCCTGCCCGGAGACAATGGTCGACAGATTCAACGAGCCGTACTGGAAGGCGATGGCCAGTACGGCCAGCAGCAGCGGGATCTCGTAGGCCACGGACTGGGCCACGGCCCGGGCCGCGCCCAAGAGCGACCATTTATTCTCCGAACTCCACCCGGCCAGGCACAGGGCCAGGACGTTGATTCCCGCGAAGGCCAGGATCAGCAGCAGCCCCAGGTCCAGTTCCATGGCCGTAAGCATCGGGCCGAAGGGAATGGGCAGGAACAGAACGAAGACCGGGGCAAAGGAGATGATCGGCGCGGTCCAGAACAGCCATTTGTCTGCACAACGGGGAGTGATCAACTGCTTGCCCACCAGCTTCACGGCGTCGGCCAGGGGCTGGAGCAGTCCGTGGGGACCGACCTCGAAGGGCCCGGGACGGCGTTGGATGTGCCCGGCGACTTTCCGTTCCAGATAGACCAGGACCAGGCCGTTGAGGCCCACGAACCCGGCCAGCAGGGCCAAGGCCAAGAAAATGGTGAACAGTTCAAGAGGCATGCCGAAAGGAGGAGTCATGGGATCACCTGTCGATTTCCGGAATGACCATATCCAGGCTGCCCAGAATGGCCACGGCGTCGGCCAGCAAGGTGCCTTTGGTCACTTCGGCGAAGAGGCTCAGATTGGAAAAACCCGGTGCGCGCAGCTTAACCCGGTAGGGGTTGGCGCTGCCGTCACTGATCAAATGCACGCCGATCTTGCCGCGTGCTCCCTCTACCGCGAAATATACTTCCCCTTTTGGGGCCTTCCATTTAGGCTTGGGAGCGTTCTTGACCCAGAATTCTCCGGAAGGCAGCATGTCCAGGGCCTGTTCGATGATGTCCAGGCTTTGTTCGATTTCAGCCATGCGCACGTTGTAGCGGGCCATGCCGTCACACTTGTCGTCCGTGGGGATGTTGAAGCTCAGTTCGGGATAGACGGAGTAGGGCTCGGCCTTGCGCACGTCGTAGGCCACGCCGGAGCCGCGCAGGGTGGGACCGGTGGCCCCGTAGCGCCGACACATCTCCACGGGGATGTGCCCAACGCCCTCCAGGCGGTGACGCAGGATCATGTTGCCCGTGACCAGATTGCGGTACATGGGCAGCCGGGAGCGCAGATGGGGCACGAAGTCCCGGATCATGCCCAGGGCCGTGTCGTCCAAATCTGCGGCCACCCCGCCGAGGCGATAATAACTGTAGGTCAGCCGGGAACCGGTGGGCCGCTGCAGGATATCCAAGATACGTTCCCGATCGTCAAAAGCGTACATGATCGGCGTGAACGCGCCCAGGTCCAGCAGGAAGGCTCCCCACCAGAGCAGATGGGAACTGATCCGGTTCAACTCGCAGGTGATCACCCGGATGAACTCGGCCCGGCGGGGTACCTCGATCCCGCCCAGCTTTTCCACGGCTCCGGCCCAGGCCCAGTTCCAGGCCAGGGCGTGCAGGTAGTCCACCCGGCCCATGTTGGGCATGTACTGGTAGTACGTCTGCTCCTCGCCCATTTTCTCGTGCATCCGGTGCAGATACCCCAGTACCGGCTCGGTGCGCAGAATGTATTCGCCGTCCAACTCGAAAATGACTCGCAGCACGCCGTGGGTAGCCGGATGTTGCGGCCCCATGTTCAGGATCATGGTGTCCGGCGAACCGCCCTTTTCGAAATGGTTGGTGTAAAAATCCCCGCCGAGATGGAATCGCCCTGGAGACGCGGAACTGGTCATGGCAAGCCTTTGTGTTGGTATGCGCTGTTCTGATTCGTTGGAGGCGACGAAGAAGACAAAAACGCTTCAGGTCGCGGAAGCCTCGTCGCTCTCGTGGCCATCGGACGATCCCATTGCGTCGGAGGGCGTACTTTGGGCCTCGCTCTCTTCCGGAGCCACGAGAAACGCGGCCGCATCCCCGGCTTGCGGACCTCCTTCCCCGTCGGGGAGCAAGTCCGTCAAGCTCTTGAGGGCCTTGTCGGTTTTTCGCAGTGGGTGAAACTCCGCGTCCTCGGCGGCGAGCAGGAGGGGCGTCATATTCTCGTGTCCGGCAAAGATCACGCCGAAAAAATCCCGGCATTCCCGTTCATGCCAGGAAGCTCCGTGATAGATGTCCGAGATCGTCGGCAGTTCTGGAACATCCTTGGAAACCAGCACCCGGAGGGCGATTCTGCCCGGTGTGTCGAAATGGTCAAAATGGTACACGCCGAGAAACCCTTCCGAAACCTCCACCACGGAGACGTCCTCCAGAAAGTAGGCCTGCTCGAGAAGCCTGGCCGCGGCCGGTCGAAGCTGTTCCGGAGCCAAGTACGCGGCAAGCACCAACCCGGACACGTCCGGGGAGCATTCTTCACGGCGCAAGGCGGGAACGTCGCGCAACGCATCGGGGATCATCGGGCACCTTCCTCGGCTACGGCTTCAGCCACGGCTGCGCCAACGGGCTGGGCCACCGGCCACCAGCGCTTGCCGGTGATTTTTTCCTGAATCAGGAACAACCCTTCCAGCAAGGCCTCGGGGCGAGGCGGGCATCCCGGAACGTAGACGTCCACCGGGATGATCCGATCGACCCCTTCGACGACGTTATATTGGCCTTTGTAGTTGAACGGCCCGCCGGAAATGGAGCAGTTCCCAAGGGCCATGACCCATTTTGGTCCGGGCATCTGTTCGTACAACCGGACCACGGCGGGGGCCATTTTTTTGGTCACCGTTCCGGCCACGATCATCAGGTCGGACTGCCTCGGGGAGGGGCGGAACACTTCCGCGCCGTAGCGGGCGATGTCGAACCGGGCCATGCCCACGGCCATCATCTCAATGGCGCAACAGGCCAGCCCGAAGGTCATCGGCCAGAGCGACATGGACCGGCAGACATCGAAAATCTTTTCCAGGGGGGCGATCCGGATCGGCGCTTGATCCTGGTCCAGATCGGCCCGCTTTAGAGAGAAATCCGTCTCGGCCATGAGAACACTCCTTTTCGCCAGAAATAGATGATGGAGATACCCAGAATAAAGAGAAAAATGAACAGTTTGATCAAGGGCAGAAAGCCCTCGGAATGCGGATAATAGGCGGCCACCGGAAACAAATAGAGGATGTCCACCTCGAAGGCGAGAAAGATCAAGGCGTAAAAGTAATAATTAACCCCGAAGCGGGTCCAGGCGCTGCCCTGCGGAGTGATTCCGCACTCATAGGGCAGGGTGAGGTCCCCGCCTTTGAAACGGGGAGCGATCAAGCGAGAAATGAGCAACGGTCCAGCGGCGAACAGAACGCCCGCCAAGAGAAAAACGATCAAAGCCAAGTGAAACCAAGTGAACACCATGGGGGTACCACCTTTGGGCAGGGATCAAAAAAAATGAAAAATGTCTTTTCCGGAAAGATGGAAAAGAGGACTTCATTAAAGAGAGTAAAATAACATAAAAACAAACTGTTACGATAGAATCTTTTGGGCCTGCATCAGTATGTTTGGCGATTTTCCCTGCCTTCATACCAGTTCACAACAATTTGTCAATAAGGCGTGATTATTTTGTCTTGTTGACTTTTTGACACAAGACGGCCCGCGGAAAAACACGGGCAAGGAAGACGTAATAGGAGTATTCGGACGGAGGAGGCGGTGTTGGGAGGAAAGCGAGAGGAGGAATATCTTTGATCAGCATGTAACTACTCAGCACAGAGGAATTCTGTTGCCGGGGTCGGAATCGGAATCGGGATCGGGATCGAAAACGCTGGGAAGCGTTCAAAATTTTTTCTGTTCCGATTCCGATTCCGATAGCGACCCCGACTCCGATTGCCGGAGCAAGGGCGGATACAAAATGTGCTGAGTAGATACATCAGCATCGCGTGAGGCAGGCCGTTTTGATTGAACCTGTCCAGGCGAGCAAAGTGCTTAAAACCGTCACTAGAGGCCAATACCACGCGGGTTCGAAAACCATCTGTTTGATTCCAATCACTGCCGCAAACAAGGCGAAGAGGGTCAAGGCGGACCAAGTCGTCAGCCGTAGCTCCCAGCAAGAGGGCATGGTCGGGGATTGTCCGCGGCGATCCAGGCCGAAGAGGCGGTACGCCGCAAAGGCGCAGATCCAGAGGCAGACGATCATGGCCCAGAGCACGTCGCCGGGATAATGCGAGCCTCTGAACACCCGGCCCGTTCCGATCAGAGCCCCCCAGGAAACGGCTAGCGCGAAAACCGGCCAAGTCAGATAACGTCGCGAAGAATGCGCAAGCAGGAAGACCAGCGGCAACAGAAACATCGCGGTGGTGGTGTGTCCGGAAGTAAAGCTGCCCTTGCTCACCGCTTCGGAAAAACCGTAGGGCCCGATCAGCCAGGTCGAGGAATAGTCCTGGTCTCCGCGGAGCACGTCCAGGGGGCGGGCCCGTCCGAAAAAGGTCTTCAGACCGCGATTGGCCACGAGAAAGAGCAGCATGCACGCCAAATAATATCCGGCGAAGAGCCGGATGCCGGATGCTTTTGGCCCCCAGAACGGCGTCAAGGCGCAAAAATAGGCGGCCAAGACCAGAATAAGCGTCGCATAGGTCAGGTCCTGAGCGCCCGGCGGTTCTCCCTCAAACAGAGATCGCGCGGCAGCGTCGTTCCACCATTGCAGCAAAATGGATTCACGGGACAGCTCCATGCCCCAGGCCGTCACGGCCAGATCTCCTCGAAAAAGAGGGATGGTGAGCAGGCCCCCGATCAACGTGCTTGCCCCGATCCACCACCAGAGTGGTGAGGACCTGAGATGGTCCCAAAGCTTAGGCCGCTTCGAAGCGGCCTCTCGGGTATTGGCCATGATCAATGGGAATGAGTCGGCGACCTAACGGCCTCGCAACATGTCGAAAGGATTGTCGGGCAACACGTACCAGAGCAGACGTCCTCCTGCCAGAAAACCAAAAAGGAGATTGCCCAGCCATGCGCCAAGAAAGGGAGAGATAAAACCGCGTTCCCCCAGGGAGACCCCGAGTACGAAGAGCACATAATACACGAAAACAATGGCCAGCCCCAGGGCGATGTTCAGGTAGACGCTGTCGAAAATGGTGTACAGCGCCAGGGCGATGAGAGCCATCATCAGCAGGGAGAAGGCATAGGACCATTTCATATGCCAAGCGGTGTGCAACCGTTCCACGTTGGAACCGGTTCCCTCCAGGTAGGAGATGATCCGACCCAGCTCGAACAGCGAAAGCGCGGCGGCCTCGAACCGGGTTTGCAGGACGCCGAAGACCTCCAGATCTTGGGAAATATTCAGACTCAAGGAAGCTTCTTCCCTGACCTCGAAGGAAAGCGTCTCGTAGATCCGAGGTTCGTGCAGCTCCCAGCCCGTATCCAGAATGTCGAATCGACTCGCGACGATGATCCGTTGCAGCGTATTGCCTTCGCCGTAGACGTAAACGGTGATGTCACGGCCCCGGCGTTGCTCCGGATACGCCCCGTCGATGCTGACCACATAGGCTCCGCTGACAAACCAGATGTCGCGCAGCTCCACCTGGCCCGCCTCTTCCTTGCGCACCTCTTCCCGCCAGATTCGGTCCATGGTCCGCTGGCCCGCCACGCCCAGGGCCTGGGCCAGGAAAAGCTGCGCCAAACACCAAATCAAGCCGTACGCGGCGTAAAATCGGATCAATGCGGTATAAGAAACCCCGCCGGACTGGAGGGCGAGCAATTCCCGGTGACGGACCAGCAGCCCGATTTGGACGATCAGGGATACCAGGAACGCCGCCGGAAGAATTTGCGAAAGAATCAACGGCAATTTGGCCAGGAAAAAACCGACCATGGTGCCCACGCCCACGCCGGCCTGGACAAAGATGTCCAGGTTCTCCACCAAGTCTTGAAGCAGATAGATGCAGATCCCGACCCCGAGGCACAACCCGATCAGAAACAGGTTCTGAACAAGCAGATAACGCTGAAGCGTGTTTAATCGGTACCGGGTCAGGCGACGCAGGATGTCGGTCAAAACCGGGACGGCAGGTGAAGCCGGAGGCGGGAGCTTGATGTTCCGAGAAGTCATGTACGACCCTGCCTAACCGGCTTTCTTCAGAAACGTGATTTGGAGGTGCGAGACCCACTCGCCGATGCGCAACCCCCGCTCCCTGGCCGCGAACCAGATTCCCAGGGCGGCTATGGTCCCAAAGAGCAGCATCTGCCCCCATAGCGGCAGGTAGGCCGGGACAATGCCGAGTTCCGCGATGACGATGCCCGTGGAGAACATGCCGTAGAACACGAAGAACACGCCCATGATCAAAATCAGGGCGTACTGCCTCTTCAAACCCTCGAAGGCCTGGGCCAGGGGAATGGCCAACAGTCCCAGAATCAGACAAGCCACGGGCACGACCCAACGTTTCTGGATTTCCACCGCCACCCGGTTGGCGAACTCCTCCCCGCGGACCTCCACCAGGTCGGGCATGGCGGACCAACTTCGGAGCTCGCTCCAGGACATTTCCTTGGGTCGGGGTTCGCGCTGGGAAATGCCCATCAGCAACTGGTCCAGATCCAGGCGCACCAGGTACGAGTCGAAACGCAGCTCGGTGATGGCATTGCGCTGCATGCGGTAAATCCGGCCGTGTTCCAGAGCAAACAGAATACGGCCCTCTCTGGGCTCGGTGACCACGTAGCCCACGGGAGCGACGATCACCGCCGTAATCTCCGGACGGGTCTGATCCTCCACGAAGACTTGGCGCAGCCGCTGATCCGCGTCCACATTCTTGGCGTAGATGGTCAATCCGGGGAAATCCTTGTGAAAAATTCCCGGTTGCAGAACCATTTGGGTTTTGGAGTGGGCCAGTTCCAAAGCGGTGCGTCGGAAGTTGTCGAAGCCCCAGGAAATGCCGCCCAGGCTGATCACCAGGGCCAGGATCGAGGCGGAAAGGGAGAAGATGACCGGTGCCGGAAGGATCTGATACAGGCTGACGCCACCGGATTTGAGGGCGATCAGTTCCCGGTCGTTGCTCATCCGCAGGAATACCAGAAAGATGCTCAGCAGGCAGGCCACCGGAATGAGCATGAATAGAAAGAACGGGCTCAGAAAGACGAACAGGCGGATGATGTCCAGGGTGGACACCTGCTGGTGCAAAAACAGCTCGCGCAACTGGAGCAGCCGCCCGACCAGAAGCAGGGAGATCAGGCCGGACCAAGTCAGGAAGAAAAGAAAGCAGATTTCCTGGAAGACCCGTTTCTGGAGCAAGGTCCAGCGATGCGGCAGATAGGCGGAAAGGTTCAAGGCGATTCGCTCTCTCCACGGCCTTCAGAAGGCGCTTCGGTCTGGAAAAAACGTTCCAAGAAGCGCCCATCGCTGGGTCCAAGATTAAACCGCATCCCCGCTTCGGCCAGCAATGAAGCCAAGGGGCGATCCGGGTGCTCCCGGCGGGTCTCGTCGATCCAGGCTACCGCCCTGTTGATCGGTTCGGTCATCTTGATCTCGTTCATTGTTTCCACCTTGCTCAATAGTATCGCCAGAGTCGGTCCGGCTGCGGCCCCCGGCTGTTTGTCCTCAAGAAGTTGGGAACCTACAACAAGCCCTCCGCGATGACAACGCGGCCTGAGCCAAGCGGAGCACGAGGCGCGTCAATAATCTCTCCTTGCCTGGATGTCCTCTCTTTGCTATGCGCGGAATTCGTTTCACCGTTCCCTGCATCGAGCGGTCATCATGGAGGTGCGCCGCGGCAATGGGCGGGAAAATCCAAACCACCATCTACAAGGAGCTAACGTATGGCTAAGGGATCGCGTTTCGGCGTTTTGGGGGGACTTTTAGCGGCATTGGTGCTTTGCTTGACCCTCAGTGGACCGGCCTGGGCCGAGAAGACATTGGTCAACGGCATTGATTTCGGCTTTCCACCCTTCGGCTTCGTGGACACCCAGGGCAACCCGGCCGGTTTTGACGTGGACTCCGTCAACTGGATCGCCGAGCAGATGGGCTTCACCGTGCGGCATCAGCCCATGGACTGGGACGGAATCATCCCGGCCCTGAACACCAACCGCATCGACTTCATCGCCTCAGGCATGAGCATCACCGAGGAGCGGATGAAGGTCGTCAACTTCACCATCCCTTACTACGAAGTCACCCAGGTTCTGGTGGCCAACGAAACCGAAGCGACTTCCTTTGAAGAAATGTTCACCACCGGCAAAAAGATCGGCGTGCAACGGGGCACCAACACCCACACTCTGCTCATCGACAAGGCCAAGGAGCCGGGCATGGACTTTGAGATCGTGGCCTACGACTCCACGGACCTGTCCATCCAGGACCTGCCCATCGGGCGCATTCACGCCTCGGCCATGGACAGCTCCATTGCCCGTGAAATGAAGAAAGGCCGGGCCTTCAAGACCGTCGGCACCTTCGACGTTCCCGCGGACGGATACGGCTACGCCGTGCGCAAGGCCGACACCGAATTGCTGAACACGCTCAACGAGGGCCTGAAGAAGCTGATGGCTGATCCGTACTGGGTCGAGCTGAAGCAAAAATGGGAACTTGAGTAGCATCGCCTGACATCACGTCAAAGGCGTGGGGACGGTTCACGCACCGCCCCCACGCCTTTTTACCCTCGTTTCGATCACCGGACGACCTCGCCGAACAAGCCCCGCCCTCATGGACTTCGCCAAAATCATGCCCGTGCTCTGGGAATCCTTGCCCTTTATTCTGGGCGGGATCACCTGGACCTTGACTCTTGTCTTCGGGGCCATGCTCCTCGGCCTCTGCCTCGGGATACCTCTGGCCGTGGGCCAGGTCTACGGCTCGAAAACCGTCCGTCGTCTGGCGGGCATCTACGTCTGGCTGTTTCGCGGGGTGCCCATCCTGGTCCAGCTCTACCTGTTCTATTTCGGCATCCTGGCCTATCTCAGTCGATTCCCTCTGCTGTCCGGCCTGGGTCTGGACAGCGCCTTTCTGGCGGCCCTGGTGGTACTCAGCCTGACCAGCGCGGCCTACCAATCCCAGATTTTTCGCGGCTCCATTCAGTCCTTGCCCGAAGGCCAGCTCAAGGCGGCCCGGGCCCTGGGCATGACCGACGGCCAAGCCATCCGGAGCATCGTGCTGCCCCAGGCCCTGCGATTGTCCATCCCCGGCTGGTCCAACGAATACTCCATCCTGCTCAAGGACTCGGCCCTGGCCTTTGCCATCGGGGTGATGGAAATCATGGCCCGGACCCGGACCGTGGCCGCACTGACCCATGAGCCGCTGCCCTTCGCCCTGGTAGCCGGAGTGCTCTTTTATATCCTGACCCATCTGGGCGTCCGGGCGCTGAAGACGCTGGAAAGAAAGGTGCGCATCCCCGGTTACGCCCGGCAAGGAAGCATGTCATGACCACGCAGCAACCCGTTTTACGCGTCGAAGGCATCCGCAAGACTCTCGGTGATCAGCTCGTCCTGGACGACGTCTCCCTGACCGTGAACCGGGGCGAGGTGAAAATCCTGATCGGCCCCTCGGGGTCCGGCAAGAGCACGCTGTTGCAGTGCCTGAACTTCCTGCACACCCCGGAGCAGGGACGGATATGGCTGGATGGTAGGGAATTCAAGGCCGCCGGCCGCAAGGATCTCTGCGCTTTTCGCCAGCAGGTGGGAATGATTTTTCAGGATTTTAACCTTTTCGACCACCTCACGGCCCTGGACAACGTGCGCATCGCCCTGATCAAGGTCAAGAGCATGCCCAAGGCCCAGGCCACGCACCGGGCCAAGGAAGAGCTGGCCCGGGTCGGTTTGGCGGACAAGATGGACCTTTATCCGGCCCAGCTTTCCGGCGGCCAAAAGCAGCGCGTCTCCATGGCCCGGGCCCTGGCCATGGACCCCAAGGTGCTGCTCCTGGACGAACCCACCAGCGCCCTGGACCCGGAACTCATCGGCGAGGTCCTGGCCGTGATCCGCTTCCTGGCTTCCGCCGGAATGACCATGATCATGGCCACTCACCAGATCGCCTTTTCCGCCACCATGGCCCACGAGTTCCTGTTCATGGAAAAGGGCCGAATCGTGGAGCGCGGCAGCCCGGCGCACCTGCTGGCCCCTGGAGCCACGTCCCGGACCATGGCCTTTTGCGCCAAGATCAACGAACTCTCCGGAGATCTGGGCGCGGCGGAGCGAAGCTGCACGTGCCCAAACACCACTTCGGGCGGCAGACCATAGGACAACCACGGCCCGACACATGAGTGATTACTGGCATTTTTTTCTGAACGACGTGGCTCCGGCCCTGAACCAGGGGCTCTGGGTCAGCATCGCCGTGATCGTGCCTTCGGCCCTGCTGGGCTTGGCGTTGGGCGTGTTGGTGGGGTCGTTGCGGGTCTACGCTCCCGTTCCGGTTCGCTGGCTGAACGAGGCCTACGTGTCCATTTTTCGGGGCACGCCGCTGGTGGTGCAGCTGTTCTTCTGGTACTTCGCCCTGCCCCACCTCCAGATCGGCGACGCACGGATCGTGCTTTCGCCCATGTCCGCGGCGATCCTGGGCTTCACCCTGTGCAGCGGGGCCTATCACTCCGAATACATTCGAGGCGCCTTGCTCTCCATCCGTCACGGGCAGATCAAGGCCGCTCAGGCCCTGGGCATGACCAAGACCCAAACCGTGCTCTGGGTGGTCCTGCCCCAGGCCCTGCGCCGGGCCCTGCCCGGATGCGGCAACGAGGTCATCTATCTGATCAAATACTCGTCCCTGGCCTCCATCATCACCCTCAACGAGTTGACCGGCGTGGGCCGGACTATTGCCAAGCAGACCTGGCGCAATATCGAGGTCTTCGTCGCCCTGGGCCTGTACTATCTGCTGCTGGTCACCCTGGCCACGCTGCTCTTGCAGTATGTCGAACGCAAAATGTCGCTGCCGGGATTTGAACATTCCAGGGAATGACCGCTTTCCGCCGTCCAGTCGCGCACAGTTTTTTGATTCTGCCCGAAACCAGGGCCAATAACCACTTCCCGGAGGTTCCATGCCCGAGGACTCGCTTCTCCGCTTACCACGACTCTATGCGGACATGGAGAACCGATACGCCGACATCGCCGCGCACATCGGCCTGACCTGCACCGACTGTCCGGACAACTGCTGCACCAGCTATTTTCAGCACCACACCCATGTGGAGTGGGCCTATCTCTGGCAGGGACTGGCGATACTTCCGGACACGCGATTGCGGGAGGTCCGCTCACGTGCGGCGGAATACGTGGAACAAGCCAAGCGGATACTGGCCGAGCAGCGCGCGCCGGATATCATGTGTCCTCTGAACGAGGACGGGCGGTGCATCCTGTACGCGCACCGCCTGATGATCTGCCGGTTGCACGGCGTGCCCAACGTGTTCACCCTGCCCAACGGGGTGCTCAAGGAGTTTCCCGGGTGTTTCCGGAGCCAAGCCTTGGCGGCGAACGACGTGGCTTTGGCCAAGCTGGACCGGACGGATTTTTATCGCCGGCTTGCGGAACTGGAGATGGATTATCTGCGGGGCATGGCCAAAAAGCCCTCGCGGGTGCGCTTAACCCTGGCCGAGATGATTCACCAGGGCCCGCCGAATTGAAGCAAGATACAATGAGGGCTGCGAAGAAAGAGCGTGGGACGCGGGGGGCGAGAATGCGGAGATGCTCCGCACGGCTCTGAGGGCGGAGGTTCCCCAAGGAACCTCGAACGAGACCCTCAGAAGCCGCGCGGGCGACGGTCAGGACTCAAGGCTGGCACCGGACACGGCCTGGACGATGTCTCCCTTGGCATTGTAGACCGACGTGGTTTCCATGGCCACGAGCTTGGAGATGACGCCGGGATCTTGCAACACTTGGCGCTGCAAACGGGCTTTGCGAATGTTCTTCATGGCCTCGGCCTGTGTTTGACCGTCCCGAGGAGCGGCATCGGTCTGCTGCACTTTGGGAGTTTCCATAACCGCAGCTTTGATGGTGGGCATTTCCATAGTTCGCCTCCTTTGGCTTTTTTTTGTCTGTTACATATTATATCGTCCAACTCGCGAACATCTTTAGAGACGCTTTGAGTTTTTTTCCCATCCGGTTACTCTTGCCTTTCGTATGCACGAGCGGTGCCAACCGGGCCGCCAAACATTTCCGGAGCATGTCATGACCACGGCTATTGAACAGAGAAACATCCGTACCCTGGAAGAATTCTACGACCTGTTGGACCAAACGGCCCACGTCCGTCGCCAAGCGACACAGGACGCCCTGGCAGGACGGGAGCCCACGGAATCGGATATCGTTTCACTGCGTAACGCTTTGGAAAGTTTAAAGCATATCTCGAAAACCGACTCGGGGAAGACTTTCGAACGGCTACTGCGCATGGACGAGGATTATTCCGTGGCCGTGGACCTGGAGTACGAGATTACGGAACTGGCCAGGGACGTGACCTTTCTTGAGTTGGGCGATACGGCCTTGAAGCTGATCATTGAAGACCAAACTCCGGGCTTGCTGTCCCAGGCCGACCAACTGGCCGAGAGGCTGTCCAAAGCTTTGGGCGGGGCGACCTTGCGCTGCTTTATCACGGACCGCGACGGGACCGTGAACAACTACTGCGGTCGTTACCGCTCCTCGGTGCAGGCCGTGTACAACGCGGTCTTCCTGACCCGCTTCGCCCGAAGCCGCGTCACCTGGCCCATCGTGGTCACCTCCGGCCCGCTGTCCGGCCCCGGCCTCCTGGACGTCAGCGTCGTTCCTCCCAAGGCCTACGTCATGGCCGCGTCCAAAGGCCGGGAGTACGTGGATCTCGCCGACGCCTACGGCAGCTTTCCGGCCTCTGAGGAACAAAGTCGCGTGCTGCATAATCTGCACAGCGACCTGAGCAGCCTGCTGGAGCGGCCTGAAAACCGCAAATTCGCCCTGATCGGCTCGGGCCTGCAAGTCAAATTCGGCCAGCTCACCGTGGCCCGTCAAGACATTTCCAAGTCGGTCCCGGAGGCCGAGTCCCTGGCATTCCTGAAGACCGTCACGGCTCTGGTGGAACGCCACGACCCCGAAGGCCACGCCCTGCGCATCGAGGACACCGGCCTGGACATCGAGATCATCCTGACCATCGGCTCCGGCGATGAGCGCAAGGATTTCGACAAGGGCGACGGCGTGCTGTTTCTGGACCAGGCTCTGGGGCTGCACCTGGACAAGGGGCCGCACTTGGTCTGCGGGGACACCTTTTCCGATCTGCCCATGCTCCGGGCAACCCTGGAGCGCTGCCCGGACACCCACGCCGTGTTCGTGACCCGCAAACAGGAACTGCATAAGGCCGTGCTCGAACTCTGCCCCAAGGCCAGCCTCGTGGCCGAGCCGGATATCCTGGTCCTGGCCCTGCACGCCTTGTCCCGAGGCCTCCACTAATCGAGAACATCCACAAGCCGAAAGCACCACCCTGACCATCCGAAACACCGCCCTATTTCAAAGGAGACCCACCCCATGGCCCTGAACAAAGAACTGCTGGACATCTTGGCCTGCCCCAAGTGCAAGGCCGACGTAACCCTGACCCCGGTCGAGGACGGCCTGGTCTGCGCGTCCTGCCGGGTCGTCTACCCCATCAAGGAGGAAATCCCGGTCATGCTCATTGAGGAAGCCATCCCCCTGGCGGATTGGCAAAACGGAGTCAGGGAGCAGGGCAAGGGGCCGCATACCGCGACAAGCTAACGTAAAGGTCCTCATGCCCTCCAGCTTCACGACATACGTCTTCCTCCCGCCCATGGCCAAGGTAAGCGGTGGGTTGGCTGTTTTGATGCAGGTCGCCGAGCATTTGGACCGGGGAAATTTTCCGGTACGGGTGGTGCGTAGGGAGGTGGGGCGTCCGGTTTTACCGGAGGGGTTCCGGGTGCCGGTGGTGGAGTGGGACCACCTCCGACTGGATGGCGACGATGTCTGGCTGGTTCCCGAAGGCTGGGCCAACGCCCTCGCTCCGGGCCTGCGTGCCGGGGCGAGATGCGTGGTTTACGTTCAGAACTGGGCCTATCTCTTTTCCAGCCTGCCTCAAGGCGTGTCCTGGCATGACCTGCCCGTCTCCTTTCTGGCTGTTTCCCGCCCGGTGGCCTGGTTCATTGAGCAAGCCTTGGGCCGGTCAAGCTTGGTGATACGGCCGGGCATCGATCGATCCCTGTTTCGTCCTCTGGAACGGAAACCGGACGGTCCGCTGCGCGTGGCCTTCATGCCACGAAAGAACAAAGCCTTGGCTGAACTGATCCGGGACTTGTTTATCGTCAGAAATCCTGAATTCGGCACTGCGGAGCAAATGATTTGGATCGACATCCAAGGTCGATCCCACGAGGAGGTCGCCGAATTACTGGCTCACAGTCATATTTTTCTGGCCACCGGCTTTCCGGAAGGCTGTCCGTTGCCGCCTCTGGAGGCCATGGCGTGCGGCAGCCTGCCGGTGGGGTTCGCCGGGTTCGGAGGGTGGGAGTATATGACCCCCATCGTAGAAGGAGGGCGGGAAGATCAAGAACCATGGCGTCCCTGGTTTCCAGTCCCGGAGAACCCATGGCCGGGCAACGGCGTCTGGGTCCCGGACGCCGACGCCCTTGCCGCGGTCCTGGCCCTGGAACAGGCCGTCCACTTCTGGACGCACCAAGGGCCGAAGCTGGACCAAGCGCTTCGAGCAGGTCAGCTTACCGCCGATGCCTTTGCTCTGGAAGCGCAACGTGAACAAGCCCTTGACGCGTGGTCGAAAATCAAATCGTGGGATGCTTGAGATCGAAACGGACGATGATCCCGCGTCAACTCAAGCTAGGGAACGGTCTGCGGATCAGTGGATTGTGCTATGGCCGGTGGCCTGGGCTTCCAAGGTCTGAACCAGACGGTCCATTTGGCGGCCCACCGGGCTCTGGCGAGATATCTCCCGCTCCACCTGGGTGATGCCCTTGATTACGGTGGAGTGCTTGCGGTTAAAAACTTCTCCAATGTTTTTCAAGGATAGGTCCGTGTGCTTCCGGGCCAGATAAAAAATCGTATTCCGGGCCAGGACGTTTTCCTTTTTTCGACTTTTGGTCCGCAGGTTGTCATGGGAGAGATTAAAAGACCGGCAAATGAAGGCTATGATTTTCTCCATGTCCGGTTTGGGGGTGTTGGGGGCATAGTTTTTTAACACTTCCAGGGCCAGGCCGTGGGAGATGCGCTGGTTCATCAGCCGAGCCTTGATCACCAGGTTTTGGAGGCAATTTTCCAGCAGGCGGATATCGCTTTGAATGGAGTTGGCGAACAACTCGTTCACGTCATGTGGGATCTGAACCTGAAACACACGGGCTTTGGCTTCCAGGATGCGCATTCGGGTTTCAAAGTCGGGTTTGTCGATCACGGCCATGAATCCGTCGCAGAACTGCGATGCCAGGAGACTATCGAGCTTGGGCAGCTCCTTAGGGAGGAAGGAACTGGTGAACACGACCTTTTTCCCGGCGGATCGCAAGGACTTGACTGTGGCCAGCAACTCCTCCTGGGTCTTTTCCTTGCCCTGAAGAAAGTGGATGTCTTCCAGGAGCAGAACGTCCACCCCATCCCGGAAACCGGCTTTGAAGCTCTCCATTTCGCGTTGTTTCAGGGCCATGACCATTCGACAGGCGAAATCCTCCGCACTGAGGTAGGCCAATCGAACCCGACCTTGTTTCTGTGTGCCGTTGGCAGTCAACTCCTGACCAATGGCTTGGAGCAGATGGGTCTTGCCCAGACCCGGCGCGGAACAAAGATAGAACTGATCAGTGACCAACTGATGGCGACAGATGCTCCGGGCAGCGCTAAAGGCCAATTCGTTGCTGGGACCGACCACGAAGTCCCGGAACGAAAATCGCCATGCTCCAGCAGGAGACGCAGCACAGTCCGAAGACGAATTCACGATGGTCCGGGCCATGGTCGCGGGCGTGGAGACGGGAAGGGGCAGGGCGTGCTGGCGTCCCACAGAAGTGTGGTGTTGGCGGGCTCGTTGGGGCACGGAACGTTCAATCCGTCCATCCTGGCCGAGAGCGGTCCCTGAAATATTTGCCGGGATGTTCTCCGTGAGAATCCTGGGGGATTGCTTTGAAGCGCTCCCGTCAATAATTTCGGGAAGATTTGGCGAGACAAGCGCAGGCGTTCTTCCTGGTCTATCGTTGGTTCCGTCAAGGGAAGCACACTCGATCCGGATGGGAAGCTCTCGATTCGCGGCTTGACGTACTGCCTGTTCGATGGCCCCCAGGTAACGGTTCTTGACCCACGAGACCACGAATCCGTTGGAGGCGGTAAGAGTCAATCCATCTCGGTCCAAACGGGCTTGCAACGGAGTCAGCCAAGCCCGGACATGTGTCGGATTGATTGATTTTTCTAAAATTTCAAGGGATTTTTTCCAGACGACGCTCATGGGAGCGATTCTTACACTGGTTCGGATTTTTGGGGCAACCGGCGTATCAGCCATTTTATCTTTCATTGACCCACATTTTTACCATAAAACAACATATTGAAATAGCTTTCCAAATATATCCATCATCAGCTAACTAGCTAGATATTCGAAGAGAATCAATGCCCTGTCCATTTCCTGATCCAGCATGACCTTACGCGCGTCAAGGGAAAACCATAAAAAAAATGAAATTCATAAATCACAAAAAGACACTTGTTTTCTGATTATTTCTTCGTTTATCAAGATGACTGTTACGGACGACTTGCTAGGTTTTTCTTCAGCAGAAAATTGTGTCCACGGATATTTTCAACTTCTTTACTGCGCTCTGTTTGTGGTTATCAAAAACAAAAACGCCCGCTTAGTTTCCTAAGCGGGCGTTTTTGTGATGAGGAATGATCTGGCGGCGTCCTACTTTCCCACGGTTAGAACCGCAGTATCATCGGCGCTGGAGGGCTTAACTTCCGAGTTCGGAATGGGGTCGGGTGTGTCCCCTCCGCCAAGGCCACCAGAACAAATTTGGTGATGGGTGATTTGTGGGGGTGGTTTGCGAATATCCTGGATATTTCCAGGCTGCATATCACCAATCACAAGTCACCTATTTCATAGGTAACGAAGTATAGAGAGGTTAAGACTCACGGTCTATTAGTACTGGTCAGCTGAGCGCATCGCTGCGCGTACACCTCCAGCCTATCAACCTGGTGGTCTACCAGGGACCTTTAGGGAATCACTTCCAGGGAGACCTAATCTTGAGGCAGGCTTCCCGCTTAGATGCTTTCAGCGGTTATCCTTGCCGAACGTAGCTACCCAGCTGTGCCGCTGGCGCGACAACTGGTCCACCAGAGGTTCGTCCATCCCGGTCCTCTCGTACTAGGGACAGGCCCTCTCAAGTCTCCTCCGCCCACAGCAGATAGGGACCAAACTGTCTCACGACGTTTTAAACCCAGCTCGCGTACCACTTTAAACGGCGAACAGCCGTACCCTTGGGACCTGCTCCAGCCCCAGGATGTGATGAGCCGACATCGAGGTGCCAAACCGCGTCGTCGATGTGAACTCTTGGACGCGATCAGCCTGTTATCCCCGGCGTACCTTTTATCCGATGAGCGATGGCCCTTCCATGCGGGACCACCGGATCACTAAGGCCGACTTTCGTCCCTGTTCGAGATGTCTCTCTCACAGTCAAGCTCCCTTATGCCTTTGCACTCAACGGCTGGTTTCCAATCAGCCTGAGGGAACCTTTGCACGCCTCCGTTACTCTTTGGGAGGCGACCGCCCCAGTCAAACTACCCGCCTGGCACTGTCTACGGTCAGGGTTCACTGACCAGTATTAGAGTTTTAGAACAACAAGGGTGGTATTTCAACGATGGCTCCGCCCATACTGGCGTACAGACTTCATAGCCTCCCACCTATCCTACACATGATGCCCCAAAACCCAATGCCAGGTTATAGTAAAGGTGCACAGGGTCTTTC
>NZ_KI912608.1:3585920-3761451 GCF_000519265.1 Desulfonatronum lacustre DSM 10312
GAAAGATGCTGCCGAGGCCGTGGAACATGCTGTCGGAAGAATTGCTCTTCGCGGCGAGCGTGGGAGCATGGGAGGCATACCCCCGCTGTGTCGGGTCGTCGCGGACGATCAGCCAGATGGCCGCGCCTAGGATCAGACAGATGAGTCCCAGAATCCACATCACTCCGCGCCAGCCCATCAGATCGACCAACAGGCGCAGCGGCGCTCCGGCGGTGACCGCGCCCATCACCCCCACCAGCAGCCCGATCCCGGTGACGAAAGCAAACATCCGTGGCGGGAACCAGTGGGTGGCCAGTTTCATCAGGGTCACCCAGGCCACGGCCACGGAACCGCCGATGAGCAGCCGACCGATGTTGGCCAGGAGCACGGTGTCGGCCAAGGCGAAAAAAATGGTGCCCAGGGCCGCCAGCAAGGCCCCGGCCGTGAGCAGCCGCCTCGGCCCCCAGTGGTCCGCCAGCATGCCCGTGGGGACCTGCATGGCCACATAGCTGTAGAAATAAAAGGCTGAAAAATTGCCCAGGGCAGCGGCTCCGATCTGGAAATCGCTCATCAGCAGGTCGGTCATCACCGCCGGGGCCACCCGCTGGTAGAAACTCATAAAGTAGAGCGCAGCGCCCAACCCCCATATCAGCCAGGAAAGCCCAAGGGGAGGAGGGGCGAGGTTCGCCGGGACGCGATCGTCAATGGGGGACATCGAGGGCTTCATCAAGAGTATTTCATCGGGGTGCCGCCCCTTTTCGATTGGTGAGGTACACGCCCAAGCCGACCATGGCCGCTCCCAGAATCAGGGTCAGGCTGATGGTTTCACCCAGGATCAGGAATCCGGAGGCAATGGCCCAGACGGGCACGAAGTTGATGAATACCGCGGCTCTGGACGGGCCGATGGTTTTGACGCCCTGATAGAACCAGGTGAAGCCCAGCACCGTGCCGAACACTCCAAGATAAATCAGGGCCGCCCAGCGTGTCCAGGTCAGCGCCAAGACGTGGCCCGGCAAGCCCTCGGCCAAGCTAAAGGGCAGCAGTGCCGCGACGCCCACCAGGCAGGACCAAGTCACCGCCGCATGAGGTGAAAGATTCTTCATCATCACTTTGCCCACCAGGAGATAGATCACCCAACTGGCCACGCAACCGAAAATGGCCAAATCACCCCAAGACAAGGCTTGGTTAAAAATATCCTGGGGGCGGCCGCCGGTAATGGCCAGGATCGCCCCGCAGACCGAAAGTCCGATGCCGAGCAGTCTGCCCATGCCCAGCGGTTCCTTAAACAGTGGAGCGGCCAGCAGGGCGACGAAGATGGGATTGGTAGCCACGATCACCGCCGCCCGTCCGGCTTCTACGGTGCGCAGGCCGGTGAAGAACAACACATTGTAGGCGAAGATGCCGCTCATGCCCAGGATGAACACCGGAAGCAACTGACCCAGGCGAAGTCGCGGCAGGCCGCCTTCGTACACGCGCACCAGAATCACCAGGCTGACTGAGGCGATGGCGAAGCGTAAAAACGCCGCGGAGAACGGCGGCAGGTCCGCGGCCACCACTCGCCCGGCCACGAAGGTGCCGCCCCAGAACATGGAGGTGCAGAGCAGCTTGAGGTAGGTTTTGAACACGAGGGATCTTTCCCCGGGCTGTTGGAATGGTTGTCGTTTGCGGGACGCGGAATAAAAAAGGGACGAGGGAGAACCCTCGTCCCTGGTCGCCGAACCGTGTGCGGCGGTGGATTATTTTTTCAGGGTGATCAGGCCGGCTTGTCCGAGAATGTCCTTGAGTCGGGCCTCGTTGTTGGGCTGCATCCGAACCATGGGCAGACGGAACTCCGGCTTGACCTTGCCCATCAGGGACAAAGCGGTCTTGGCGGGTGCCGGGTTGGTCTCCAGGAACATGGCCCGGCACAGCGGGGCCAGTTCGTAATGCAGATCCTGGGCCTTGGCGGTGTTGCCTTCTCGATATTCGCGGCAGAGGGCGCTCATTTTGTTTGGAGCGATGTTGGAAACCACGGAGATGACCCCCTTGCCGCCCAGAGCCAAGAGGGGCAGGACCGTGAAGTCGTCCCCGGAAAGAACGATGAAGTCCGATCCGCAGTATTCGAGCACTTCGGAAACCTGAGCCATGTTCCCGGTGGCCTCCTTGACGCCTTTGACCTCCGGAACTTCCCGGAACAGCCGGGAAAGGGTCTCCGGGAGCATGTTCACGCAGGTCCGGCCCGGAACGTTGTACAGGATCATGGGAATGGAAACTTCCTTGGCCACGGCCCTGAAGTGGGCCACCAGTCCTTCCTGGGTCGGCTTATTGTAGTAGGGCGTAATCAGCAGAACGCCGTCGGCCTTGGCCTGTTTGGCCACTTTGGTCAGTTCGACGGCCTCCTTGGTGCTGTTGGAGCCCGAACCGGCCAGCACGGGGACCCGGCCTTTGACTTGATCGACGCAGATCTTGACAACCTGAGCGTGTTCGGCGTGGGACAGGGTCGCGGATTCGCCGGTGGTGCCGCAAGGAACCAACCCATTGATTCCTTCCTCGATCTGCCACTCGATCAGACTTCTGTAGGCGTCTTCATCAATCACGCCGCTGTTGAACGGTGTGACCAGCGCGGTGAACGCTCCGTGAAACGACATATTTCCTCCTTGTGCTGTACGTGCGTGCCGGTGCCGGGCGAATGAATCCGGCCATGGACCGTGTCGCGGATTATGGCTCGGTCCGATTCAGACCCAGGGATCGGAGATTGAGATTGGCCGTAAAGACCAGGACGGCCTTTCCGGTCAGAAAAACGGCGTCTTGGTGAATGGTGATGCCGAGCAGTTCGCCTCCGGATGTGCGGATGTTCACCTCCGGTCCGGTTCGGTTCAAGGCGTGGGTTATCAGGGCCGAGGCCGCCGCTCCGGTGCCGCAGGCGTAGGTTTCCCCCTCAACGCCGCGTTCGTATGTGCGCAACAACAGATTCTCCCGGTCCTGGACCTGGACGAAATTGACGTTGGTGCCGCTGGGGGCGAACCGGGGATGCTCGCGGAACCGGCGTCCGAGGTCTTGGACGTCCAGGCCGGCCACATCCGGAGAGAAGACGACCAGATGCGGAACTCCGGTGTTCACGAAGTGAGCATCCCAGGAGGGCGTTGATTCGAGTTGTTCGGAAGCCTTCGGAAGAGACGATTCCAGAGTCAGAGTCAGATTCAGACCCAGGCGCAGATCGTGGTGCGGGGTCAGCTGGACCTTGACCAAGTCCTGGTCGGGCAAGACCTCGGCTTTGATGGGACCGGCGTCCGTGCCCAGAACATGCGTCTTTCCGGCCAGCCCCAATTCATGGGCCAGTCGGGCGGCGCACCGGGAACCGTTGCCGCACATTTCGGCCCGGGAGCCGTCGGCATTGTAGAAGTGCCAGATATAGTCCGCCTCCACGCCCGGAGGCGTCGTGTCCAGCAGGATCAGCCCATCGGCTCCCACGCCGAAGGCCTTGCGGCAGACGGCCCTGGCCCAGTCGGGCATTTCATCTTGGGCAAGTTGCAAGGCCCGGTTGTCCAGGACGACGAAGTCGTTGCCGCTGCCCTGCATCTTGCAGCATTCCACCCAGGGACCGAACGCGTCGCTGGTTGATATCCGTTGGTTCATTGCGCTTCCTCAGATCGTGGGCGATGCACGCGCCAATGTTGTGTGACGATACCTGCTCAAAAACTCCGAGGTGACCGTCCTCTCATGCTCAGCGAAGCGGTGCTCGTGCTCGTGTTTGGAATCGAGCTGGAAGGTTCGGGAAAACGACCGATTACGAGTACGAGCGCCGCCGTGAGCGGCTGAGCACGAGCACGATTGGGCGTTGTTCCCTACGACGTTGCGCTTGCAGCGCTACGCGTCTTCGTTCAGGTGGTCCTTGAGCTCCTTGCCCGGTCGGAAGAAGGGCAGTCGTTTGGGCTGGACTTCCACGGACTGACCGGTTTTGGGGTTGCGGCCCTTGTAGCCCTGGTAGTCCTTGACCTTGAAGCTGCCGAATCCCCTGATCTCCACGCGGTCGCCCTGGATCATGGCATCCTTGATGGACTGAAAAAAGGTGTTCACCACAGTGGTTGCGTAATCCATCGGGATGTCGTTCTTTTCGGCAAGATTGCGGATTAATTCGCTTTTGTTCATGAGCATTTTCTCCAAATCTGTATGGCGGGCGATACGAAAAACACCACGGCAAGGGCCAATTCGCGACTACCTACACCGATACGTGAAAAAATTCTATAGGTTGAAGGTTAAAAATTTGCCAGGGCCGGTTTGTCGAGCAATCCCGGCATCAGGGCCGCGCGCAGGGATTGCAGCCGTTCGGCCAGGACCCGAATGTCCTCGGCAGCCGGTGATTTGGGCGCGATGCGCATCAGGGCTTGCTGCTTGGCCACGGCTTTTCCCATGTTCGGATCACTCCGGACCATGCCCAGGTAGTGGGTTTTGAAGCCGAGGAATTTTTCCACGGCAGCGTCCAGGCGTCGATGGGTGGTTTGGGCCTCCTCCCGGTTCGCGACCTGGTTGACCAGGATCAGAAAGTCGTGAATGTCGGCTTTGGCTGAAAGCACTTTGATTACGGCGTAGGCGTCGGTCAGCGAGGTGGGCTCCGGAGTGAGCACGACGATCCGCTTGGCAGCGGCCCGTGCCATGGCCAGCAACGTGGGGTTCAGACCGGCGGCCATGTCCAGGATCAGAAAGGCGTAGTCGGATATGATCGGCTCCAGTTTTTTCAGCAACAGGCCGCGCTGGTCCTCATCCATCTCCACCAGTTCGGGCACACCGCTGGCAGCCGGCAGCAGATCCAGGTTTGGGGCCACCGGCTGGACGAGTCGTTGTGCGGCGATGTCCCGGACCAGCAGGTCCTGGATGGTGGCTTCGCTGGAGATTCCCAACAGGATGTCCAGATTGGCCAGCCCGAGGTCGCAGTCCATCAGCAGGCAGCGCAGTCCGGATTCACTGAGGCAGAAGCCCAGGTTCGCGCTGAGGCTGGACTTGCCGACACCGCCCTTGCCGCTGAATACGGCGATGCTCAAGGTCCCATTGGGGTTGGTTTGCATTGGTTGGTGGGGGTTCATGGTGATCAGGCGGACAATCCTTGGAAAAGAAAATTCTTCTCCGTGGCATCCACCAAGGTTTGGGAAGCCGAATCCGGAGCGATGTCCCGGAACGGGGCTTTTTCCAGACGATCCTTGCCGGCCCGCTTGGCTGAGTACAAGGCGTTGTCCGCCAGTTCGAGCAGTTCCACGGGCAACATGTTCCGGAACCCCTTGTAGCAGGCCAGTCCGGTGGAAATGGTCACCTGGGGGACGGTGGAAGGAGCGGGACAGTCGAAACGCAGCTTCCGTACGGCGTCCATGATTCGCTCCAGCAGGATCACCGCGCTGGTCTGGGTCGTGGCGGGCATCAGCAGGGCGAATTCCTCCCCACCCAGGCGTGCGGCCAGATCGGCCCTGCGGATGTTTTTGCGCAAAACCTCGGCCACGGTTCGCAGGACCAAGTCTCCGTGGACATGGCCGCAGTCGTCGTTGATTTGCTTGAAGTCGTCGATGTCCAGAATGGCCAGGCTCAAGGACAGTTTGGAGCGCCGGGTGCGTTCCATCTCCGTGTGCAGGGCCTGATCGAAGACGACTCGCCGGGCCAAATCGGTCAGATCGTCATGGCCGGCGGCGTGGGTCAGATCGTCGATTCGGGCCTGAAGGCGGCTCAGGGCCGGGTAGACATCTCCTTCCAGGGGCAGAAGCATCCAAGGGAAACCCTGAAGCACGGCCTGCACTTCGGCGGACCGTTGCGGAGAAAGGCCCCTGAGCAGACGAAACAAGACCGCGTCCGCACCGGGGTCTTCAGTAGGGTTGGTGGCGAGAGGCAGGGAGGCCAGTCGGCCCCGCAGGGTTTCCAACTCGGCTCGCAACTCCGAAGGCGCGGGAAGGCTAGGCGACTTTCCGGACATGGGTCTCCAAAAGATGGTTCCGGATAAAGCCGTCGATGTCCCCGTCCAGCACGGCCTCGACGTTGCCCATCTCGAAATTCGTGCGATGGTCCTTGACCAGACGGTAGGGCTGGAGGGTGTAGGTCCGGATCTGGCTGCCCCAGGCAATGGCGTCCTTGGTGGCGTATTGGGCCTGTTTTTCGTCTTCGCGCTTGCGCAGTTCCAGTTCGTAGAGGCGGGCCTTGAGCATCTTCATGGCCGCGTCCTTGTTGCGGTGCTGGGACTTTTCATTTTGGCACTGGGTCACGATGTTCGTGGGCAGGTGGGTGATTCGGATCGCGGAACTGGTCTTGTTCACGTGCTGTCCCCCGGGACCGCTGGCCCGGAAGACGTCGATGCGCAGATCTTCCTCGTTGATTTCGATCTCGATCTCCTGACCCACGTCCGGGTAGATGTCCACCGAGGCGAAGGAGGTGTGCCGCCTGCCGGAGGAGTCGAAGGGCGAAATGCGGATCAAGCGATGAATACCTTTTTCACTTTTCAGCAGGCCGTAGGCGTACGAGCCTTCGATCTGGAGCACCACGCTCTTCACTCCGGCCTCGTCCCCGGGCAGATAGTCCAAAATCTGGACCTTGAATTGATGGCGCTCGGCCCAGCGCCGATACATCCGCAGGAGCATTTCGGCCCAGTCCTGGGCTTCCGTGCCCCCGGCACCGGGATGGATTTCCAGGATAACCGGGTGCTGGTCCTCCGGTGCGCTGAGCAAGGTATGCAGTTCCGCCTGTTCCAGTTTGTCGGACAAAACGGCCATGTGCCGCTGAACCTCTTCCAGGATTTCCCGCTCGGGTTCGTCTTCGGCCATGGCCAGCCACTCGCCCAAATCCTGCTTGGCCTTGCGCAGAGCGTACCATTCCTGGAGCGCGGTACTGAGTCGGGTCTTTTCCTGAAGCAGAGGCGTCATGCTCCGAGGGTCGTTCCAAGCCTCGGGATGGGAGATGGCCTTGTCGATTTCCACCAGGCGGGCTTCGTAGGCATCCCGGTCAAAGGCTCCTCCAGAAGCTGTCGAATTGGACTTCCAGGTTCGCACTTTCCGTTTTTAATTCGGAAAACTGCAAGAGTTTCTTGCCGTTCTCGGCGCGTTGGGCTTCAGCCGTGTTCATGAAACAAGACTCCATGGTTCGATGCGGTGCTTGACGATAGTCAAAAAAAATATCTTATTCCATCCCGAAAGACGCTCGCCGTCGACGCAGCCACCAGACCGATCCGAGCAACACGCCGACGGTCGCGGGCAAAAGCGCCTGGAGGATCGTGTAGTGCCGGTGATAAAACGTGCGGTCTTCGAGGAGGAGAACTTCCGGATAGGAGAGGGTCAAACGATGGAACAATCCTCCGGCTTCAAGTCGTCGGCCTCGTGGGTCGATGATCGCCGTGACGCCCGTATTGGTGGAACGAACGAGAAATCGGCCCTGCTCCACGGACCTGAGGACGGCCTGGTTCAAGTGTTGTCGCGGAGCCGAGGAGCGGCCGAACCAGGCATCGTTGCTAATGTTCACCAGGAGGTTCGCTCCGGCGCGAACCCGTTCCCGGCTCAATCCGGGAAAGATCGCTTCGTAGCAAATGAGCATGCCCAGGGCAAGCCGGTCCCAATGGAGCGGAGCGGGGTCGTTGCCGGCCACGAAGTCGCCCTCGCTCTGGGCCAGACGACGGATGAAGGGCAGGAGGTGGCCCAAGGGAACATACTCGCCGAAGGGGACAAGGTGTTCCTTGTCGTAGACGTCGAGGGTTTCTCCCCTCGGGCCGAGCAAAAAGGCCGAGTTGCCGTATCCGATTTCTCCGGTGGACAGGTTTACTTCGTAGCGCGGAGCGCCGGTAAGCAGGGCGAAACGTTCCTGGGAGCGGACGAAATCCCGCACCTGCCTGGACAAGGCGTTTTCCTCCTGAAGGTAAAAGGGCATGGCCGTTTCCGGCCAAATCACCAATTCCGGCGCGGAGGAGAGTTCCTTGGCGGTCAGGTCGAGGTAAGTACGAATCGTGGCTTCCTGGTATTCCGGCTCCCATTTCACGGTTTGGTCGATATTGCCCTGGACCAGCGTGACCCGGACCGGTGCTCCTTCCGGGAGAGGCTTGGTCAGCATCACAGCGCCGAAGCCGATCAAGGCCAGGGGCGTAGCAATGCCCAACAACAGGCTGAACGTGCTCCCACGAGCCAGGATCAGCCAAGCCGCGGCGGCCACGAACACCGCAGACAACCAGTATTCGCCCACCAAGGCCAAGCCCTGGATGGCCGCGGGCCAGGGCGCCAGGGCCGCCGGGAGCGTCAGCCAGGAGAAGCCGGTGAACAGCGTTCCCTGGGCCATTTCCAATCCTCCCCAGAGCAGACCGGCACCCAAGCCAAGAGGAACAGGGGAAAGGACGGGACGCGCCCAATGGATCAGGGCGGAAAACGCTCCGCCGTACAGGCCCAGGTACATGCCCAGCAGGATCGGGCAGGGCAGGGCCAGAATCCAGGGCAGGCCGCCGTGGACGTGGACCGGGATGAAGACCCAGTACAGGCAGGCGGCGTAGGCCAAGGCGGCGCAGATCCAGCCGGAGCGGAAGGCCGCGCCTGGAGAGGAGGCTTTCAGGGCGATCCAAAACAACGCGGCCGGAAAAAGAACCGCCGCCCCAGGCACATGGGAGATCGGGTTGGCATGGCCGAACCAGGCCCCGGGCAGGGCGACCAAAAGCGCGGCGGGCAGCGTGGCCGAGATCATGCTTCCGGACCGGATTCCGTTTCCAGGGGTTGGACGTCGATCCAGCGGACCTTTTTCTGATCCGCGTCCTTGATCCGGAAGCGGAAGTCCTGAATGTCGAAAACATCGCCCTTGCGTGGGACCCGTCCGGCCAGTTGAGACAGGTAGCCCCCGATGGTGTCCACCTGGTCGCTATCCAGATCGACCACAAGGTTTTCGCGCAATTCCGTCAGTTCGGTCCTGCCGGAGATTAGGTAGCCTCCATCTCCCTGGACCTGGATGTCGTCGGGACGCGGGGCGTCGTATTCGTCCTCAATGTCCCCGACGATCTCCTCCAGGACGTCCTCGAAGGTGAGCATGCCCGAGGTCCCGCCGTACTCGTCCAGGGCGATTGCCAGATGATTTTTGCGCGACTGAAACTCCTGGAGCATTTCCATGACGTTCTTGGTTTCCGGAATGAACAGGGGCTCGCGCAGGATTTCCTCCAGTCTGTTGCGAGGGGATGGCGTGGGATGGAGCACGAACTGCAAGAGGTCCTTGGCGTGCACGATGCCCACGATGTTGTCCTTGTTGTCCTTGTAGATCGGAATCCGGGTGTGACCGTGGGCGATGATCAACTCGGCCACGTCCTCGATCCGATCCTCGATCTCGGCGCAGACGATATCCGTGCGCGGAATCATGATTTCATGGACTTGCTTGCGTCCCAGGCGAAGCACTTTGAGGACGATGGAGGCCTCCTCCTTGCGGATCTCGCCTTCGTCCCTGGCCGCCAGAATGATGGCTTCAATGCTGGATGCGTCGTCCTTGCGGAAAATCCGTTTGAACATGCTCCAGAATTTGCCTTCTATGCCCTCTTCCAAAGATTCCTCCCGTTTTGTTTGGTTTTGGGGGTTAGGGGGTCAACCTAAAAAAATCATCAAACCAAGCCCTTTTCTCGGTACAAACCCAAATGACGCTTGAAAACCCAGTCCTCGATTTCTTCAACACCCTTGCCGTCCAGAGATTTCCAGCGTCTCGAGCCTTCCATGGCGGGCAGGTGGGCGACGAAGGAGAGTCCGATCAGGCGTTTACCGTGGGTCGGGTCGATGAAAACATTCCGGACCTGGGTCAAGAGCTGGTAGGTTTGCGCAGAGCCTTGCTCCGGGTCGCGCAGGACCAAGCGGATGTAGAACCGGTGGCCTTTTTCCAGGTCCGCACCCAGGGCCTTGGGCAGCGGAGGGCGCAGTTCCAGCAAAAGGCCGCCGGCGGAAATGTTCAGAACGCGGAGTGGGTTCTCCTGTTGGGTGACCAAGTACTCCAGCAGGGGCGGATCATCCTCGGGGCGGTGGAGATTGGAGAGGGTTTCCGGCCAGATCTGAAGCTCGGGGATATCCTCGCTGGGCGGGTCCAGGCGGAGGTGGTCGCGACGCTGCTTGCGATCCAATTGGTCCGGGATGGCCAGGACGATGCGCTGGATCGCTTGGCGGGAGGCGATGTCGATGATGGTGGTCGCAAAGGAGAAGAACAGCCATTTTGTTTCTTTGCGTTGTCCGGCGATTTTGAAGTAGCAGACGACGCGCCGCCCGACCCAGGACGGCTGGGGCTTGATGAACCCGGAAACTTCCAGCGTGATCCCTACGGCGGGATCAATGTCCGTGGGGGAGCAGGCAAAACCGGTTCGCTGGGCGCTTTCGTCCTGGAACCGTAATTCATGCGTGGCGCGCTGTTGGAGCGCTTCGTTGAGAATGTCTTGAATCTTGGTCGGTTCGTGGATGGAAAAACCGGCGGTTCCCGAGCCCCTGGCGCGACGATACAGCGTGACCGCCGCGGAAACCAGGGCCAGGAACAGAATCAGGGCGATGGTTATGGTCAACGGTTTTTGGGCGTCCGAAACGCTGAATCCCCAATTCTGGAAATAGAACCCGGCCTGGCTCACGGGCAATGGAAGGAGAGCGACCGGGCTTACGGGGAACATGGCTGAATCAGGCCGCGCAGGAGATCAACGCGGTTTTGGATGTGGAGAACCTCGGCCGGGTCCGGAGTCAAGGACAGGATAAAGTTCCAGTCTTCGATGAGAAAGACGACCCAGCCTTGCCCGGCATCCAGTTCGCGGGTCCGGTGGATGAGCATCCGGGCCTGTTCCAACTGGTCGGCTTCCAAGGCGGCTTTGGTGGCCTTGCGTCCGTAGACCGAGGCGAAGAGCGGGTCCGGCTCCGCGCCCAGCTTGGCGGCAAGGGCCGTGAACGCCCCTTGTTCGAGCATTTCGCGGTAGGCACGGTCCGTCGGCGTGAGATGATCTTCGGCTTGAACTTCGTGGACCGCGTCGGTGCCGGGAAGGTCGAGCTCCGGACAGGCCAATCCGGTCTCGGCCAGGTTTCGGGCCGCTTCCAGATGGTGGTCCGCGTCCAGGTTCAGGTATTGGTGCAGTTTCCAGGCGATCAGGTGGTTTCGCGCGGCGGAGCAAAAGTCGTCCTGGAGCTGATAGCTTTCCAGGCTGCGTTCGAACAGTCCCTGGGCCTCGCACCAGCGGCCTTGCAGGAAAAGCTGGATGAACTCATGCCGTTGGGCTTCGGCCATGCGCAGTGTGTCCGGGGGGGGGTACGCAGTCCGCGACGAGGAAGACCCGCAGGCCCACAGGGTCGGAAAAAGGGCGACGAGCAGCGCCAGAAATATGATGCGGATCGACACCGTTCACTCTCCTTTTACGGCCAGGGATAGGCGTGTTCCGGCCCGGTCGCCTCCCGGCGGGAAAGCGGCCAGGTTTCCTTGAGCCGCAACAACAGTTCCGTGCCCAGCCGCAGGCTGTACTCCCCCTGACGGCGCAGGCTGACCAGGTCGTGGGTCGCGGTTTTTACGTCTTCGGAAATCTGGGTGATGTTGGCCAACAGCGGCGTGACGTCCTCACGAATGCCCTGGAACTCCACGATCAGAACGTTCACCTCTCGGATCACCCCGGCGATCTCCTCCTGGATCGGCGCCAAGTCTTCCACCCGCAGCGCCGCGGTGTCCAGCAGGCGGTTGACGCCCTGCATCGCGGTATCAGCTTGACTTAGGATCTGATCGATATGCTCGACGGGGCGAGGGTCTTCGGCAAGGTAGTGGATCAGGCCGTGTTCGGCCAGGAGACGTTCGGTCATGGTTTGGGCGTTGACCAGGATGCGGCGCACCGGGCCTTCCTGGTCAACGAGGTAATCGGTCAGATCCCAGATGTTGATCACGATGGCCCTGAGCGCCTCGACCACCGGTTGCATTTCCTCAATCAGCTCGGTGATCCCGCCGACTCTGTCCAGGCGGATCACCGAGCCTTCCTCCAGTACCGGAGAGGTTTCCGTGCCGGGCAGGAGCTTCAGGAAGCTGTTGCCGATGAAGCCCTCTTGGTCCAGAATGATCCTGGCGTCCTCGGTGAACCACTGCTGATAGCGCTTCAGGACGCGGATGGTCACCCGGACTTGGTCCACCCGGTCCAGGGTCACTTCCGTGACCTGCCCGACGTTGAAACCGGAGAGGCGAACGGGAATGCCCGGTTCGATCCGTTCGCCGGTCTGGCTGATCACGGTGTATTGGATGCGCTCGGCGAAGAGGTCCTTCTTGATCCCGATATAGACGATCAGAACAACCACGGCGACGAGGATGGCCAGCACGAAAAAGCCGACCTTGAGTTCCAGGATGCGTTGGTTGAGGCTCATGGCGTCGAGTTCAGTTCAATGACGGGGTATTCCAAGGAAGTATAGACATCCTGATCGATTGACAAGCAGGCGACCCAGAGAAAAACGTCTTGATCCAGGATTTCCGCTGCCCGGTGCAGGATGTCGCAGTCCGAGCGGGAAAGCGTGGGCAAAAAAATAAAGGTCGATTCGTTGGCCATGCAGCGTAACAGATGCATTTTCAACAGCATCGGCCTGCTCATGAACTGGGCCTGCTGATCCAGGCTTTCATTCACTCCCAGGGCGTCGACGAGGTCCTGGATTTTCTTCCGGCAGGAATGAAGCGACATGGTCTTGTGGTACATGCACCCCAGGACGATGTTCTCCAGTGCGGAAAGGTTGGTCAGAAAGGGGAAGTCGTCGCTGATGATCCCGATGTGGAAGTCGGACTGAAGGACCATGGCCGTGAGCCGGGAAATCGTGGACTCGTCCTCGGAAACCAGGAGCAGGTGTCGGCGCTGGGCCGTGAGGGTGGAAATGGAGATCGGGAGCGTGGACATGGCTTTACGACGATTCGTTTGCATCCTCTAAAACAGGTTGAAGAGCACTTCCACGGCGATGATCAGGGTGACGGTCTGGATCATGCCCTGGATCAGCCGGATGGGAACTTCCGTGAAGGAACGCTGGACGCTGAGTCCGCGCTGCAGGGCTACCAGACAGACCAGGCCGGCCATGATCGTGGATTTGGCGATCATGGTCAGGACGTCGAAGACATGCACCGCTTCCAGGAGCCGGTCCAGGTAGCTGGCAAAGGTGATGTCGTGCAGGAACCCCAGCGTAAAAAAGCCGCCGAACAGTCCGACGATACAGAAACAAAAGCTCAGGCAAGGGCCGGCGATCAGAAAGGCCGTCAGTCGGGGCAGATACAGATACTCCGCCACCGGAACAGCCAGGGCGTCCAGGGTGGCGATTTCCCGGTTGATCTTCATCAGGGCCACCTCGGTCAGCACCGCGGTTCCCGAGCGCAGGACGATGATCAGGGTGCAGGTGATGGGTGCGATGTAGTGGAGCATGGCCGTGACCAGATACGCCCCGATCTGTTCGTAGGCACCCAGGCTGAGCAGGATGCGCAGCAGGATGTGCACCGTGACCGAGCCCAGGATCAGGGCCGCCACGATGATGATGGTCAGCGGCTGGACCGCGGTGAAGTAGACTTGGCGGACAAGGACGAAAAAAACGGCTGGATTGAAAAAGGAAAGCCGCGCGAATGCCGAACCGGTCTGGCCCAGAATGCGCGCCATCCGGGTGTAGCTTTGGGACCGGTCAATGGCCCAACGACCCAGGGTTTGGACCAGGGGGAGGCTCATGGTTCGGGGGTGGTCGGCGGATTTGGCGGTGTGGAAGGCGTTTTCTCCATCTTGCGCAGGTGAATGCGTAGACATCCCAGGGCCGCCGGGGTGACGCCGGAAATCCGGCCGGCCTGGCCCAGGTTCAACGGCCTGACGCGGCACAACTTTTCCCGAACCTCACGGGAAAGTCCAGCAACATGTTCGAAGTCCAGGTTTTCCGGCAAACGGATTTGTTCCAGGGACTGGTCCCGGTCGGCCAGTTCCTCTTGCCGGGTCAGGTACCCCGCGTATTTAACCCGGTTCTCCACTTCCTCGGCCACGTCCTGCTCCAGGCTTGCCAAGTCCGGCCAAAAATCGGTCAGGTCGCCCAGGTGCAGTTCCGGTCGACGGAGCAGTTCCTCCAGAGTGAGGACCTTGCCAGGCAGGGCCGTGCCCCGTGACTCGCAGAACGCCTTGGTGGCGGCGTCAGGTCGGATCGTGACGGCGCGCAGTCCTTCCAGCGTGGCGTGTAAGGCTTCTTGTTTGCGCGAAAAAATATGCCAGTGATCGTCCTGAACCAGACCCCGGGTCAGGGATCGGCCCAGGGGGGTCAGGCGCTGATCCGCGTTGCCCTCGCGCAACAACAGGCGGTGTTCGGCCCGAGAAGTGAACATCCGGTAAGGTTCGCGGGTGCCTTTGGTAACCAGGTCGTCCACCAGCACGGCCATGTAGGCCTGGTCGCGCCCGAGGAGAAAGGGCGGATCGCCGGTCAGAGCCGCGGCGATGTTCAGCGCGGCCCACAGTCCCTGGGCCGCAGCCTCCTCATAGCCGGAGGTGCCGTTGATCTGTCCGGCCAAGTACAAGCCGCGAACGGCCTTGGTCTCCAGGGTTGGCAGAAGCTGTTCCGGGAAGACGAAATCGTACTCAATGGCGTAGCCGGGGCGGACGATCTGGGCCTTTTCCAGGCCGGGGATGGTGCGCAGCATGGCTCGTTGAACTTCCAGGGGCAGGCTGGTGGGCAATCCGTTGGGATAGACTTCCGGATGGTCCACCCCTTCGGGCTCCACGAAGACCTGGTGGCGGTCCTTGTCCGGGAACCGGGCTATCTTGTCCTCAATGGACGGACAGTAACGCGCTCCGGTGCCCTGGATGATTCCGGTATACAGCGGGGAGCGGTCCAGGCCGGAGCGGATCACGGCGTGGGTGGCCGTGTTGGTATGGGTCAGGTGGCAGGGAATCTGGGGCAGACGGATGCCGGGAGAATGAAAACTGAAGGGCCGCGGCGGTTCGTCGCCGGGTTGCGGGATCATGGATTGGTAGTCGATGCTGTCGCGCCGCAACCGAGGCACTGTGCCGGTCTTCAGTCGACCCAGTTCCAGGCCGAGCCGGAGCAGGTCCGTGGAAAGCGATTTTGCCGGAGGGTCGCCGAGTCGCCCGCCGGAAAAGTGTTCCAGGCCGATGTGGATCAGGCCGCGCAAAAAGGTGCCCGTGGTCAGGAGCACGGCCCGGGCGGGCAGGTTTTCGCCCAGACGGGTGCGCACGCCCAGGACGCGTCCGTCCCGGTCAAGCAGGCCGTCCACCATTTCCTGTCGGACCCAGAGCCGCTCTTGGGCAAAGACGTCCCGCTGGACCACCCGCATGTAGACGTCCCGGTCGATCTGGGCCCTGGTGGCCCGGACGGCCGGCCCCTTGCGGGTATTCAAAATCCGAAACTGGATACCGGCCTGGTCGGCCCAAACACCCATGCATCCGCCCAGGGCGTCGATCTCCTTGACCATGTGCCCCTTGGCCAAGCCGCCGATGGCCGGATTACAGGAAAGGTGGCCGACGCGGTCGATGTTGATGGTCAGCAGCAGAGTGTTCAGGCCCATCCGGGCCGCGGCCATGGCCGCCTCGCACCCGGCATGGCCGGCGCCGACGACGATGACGTCGAATTGGTCCGGCTCCAGAGGCTTGCGAAGGATCACGCGGTTGGAGGGCCGGGGAGAGGGAGGTTCTTCAGTGGTCGAGGATCGAGGCATGGGGATGGCGAAGGACCACCCGGATCAAACCCGGGAGATCTCGGAAAGATTCGTCCCGATTTCCTGTTCGGTTTTCAGGCCGGGTCGTTCATGCACAGGACATGGGCCATGACCTGTGCATCGGCCAGGGTGTTTCGGATGGATGAATGCTCGTTGGGCTGGTGGGCCGTGCCCAAAAGAGTGGACCAGACCACGCAGGGGATGTCTTGGCGGCGCAGAAACGAAGCCACTGTGCCGCCGCCGATGCCCATGGGCCTGGGGTTGGTCCCGTGCACGGCCCGGACCGCGGCCAGCATACGCTGAACAATGGGACTTTCCGGTGGGGTGGCCGGTGCCGAGCGGACTTCCTGGACGATCTCCCACTCCACGCGCACCCCGTGGTCCGCAGCCATCCCGACGCAGATCTCGTCCACGGCGGCTTGTACCTCGTCCAGGTCGTATTGGACCAGGACCCGGCAGTCCACATAAAAGACGTCCAGCCCGGGAATGGTGTTCACGTTGGGGACATTGGCTTCTTTTTTCGTCGCTTCGAAGGTGGAGTTGGGTGGAAAGAACAGCGGGTCCTGATGGTCGAAGCGGGTGTACAGGGAGCGCAGGCGCAGGATCAGGTCCGAGGCGGCGACCAGACTGTTGACGCCTTTTTGGGGGGTGGAGGCGTGACACTGTTTGCCGAAGACCGAGAATTTCAACCAGAGCAAGCTTTTCTCTGCCACTTCAACCATTTCTCCATCCGCGGTCCCGAAGTCCGGGATCAGGATCAAATCCTGGGGACCAAAGAGATCCCGGCGGTGGGTCAGCACGTAATCCAGTCCCTTGGCGCTGGCGGTCTCCTCGTCCGCGACGAAGAGCATCCCAAAATTGATGGGCGGCGGCTCAGACCCGGCGAGCACGGCCTCGGCCACCAGCAACGAGGCCACCAAGCCCTGGTGGTTGTCCTCCACGCCGCGTCCGTAGATCAGGTCCCCGTCCACCCGCAGCTCGTAAGGCGGGCTGGTCCACAATCCCGCGTCACCCGGAGGGACGATGTCGGTGTGCGAAATGACCCAGAATGTCCGCGAAGTGTCCCGGCCCGGAATCACCGCGGCCAGATTGGGCCGGAAGCCGCAGGACACGGTGTCGTCCGGAGCCGGGATCTCCTCGATGTGCTGGATACCCATGGACCGCAGCAGACGCAGCAGGTGTTCGGCCTTTTCCCGTTCTCCCTGGCCGCCGTTGATCGGGCCCAGGGCCGGGATAGCCACCAGATCGCGCTGCAGTTCGATCAACCGGTCGCGTCCACCGGCGATGAAGGAGCACAAAGCGTCACACATCAGAGCACGGTCCCGAAACCAAAAGGTCGCCTAACGTCCGCGAGCAGCGCGTTTGGAGGCCTTCAAGGGGTTGACCTTGATTTTACCCTGCTTGTCCACGCTGGCCTTGACATGGGTAGCGAAGTTGCAGACCCCCAGAGCCCACTTGGCCTCGGGTTCGGCGTAGCTGCTGCAATGGCGCAATCCATCGTCTTCCTTGATCCGCTCACAGCCCTCGCACTTCTCCACCACGGGCTGAAATACAAAGGCGCCGGCGGCGCCGTTTTTCGTCTTTTCGACTTGCATCGCAAAACTCCTGAAAAAGAAATTGGAAAAAGAGAGGTCTTTTATGGACAACCGCTTCGGTCTGTCAAGGCAGGACAATTTTGTTCTCGAACTACGGGGCGCTCTTGATCGGTATCGAAATCGAAATCGTGGTCGAAATCGATTTGGTAACATTCTGATTTCGATAGCGATTTCGATGGTTGCTGGCCCACCCATGGGGGTTCCTCTTGAACATCCTGCAATCTACCACTCTGAAAGTATGGATATTTTCCAGAGAACAAAATGGCCCTGTCTGTCAAGGTGACGTTTTTCGCCCTTCCTCCTCTGCTCAGGATTTCGACTCCACCTGGTCATGCAGGCGCTGCAATGACGAAAGGCAGCGGTCTTGCAGGTTGAGTCGGCCGCGAGTGTTTTCCCAGCGGTAGACGCTGGCCGGAGTCACGCCCAGCTTGGCGGCGAAATCCTGGACCGTAAGGCCGGACTTTTCGCGCAACCTGGATATGCTCGTGCCCTTGGGCACGAAGGGTTTGGGCTTGGGGGCGGCTTGCGGCGTGGCCCTGGTTTTGGCGGACTGGTCTTTGGTTGGCTTTGGAGCACGAGGTTTGCCAGGCTCGACGGCTGTTTTGGCTTTTGACGCGACAGGAGGTTTGGCGGTCTTCTTCGTCGGCGAGGCAACGGTTTTTGCGGATGCTTTGCTGCTCGGCGCTGTTTCGGCCTTGGCCTTGGTCCCGGCTGGCGTTGTTTTCGTCGTTGCTTTTCTCCGCGGACTCGCGGTGGTGGTTTTGGAGGCAGGCTCGGCAGGCGGGCCAGGATCCATTGCTTCGTCCAGTTCGATGCCGAAAATATCGCCCAGGGAATCTGCTTTAGGCGCATCAGGGTTTGCAGAACCAGCCCCCGGCGGGCCATGGCCTCGACCTCTTTCAGGGTCTTGGTCATGTGGTTCACCACCTGCTGGTAGAGTTTGACCTGGGTTTTGGTCAGCAGGCAGTAGCGCACGGTTTCGGTCTTGTCCGGGAGGTCGGCGATGATCCTGCGATCGGTTTTCAGCCGTCTCAGGATATACGGGCCGGCCAGGCGACGCAGGGGGCCGAAGGGGTCGTTCTCCCGGGCCTCCAGGGCCTTGACGAAATCCTTGAACCGCTTGGCGTTGCCCAGCAGGCCGGGGTTGAGAAAGTCGAACAGGCTCCAGAGTTCGCCCAGCCGGTTTTCCACGGGCGTGCCGGTCAGGGCCACCCGCGCCTGGGCAGGGAGTTTTTTGGCCGCTCTGCTCTGGGCCGTGGAGGGGTTCTTGATGGCCTGGGCTTCGTCCAGGATCACCAGCCGCCAGGGCTGCCCGGCCAGCCAGGGCATTCGTCCGACCATGGAATAGGTGGTCACGACCAAGTCGATGCCCGAAAGAATCCGGGTGTGATCCCGGGCCAGGGCGTCCAGATCCTTGCGCGGGGTTTCCGAGGGGTGCGCGAAAAGCAGACGCAGATTCGGGGCGAAATGCCGGGCCTCGGCCCGCCAGTTGCCCAGCAGCGAGGCTGGAATGAGCAGCAGGGAAGGCCCGGCTCGCCCCCCGGCTTCCGCGGCTTCGGCCTTGATTCGGCTGAGCAGGCCGAGCACCTGGATGGTCTTGCCCAGGCCCATGTCGTCGGCCAGGCAGGCCCCCAGACCCAGGCTGGTCAGGAGGTGCAGCCAGCCCACGCCGTCCTTCTGGTACGGCCGCAGGGTCGCACTCAGGCCGATGGCGGACTCGTCCACCCGCAACCGGGCCGGATCGCGCAGGGTGTCCAGAATTTCGCGCAAGGCCGTTCCGGCCTGGACATGGGCCCACTCCCGGATGGCCTCGTCCTGGTCGTCGTCGCGCAGATCCGCCGATGCCCCGGCCAGCAGGCGCATCCCGTTGATAAAGGATATCTGGCCTTCCTGGGAGGTCCGGGCCTCCCGCTCCAGCCGCTTCCAATGCTCCAGGGCTTCCTGCAGCCGTTCCCGGTCCACCTCCACCCACTGGCCCTTGAACAAAACCAGGCTCTCCGTGCCGGAGAGCAGCTCCTGCATATCCTCCCCGGTCAGCGGCGTATCCCCCAGGGCGACCTGCACCCGGAAATCCAGCATGGCCTCCGCGCCCAGGGACGTCTTACGCTGCTCGCCGATGACCACGCCCACCTGGGGCCTGGGACGCTTCCGCCACCAGTTGGGCAGGCGCACGGACAGGCCGCTGTCCTCCAGGGACGGAGCGGATCGGAGCATCTCGTAGGCCCGGGGGACGCTCCAGGCCATGGGCCGATAGACGTCCCCCTCGTCCACCAGAACCTTGACCCAATCCAGGCGGTTGGCCGCCTCATGGACCGGGGTCAGCAGCTTGAGCAGGGCCGCCTTGTTGCCGGCTCCGGCGTAAAGTTCCAGGGCCTTGCGCAGCGGCAGGTGCCGGACCTGGCCCGAGGCATCCATGCCGGTGCTGAAACTGGCCATGAAGGCAAAGGGGCGGTCCTCGTCGGTCTTGTTCTCAGCCAGATGAAAGGTGACCCGGCCGACCTGGTTCCAGCGCGGGGCGCGCTTGCGCAGAAATTCCGAGGGGCCGTTGTCCCGGGCCATGGTCTCCTGGGCCCAGGCGGACAGCTCGTCCCAGATTCCAGCCAGCAGATCAGAGGAAAGGTATTCCCCACCGACCATCGGCGGGGCGGAATCGGCCCAGGACTGAAAACGCTCCGGGGGCGGCGGCGGAAGCTGAATGGAAGGGGGGGGCGGCAAACGGTGCTCAAGTCCGCGTGGTCCCGTGGATTGGACATGTGCGGCGGCCTCTGGCGCGTGGCACAGCCTGGTCAGGTAATCCGCCGCTATCCTGGTCCAGAAGCTCATGGAAGGCGACGAGGCCAGATCGCCGCGAGCCGCGAGCAGAAACAGCCCTTCGCGCCAGTCGCGGGCAAAGGCTTCGGTCAGGGCCGTGGACGCGGGTGCGAGGTCCGTGCCCGGGGCGTGCAGACTCAGCCGACCGGTGGGCGTGAGACGGATTTCAGGCATGTAAGGGAGTGTCGTCGTGGTTGCTTTACATCGATTCGTGGGCCCCGTTTGACAAAGGCGGGAAGACGAGGTTCGCCAAAAGTTGGAAGCGGTGGGGCGAGAGTTCTTCGGGGCGGCTTTCCGGGCGCAGGTCTTGGTCTTGGAACCATTGATCCAGGTGGTCGCCCCAGAGTGGGCGGAGGATGGTTTTGAGTTGTTTGCGGCGTTGCTGGAAGCACAGGGGCAGTAATCGGCGGAGCGGGCCGGAGTGTTGAAGGCGTTCTTCCGGTGCCAAGGTGGTGAGGCGGACCACGGCGGAGTCCACTTTGGGGCGGGGGTGGAAGACCTGGGGGCCAACGGTGAACAGGCCGCGAACCTGGACATGGCTCTGGACCCAGACGCTCAGGGCCCCGTAGTTTCGCGAGCCCGGCGCGGCGGCCAGCCTTTGGGCGACTTCCTTTTGAACCATGAATATTCCCCGTTCGAGGTGCGGGACGTCGGCGGCCAGATCCCAGATGATCGGCGAGGCCACGTTGTAGGGCAGGTTGCCGATGATCCGCCATGGGCCGTGGAGTTTGGTCCAGTTGAACCGCAGCGCGTCCATCACGACCACTGCAAGCGTCGGCCAGCGGTGTTTCAGCTCTCCGGCCAGGACATCGTCCTTTTCCAGGGCGTACAGCCGGCAACCGGACTCCAGGAGCCGTCCGGTCAGCGCACCGCGCCCCGGACCGATTTCCAGAACCGGGTCTTCGGATGAGGCCTTCAGGGCGTCCGCGATCTTATGGGCCGTGCCCTGGTCGGAGAGAAAATTCTGTCCCAGGCTGCGCTTGGGCCGGTGGGTGGTCCTCTGAGCGATTTGTCGCTCCGTCTTGGGCATGGCTGGCATTATGCGTCCGAACCAGGCTGATGAGGAGGGGTGCGGGAAGATTCGGACGAGGGCGAAAGGAAGTGCCTTTTATACGGCGACGTGGCCATTTTCCTGGCGCGGCGGGCCTGGTGGGCCCGGGTCACGGCCAGGGTCAGGAAGTAGGCCAGCACGGCGCTGGGCACGGCGATCACGAACCCGCCCAGCAGGATGCTGCCGTAGAAATGCCAACCGGCTTGCAGGAGTTCGCCGATGGTCCAGTGATCCGGGTTGAGCCGTCCCCGTCCGTCGGGGAGAAAAAAGCGGCCGATCCGGAGCATGATCAGGTAGAAAAACGGAATGGTCAGCGGATTGGTGATCAGGGTGCCGATCAGGGCGGTCAGTTTGCTGCATCGCAAAAGCAGGGCCAGGGCCAGGACCACCACGGTCTGCAGCGGGATGATCGGCAACAGGCCGATGAACACTCCCAGCCCCATGCCCAGGGCGATGTCCTCGGGAGAGGATTTGAGCCGCAGAATTTTCTTATATCCATGGCGGATTCCCCTGATCAGGTTCTCCCACCAAATTCTGGTCCGTCGTGGATGCATGGGAGCGGGGATCACGCCAGGACGTCGAAGCGGGAGAAACGCATGGTGAAGCCGGCCCGGCCCTGGGAGGCGGAGCGCAGGGCCGTGGAAAAGCCGAAAAGTTGCCGCATGGGAGCCATGCCGGTGACCACCTTGGCTCCGGAACGGTCGAACATGTTGCCCACCCGACCGCCTCGGGAGTTGAAGAGACCGATCACCTCGCCCACGAATTCGTCGGGAACGGTCATTTCGATGTTCATGATCGGCTCCAGGAGCACCGGAGCGGCTTCGTTCAAGGCCTGTTTCAGGGCCTGGGCCGCGGCCATTTGGTAGCCCACCGGCGAGGATTCGCCGTCACGCCGTTCCAGGTGGACGATTTCCACCAGCACGTCCTGGACAGGGTATCCCTTGGCCACGCCGCTTTGCAGGCCGTCGGCGACGCCTTGCTCCACGGCCTTGACCCAGGTTTCCGGCCAGCCTTGGGTGTCCATGGTCCAGCGTACGGCGTTACCCGCGTCCCGGTGGCGCGGAGCCACGGCGATTCGGACCGCGCCGAAATGCGGAATCTTGGCCAGCTCGCGTTCGAACACGGCCTGGCCATCGGCGGGTTTGAGGATGGTTTCCTGATGCAGCACCTGTGGGTTGCCGGTCCGTGGGGAAACTCCGTACTCCCGGTGCATCCGCTCCAGGACGACGTCCAGGTGCAGCTCGCCCATTCCGGAGAGGATCAATTGGTCGGTTTCCTCGTCCTGGCTCAGGAACAGGGTCGGGTCCTGGAGCAGGAAGAACTGGAGCGATTCGGAGAGTTTCTTGGCGTCCGCCTGGGTCTTGGGCTCCAGGGCTAGGGAGATCACCGGCTGGTAGGCGGTGATTTGCTCCAGAAGCACCGGGCTGTTCAACGTCGCCAGCGTATCCCCGGTACGGGTGACCTTGCAGCCGGCCAGAGCCACGATCAGGCCGGCCCCGGCCTTGTCCTGGCGTTGCTTTTTGTCGGCGTGCATCCGGTAGATATGGGCAATACGTTCATCCTGGCCCTGGGTCACGTTGCGGATCTGCTCGCCTTCGGCCAGGGTGCCGGAGTAGATCCGGGCATAGGCCAAGCGCCGGCCGGCCTCAATGGTGATCTTGAAGACCAGGGCGGCCAGCGGCCCGCCGGGGTCCGCGGACAGGGAAATGGGGTCATGGCTGACCGGATGGACGCCTTTGGCGGCTGGGGCATCCTCTGGGGAAGGCAGGTAGGCGCAGATCGCGTCCAGCAGGGGTTGGATCCCGGCGTTTTTAAGGGCTGAGCCGCAGAGCACGGGAACCAGGGCACCCTCCAGCGTCGACCGACGGATCACGGCCTGAACGGCGTCCAGGTCCATGGGCGCGCCGGAAAGATACGCCTCCAGCAGAGTGTCGTCCTGTTCGGCGATCTTTTCCAGGAGCTGCTCCCGCCAGGGCCGGGCGGCCAGTTCCTGTTCAGCGGTCAACTCCGTCTCTTGCCACTGCGCGTTCGCATTTTTGTCCTCCGGAACGAAGCTCAAAAAGCGCATCCCGAGCAGGTCGATCACGCCTTTGAAGTCCTGGCCCTGTCCGTCCGGAATTTGCAACGGCAAGGGCGTGGTGCGCAGCTTGGAGCGCATGTCCTCCAGCACGGCGGCGAAGTCCGCCCCCAGCCGATCGAGTTTGTTGATGAAGGCCAGTTTGGGCACGCCGAATTTTTCAGACTGCCGCCAGACCGTCTCGGACTGCGGCTCCACTCCGCCCACGGCGCAAAACACGCCCACGGCCCCGTCCAAGACCCGCAGGCTGCGCTCCACCTCAATGGTGAAGTCCACATGGCCCGGAGTGTCGATGATGTTCAGAATATGTTCATGCCACTGCGTGGTGGTACAGGCCGAGGTGATGGTGATCCCCCGTTCCTGTTCCTCGGGGAGATAGTCCATGGTGGCGTTGCCTTCGTGCACCTCGCCCATGCGGTGAATGGCTCCGCTGAAATAGAGGATGCGCTCGGTGACCGTGGTTTTGCCGGCGTCGATGTGGGCGATGATCCCTATGTTGCGGACCAGAGACAAGCTGGAACGTTTTCCCGGTCCGTGGCCGGATGAAGACATCGTCGGCGTGGATTTGGCTTTGCTCATGTGGGAGATTGTTACAGATGAACGTCCGGCCTTACAAGGGGGCTTCTGGGAAGGGGCGTTCAGGGAAAATGAATGTCCACGGCGTGCAAATGGCTCGTTTGGGGTCGGCGCCTAGGATGCGATCGCCTCACCTCGAGAGTCGGCAAGGGCCATGCCGCGCTGAAAGCACAAGAAGCCCGGATCAAGGTCCGGCCAGTACCAACAGCCTTCCTGTCCCGGCGTGAGAATCAGGCCGGGGCCCGGTAGGTCCGACAGGCGGGCGTGAAGCATGTCCGCGCCGACGCCCAGGACCGCTCCGGGTAAGCGGCGGAAGTCGTCCCAGTCCCCGTCGCCCTGGAGCACCCGGTCCGACGCGGTTTCACGGCATGGGCCCCAGGCTTCGATCCGGGCATGGGGGTGGTTCCATTCCAGGGTCGACCAATCCCACTGATCGGGAGTGGCGCACCAGATTCGGAGTTGCCGTGAAAGTCGGGGACGCCAGACCATGGTTCGGTGGAAGACCTCCGCCGTGAGCGGATCACAAGAAGCCAGGCCTCCCAGATCCAGGATCAAGCCAGCAGGGTCCCGTGCGACGAGGACGTGGAGTTCCTTTGGTATTGCTTTTCGGGGAACAGCGTATACGTTTTCCAAGCCGCATAGCTCAAGAGTGGTCAGCAGGTGGGCGGACTGCAGGGACGAAGGAGGCAGGATCGCCAGAATGTCGGTAATGCCCGCGGTCATCACCGGTACCAGGGCCGCCGCGATTTCGGCCGGACCGGCTCCGGCTTCGGACATTGATTCCGGGCACACCAGGCACGCCCAGGGCCTGGCAAGACGGGTGGACGTGGTGGCAAGGCCGCCGCTCCAACTGGTACACGTGCTGGAGCGGTCCGTGCCCCCGGGAGGGTGCAGGGCGTAGAGCTGGGCGATATTTTTTTTGATCCAGGAACGCTCGACATCACCGACGGACGAATATGAGGCGGCCAGGACGTCATCCTGGACCCGCAGATCATCCGAGAGAACGGGCCAAGCCAAGGTGCCGGGTTCAGGCATGGTGAACGGGCAGGCCGAAAAGTAGCGCAAAAGCCAGGGAACGGGTGGAAAGCATTGTCACGCGACGGGCGGCGGGATCAGAGCCAGTCCAACAGACGTTTCCAGGTACCTTCCCGCTCTTCCCGGTCTTCCTGGGACTGCTGCTTCTGAAAGCGGTAGTAGGCGAAATCACTTTGCCGCTGGGCGTACTCCGAAATTTCCGGAATGTCCCCGAACTCTTGCTGAACGGCTTGGTATCGCCGCCAAGCCGGCCCGTACTGGCCTCTGCGCCAATAGAAGTCGGCCACGAACAACTCGTGCTCGGCGATGCGGCTCCGGGTCTCCTGGATGGCTTGTTCGGCGTCCCGGGCCTGGGGAGACTGAGGGAAGGTCTGTTGAAGGCGTTGGAAATATTGCAGAGCCAGGTGGAGGTTGTCGGTGGGCCGGTCGATGGAGCGAAATTGTCGGAGATTGGCCATGCCGACCTGGAACAGGACGTAGGGGATGGCCTCGTGGCCTGGGTGCAGGGACTCGAACTCCAGATAGGTCTGGACCGCGGCCTCGTATTGCTCCGAGAGATAGTAGGCGTCGCCCAAGGCCAACTCCGCCGCGGAGGTGAATGGACTGAAGGGATACCGGTCCTTGAGTTTGGTAAAGGCGGTGATGGCCCGGCGATAGTCCTTTTCCTCCATGGCTTCGAACCCGGCCTGGGCCAGTTCCTGGGCCGTGTCTTCCGGAGGCGTCAGAAAATAATAGTCGATGATGCCGCAACCCGAAAGATATGCGGTGAGCAACAAGCAGGACAAAAAGGCGAAGATGGGTGTTTTGTTCACAGGGAGTCCAGAAAAAGGGATGCGGAATGGGCGGCCGTGGCACCGTCTCCCACGGCCGTGGCTACTTGGCGGCAGAGCTTGTCGCGAACGTCCCCGGCGGCGTAAATTCCCGGCAGGTTGGTTGCCATTTCCAGGTCGGTGACGATGAAGCGCGCCGGGGAGAGGGGCAGCGTTTCGGGAACGAAGTCGGTCAAGGGGGTGGATCCCACGAAGACGAACAACCCGGAGACGTCCAGAAGGCGCTGTGCGCCGTCGGGCAGATGCGTCACCCGGATACCTTTGAGTTCCGTGTCACCCACGAGTTCCGTGGCCACGGACCGCATCACGCACTCGATGTTCGGAATGCGCTTGATTCGTTCCTGGAGGATCTTGTCGGCTCGGAAGGCGTCGCGACGGTGGATCAGGTAGACCTTGGCGACGATTTTGGAAAGATAGATGGATTCCTCCAGAGCCGTGTTGCCGCCGCCCACCGCGGCCACGGCCTGGCCCCTGAAGAAATTGGCGTCGCAGAGGGCGCAATACGAGATGCCCCGTCCGGTGAAGTACTCTTCCCGCTCCAGTCCCAAGCGCTTCCAGGCCACGCCGGAGCAGATCACCACGACCTTGGCCTGAATGGTTTCCTCTTCCAGATGCACGAGGTTGCTCCCAGGACCCTGGTGTTCGATGGATCGGACCTCCTGGCGCAGGGTCGTGTAGGAAAAATCTTTGAGGTGATCGGCCATCAGGTCGGCCAACTCATAGCCCTTCACGCCCTTGGGGTGGCCGGGATAGTTTTCGATCCTCTCCGTGGTCAGGATCTGGCCGCCGGGAGCGAGGCGTTCCACCAAGGCCACGGAGGCTCCGGAGCGCAACAAGTAGAGGGCGGCCGTCATGCCTGCCGGGCCGCCCCCTATGATGACCGAATCAAAAGATTTCATGCTCGAGAACTAGATTTTCTTGGAGATCATTTCCTTGATGCTGCTCTTGGAGACGGCGCCGGTCAACTGCTCGACCACTTCCCCGTTCTTGAAGAGGATCAGCGTAGGGATGGCCCGAATGCCGAAGCGAGAAGGAGTTTTTGAGCTTTCGTCCACGTTCATCTTCGCAATTTTGACCTGTCCGGTCAGCTCCTGGGAGAGTTCTTCGATGACCGGGGCGATGGCCCGACACGGACCGCACCAGGGCGCCCAGAAATCGACGAGGACCGGAAGGTCGCACTGCAGGACTTCAGCGTCGAAATTCGTATCGTTTAGTTCATGAGCCATGTTCGTCTCCTTTTCGCTTGCGGGTTCGTATGACGTGCCGTTTGGTTACGTGAACGGATAATGCCGGAAGTAGAGCAAACTCCTGTGCAGCCAATCAAACTAGTTGTGGGGGCTGTACGTGTCAAGGTGAGGCGGACGGGTTCGGAAAAGATCGAGGGCGGTAATCCCAGGGAATGGGTTTGCCGCGGGGGAGGGCTTCCACGGTCAGGTCGTGTTCCCAGCCGTCCCGAGCCAGTAGCCAGCCGGAGTAGGCGATCATCGCGGCGTTGTCCGTGCACAGGGTCGGGCTGGGCAGAATCAGTTCCAGGTCATGGGACTGCGCGGTTTTCGCCAGCATGGAGCGGAGCATGGTGTTGGCGGCCACGCCGCCGGCCGCGATCACGGAGCGGTAGGCTGTTTTGTCCGTCAGGGTTCGTTCGACCTTGGTTCGCAGGGTTTCGGCGATGCTCCAGTTCAGGGATGCGCAGACCGTGCCCACTTCCGGATGGTCCTCGGCCCATCGGGTCAGGGCGGCGTCGTCCGGGAGGCGCGGCAGGCGCAGATCGGGACGCTGGGCAAGATGCTGGGAAAAAGCGGTCTTCAGACCGCTGAAGCTGAAATCCAGGTTCCGGTTGTCCAAATAGGGCCGGGGAAACAAGGATCGGTTCGGTTCGGATCCCGCGGCCAGGGCGTCGATGTGTCGGCCGCCGGGGTAGGGCAGGTTGAGCATGGACGCGGCCTTGTCCAGAGCCTCTCCGGCCGCGTCGTCCAGGGTTCGGCCCAGCAGGTCGAATTGGAACGGAGAGGTGATCCGGTACAATTGGGTGTGTCCTCCGGAGACCAAAAGCCCCAGGGCCGGGAACGGGATATCCCGCTCCAGTCCGGCGGCCAGCAGGTGGGCGTGTAGGTGGTTGACGCCAACCAGGGGGACGCCCAGGGACAGAGCCAGGCCCTTGGCCATGCCCAGGCCCACCAGCAGGCTGCCCAGCAGTCCGGGCCCTCTTGCGGCGGCCACGATCTGCACGTCCCGAATGGTCAGGCCGGTCCGCTCCATGAGCCGTTCCAGGAGAACCGGCAGGGCCGTGAGATGTCCTCGGGAAGCCAGTTCCGGAACCACCCCTCCGAATAAGGCGTGGAGTTTTTCCTGACTGTGCAGACACTGCCCCAGCAGTCGTCCGTCGTGGACCAGGGCCAACGCGGTTTCGTCGCAGGAGGTTTCAATGCCGAGGCAGAGCATGGGAGAAAATGTGAGCCGGTTTCTGGTCGGCTCAACCGGCCTGGAGCAGTTCCCGGACCTTGAGCACGTCCAGCTTGGAACCGATGACCAAAGGAACGCGCTGATGCAGTTCCGTGGGTTGGATGTCCAGGATGCGGTTGATTCCGTCGGTGGCCATGCCGCCGGCCTGCTCCACGACCATGGCCAGGGGGTTGGCCTCGCACATCAGGCGCAGTTTTCCATGGGGATGACTGGAGTCTTTGGTGTCCGCCGGGTAGAGAAAGACGCCGCCGTAGAGCAGGTTGCGATGGAAGTCCGCCACCAGGGAGCCGATGTACCGGGAGCGATAGACCCGCTTGGAGTCGTTGTCCGGATCCTTGAAATAGTCGATGGCCTTGCGGGTGGGCTGGTCCCAATAGTGCCGATAGCCTTCGTTGGCGGAGTAAATCTTGCCCCGTTCCGGAATCTGGATGTCCGGATGGGAGAGCAGGAATTCCCCGACGCTGGGGTCCAGGGTAAAGCCGTGAACCCCTTTGCCCGTGGTATATACGAGCATGGTGGACGATCCGTAGATGATGTACCCGGCGGCCACCTGTTGGGCGCCCTTTTGGAGCACGTCGGCCATGGTGGCGGGTTCCTCGCAAGCACTGGTCCGGCGAAAAATGGAGAAGATCGTGCCGATGCTGACGTTGGCGTCGATGTTCGACGAACCGTCCAGGGGGTCGAAAATCAGGATGTAGTCCCCTTGGGGGCAGTCGGCGGGGATATGGATCAAATCGGCGTTTTCCTCGGAAGCCAGGGCGCAGAGCACACCCGCCCGCTGCAAGCGGTGCACCAGGACTTGGTTGGCGAATTCATCCAGCTTGCGGACCTTTTCTCCCTGAACGTTGGTCTCCCCGGTCAGCCCCAGGATTTCCACCAACCCGGCCTTGTTCACCTCTTGATTAATAATCTTTCCGGAGAGGATCATTTCCGAAAGAAGGCGGGTGAATCGTCCCGTGGCCATGGGGGATTCCTTCTGGTGGAAAAGCAGGTGTTCGATGACCGTGATCTGGGGCATGGGGCGACTCCATAAAATAGCGTTAGTTGGGCAGGGCCAGGGCGTAGATCAGTTGCAGGGTTCCGATGGGCCGAGACAGCCAGAGGAAGGTCTTGGTTTCAGCCGATTGACGGCCGTGAACCCGGTCCCGGAGGATGTTCTCCCAGGGGGCTTCCGTGATTTTTCGGGTCGCTTCCTGGTCGACGCCGGTCCAGAGAAGGGTTTCCGGAGTCAGCAGGACCAAGCGCTCTGAAGCCGTGGCGAAGGCTGTCAGGGCGCGAGGATCGAAGTGGGCGATGATCAACCCTTGCCACGCCCCGTCGTGGAAGAACGGGCCGGCGATGATCACTTCCGGACCCAACGGCGTCTCCTCGACGAATCCTTGCAGGTCGCGATGGAGCATGGACCATTCCCGTTCCAGCAACGCCTCCACGGGGACGCTTTTCAGCGGGGTCTCCGGATGGCTGGTCAGCACTCGACCCTGGGCGTCCACCGCCAGAACGGCGGTCATCCAGGGAAACCGCTCCAGAAACGCGGTGAACCAGGCCGAGGGCGGAAATCGATCCTGAGGTGCCAGGGTCCGCAAGGCCTCCTCCAGATGTTGGTCCATCAGGCTGAACTGCGTGGCTAAGAGTTGTTCGTTTCTGGACAAGCCGGGACGGCGGTCCAGGTCGATCTCCGGTTTGGGGTCGACATAGGTTTCATAGGCGTCGGAGGTTTTGTCCCAGGCGCTTTGGATGGTCGAGCAGCCGGCCAGGGAAATGAGTAGGGCCAAAAGGCTCAGACGGAAAAGAATGTGGATGGTCATAATCGCGGTGAACTCCAATCGCATGCAGTGTGGAACGTGTTCGGGGAGGCTATTTTTCGGCCCGGGATTCCAAGCGTTCCGCAAGCTTTTTGAGGGTTTGTTTCGTGGTCGCGGTTTTCGGCGACGGGGCCGTGGAGGGCGAAGCGACGGGATCGTCCGCATCGTGCGGCACTTCTCCCTTCCCGATGCTCAATTTCGGTTCCGGGACTGTCCCAGGCTCAGGCTCAGGCCCAGGCTCAGGCCCAGGCCCAGGTTCAGGTTCAAATTCCGGCTTTGTTTCAGACTCTGGCTGTGGTTTCGCGTCTTTTTCGGCTGGTTTGGAATCCAGATCCTTGAGGCCTTTGGCGGCCCGGTCCCGCAGTTCCTGTATCCGAGCCTCCAGGTCCAGGCGTTGTGCGTCGTCCGGAGACGTTTGGAGCAGTTTTGCGTACAGGTCCAGGGCTTCGTCCTGCTCGCCCTGCTTGGCCAGCAGGTCGGCATAAGTTTTTGTCTCATAGTACCGTCGCTCGCCTTCGGAAAGGTGAGCCTCGGCCTCCGCCTCGGGGCGCGGCACTTCGACCGGTTCGGGCTCCGAGGGAAACGTTTGCGCTGTTTCCGTTTTAAGTTTCGGCTCGGGTTCCTGTTCGGGGTCGGGCGTAAGGTCCGGCTCCGGAGCCGGATCAGACTCTGGCTTCGACAGGGGGTCGGGTTCCGGAGGTGTAGAGTGTTCTTCCTCCTGGGGAGCGGGAGTCTGAAGTTCTTCGCGTCCTCCGGTCACCGCGCGCAGGCCCTGTTCCAGAAGCGTCTCCCAGGTGATCCGGGCTCCGCCGAGTTGGACCGCGAGCATGTCCAGGGTCACGGCGAGGTCGGTCCGGCCGTCGGCCCTGCTTCGGGCGGCCCAGTGCCTCCAAAAGGAAGGGTGTCCGGCCAACGCCTTGACGAGCGATTCCAGTTCCGGGGAGGAGAGGGCCTCAGGAGTTTCTTCGGTGGAAGAAGGGAAGTCCTTGGAGACGACGTCCAGCTGGGAGAGGCATTCGATCAAAAGGAGGCGGGCTTCCAGGTGTTCCGGGTGAAAGGTCAACCCCTTGCGCAATATGGCGATGGCGTCCTCGGGCCGATGATCCTGCGTATATGCCTGGGCCAGGGGGAAAAACAGCTTGGAGTTGGGCTCCAGGCGCAACACCTCTTCAAACCAGGCGATTTTTTCGGTCATGGCAGCCTCCGGAACGTATCGTTTTGTGGAATATAGAGGATTTCATCGGGCCGAAGGTAGTGCATCTCCACCCGGATCACGCTGGCCACGTAGTCGTGGTCCGTGGTCAGACGACGGATTTCCCGGCTCAGATCCAGATTGACCTCGTCCACGGCGGCAATCTGCTCGACAAGCGTATCCCGGCGGTCCCGCAGTTCCAGGTAGGATTTCCAGCCCTGATCATGGATCAGAAGCGTCCAGGCCAAAAAGCCGCTCAACAGCAGGAGGAAAGAAAAGAGCAGGCGGGTCCATTTCATGGCGTGGTCACTTCGCGATGAGTCGGGGGGCATCCCAGACCGTAAAACATTTTATTGGAGCAACCGGTCGGCGTGGGGCCTGGTTTCCAGGTACTGAAACTGTACTCCCAACTCCTGTAAAAAAATGGTCGTCGCCAGTTCAATGCGCTTAATGTCCGCCTCGTCCACCGGGGTCCGCTCCAGTTTGAGGCCATGGATCAGGGATCGCAGAGACGAGAGTTCCGCCACCAGCGCTCCGGCCTCGCGCAGGGAGCGCAATTGGGACTCCATTTCCAGGATGGTTTCCAAGCAATTCAACAAACGTGCTTTTTTTTGCGATTCCATATCCGTCGTGAACGTCAGTTCGTGGGTTTGCCCGATTCTTCAGCGGCCAGACGCCACATTTTGTAGGTTTCCTCGTACCCGTCAATGACGGTCCGCACAAGCCGGGGGACGTCGGCGACGTCGCTTCGGTGCAGGTACCAGTTCACGCCGTTGCGAAAAGAGGTGTCGGGGTGCAGGCTTTTGGCCTCGTCGCCGACCAGGACGACGTTCACTCCTCGGCGCTGGATTCCCGGCCAGCCGTGGACGCGTTGCAGCACTTCGGCTCCGTGCGGGGCATGGTCGATGAATACGAGTTCATAAGCGGCGGAGTCAATTTTTTGAAGTGCTTCCGCCGGACCATCGGGGACGGCCAAATGGTAGCCTTGTTCGTCCAGACAGGAGACCAGGGCGGCTTTCCATTCCGGATCGCGTACCAAAACAAAGGCGATTTTCGCTCCCGGAGGATAGAAGTCCAGCTCTTCCGCGGTTGGAGGCGTCGGTGACGCAGAGGACATGGTGTTTGAACCGGAAGGTGTGCCAACGGAGTCAGGCTCCACGGTGAACGGCTTGTTGCATTGCGGACAGACTAATTTAAAGCGTTGGCCGGACGGGATTTTTTCGTCGGCCACGGAGAGTTGTCGATCACAGTGCGGGCAGTTCAGGCGCATGCGGAAATTTCCTGTTTCGGTGTTGAACTTACGTTCTCAAAAATCAGAGTTGCGTTGATCGTAGTTTGTATCCAGTTCCAACCCCTCGATGTTCGTCACTTTTTCCCCGCGCAGTGTCTTGACGCGGTTGATGGTCTGGCCCAGGCGGGAACGGTCCGAGGCCGTGTTCATGGCCGTTTCCTCGGTGATGGCTTCTTCGGAATACAGCCGAGCCAGGTGTTGGTCAAAGGTGAACATGCCGTAAGCATCGCCGGACTCGACCACATTGTAGAAGGTCTTTTCACCTGATTCGCCGTTGATGATCAATTCTTTGATCCGTAGCGTGTTGGTCAGCACTTCCAGGGCCGCCACCCGTCCGCCGCCGATGCGGGGCATCAGCCGCTGGGAGACGACGTACTTCAAAGCCTGGGACAGGCGTTGGCGGATCAGGCGTTCTTCGGCCAGTTCGAACATGCCGATGATCCGGTTGATGGTCTGGCCCGTGTCGCTGGTATGCAGGGTGCCCAGAACCAAGTGGCCGGTTTCCGAGGCCTGCAGAGCGATTTCAATGGTTTCCCGGTCTCGGATTTCGCCTACCAGGATCACCTTGGGAGCTTGACGCAGGGCCGCGCGCAGGCCGGAGGAGAATCGGTCGAAGTCCGTGCCCATCTCCCTTTGGTTGACCGTGCCGCGTTTGTGGTGATGCACGAACTCCACCGGGTCTTCCAGAGTCAGGATGTGCTTGGAGTGGCGTTCGTTGATGGCGTCGATCAGCGCGGCCAGGGTGGTGGATTTTCCGGTCCCGGTTCCGCCGGTGAGCAGGATCAGCCCGTATTTTTCGTCGGCCATCCGGTCGAAGAGCGGGGGGAGGTTGAGATCCTTGAGCGTAGGGATCGTGCTGGGCATCTTGCGCATCACGATGGAGGCCGAGCCCTGCTGAAAAAAGATGTTCACCCGGAAGCGGCAAAAGCCCGGAAGGTCGTAGGAGAGGTCGCAGGAGCCCTGCTCTTGAAGATCCTGAAACAGACGCAGGCTGCCGGAGTGCTTGTTCAGCATCATGCAAAACCCCACGGACTCGACCTGAAACGGGACCAGGGCATCGGAGAGCAGGGCCGTGGGCACGTCGGTCAGCCTGCCGTGAACCTCGGCCTGGATGGGCTTGCCCACGGTGAACAGGATGTCCGAGGTGTCCGGGGCCTTGGTCAGCACCTCGGCGATGGTGGCGTCCAATTGGCTGCGGTGCATGGATCAGACCTCTGTGAAATCCTGTGGGGGCTCGGTGAGGAAATCCCGGAACTTGGATTTGGAAACAGCCTTGTTATATGCGTCCGTGGGGGAGACGGCCCCTTCCTGAAGGAGCTTGAGAATGGCGTCGTCCAGGGATTGCATGCCGTATTTGCGTCCGGTCTCAATCACGGAATTGATCTGGAAAGTCTTGTTTTCGCGGATCAGGTTGCGCACCGCCGGGACGCCCACCAGAATTTCCAGGGCCGCGCACCGACCCGGACGGTCGATGCGTTTGAACAGGTTCTGAGAGATGACCGCCCGCAGGGATTCCGAGAGTCCGGAGCGGATCTGGCCCTGAACATCGCCGGGAAAGACCTCGATAATCCGGTCGATGGTCTTGGACGCGGAAATGGTGTGCAGGGTGGAAAAAACCAGGTGACCGGTTTCCGCGGCTTCGATGGCCAATTCGATGGTTTCCAGGTCGCGCATTTCGCCTACCATGATGATGTCCGGGTCTTCGCGCAGGGCTCCGCGCAGAGCGGATTTGAAGCTCACTGTGTCCCTGGAGACTTCTCGCTGATTGATCAGGCAGCTGACGGGCTCGTGCACGAATTCGATGGGGTCCTCGATGGTCAGGATGTGATCCTTGCGATTCCGGTTGGCGTAGTCCACGATGGCGGCCAGGGTCGTGGACTTACCGCTGCCCGTGGGGCCGGTGACCAGGACCAGTCCCTTGGGGAGCATGGCCAAGCTCTTGAACAGCGGGGGCAGTTTCAGGTCGTCGATGCTCAGGATTTTTTGCGGGATTTCGCGAAAAACCGCGGCGCAGCCGCGACGCTGCTGAAAGAAATTGACCCGGTACCGGGCCAAGTTCGGGATTTCGTAGGAAAAATCCACGTCCCCGGTTTCCTCGAAGTTCTTGACCTTTTGCTCCGGCGTGATCTCATAGAGCATCTTCTTGAGTTCCTCATGCTCCAGGACTTTGTACTTGATGCGCTGCAAATCGCCGTGCAGGCGGATGATGGGCTGGGAGCCGGAGGAGAGGTGCAGGTCCGACGCCCCGAGTTCGTGCATCATCCGAAAAAACGCGTCTATTTGGGCCATACGGGGCTCCTTGGCGTGAGGTCGAGAGCGAGGTTCTTTCGTTTAGTTGAGTATTGAAAAGATCCTTATCCACAGTCCGTTCAAAACCCCCAATTGCAGCGACGCAGCAATTGGGGATTTTTCAACGGACTGTTAGAACCCGTCGTCCCGGTTCACCTGGCGAAAGAAGTGGATCACGTACTTCGCGCCGGAAAAGACGGTCAGGATCAGAGCGATGGCCAGCAGCCCCGCGCCCAGAGGCCGGGGGTCGAAACCCCACCAGGGATAGTGGAGGATCAGCGGACACAGGGCCACCACCTGGATCACCGCCTTGAGTTTGCCGAAGCTGTCCGCGGCCAGAACATGGCCCTGGTCCGCGGCGATGGCCCTAAGGCCCGTTACGGTCATCTCCCGGGCGATGATCACGATGGCCATCCAGGCTTGGACCCAGCCGTGGAACACGAGCATGATCAAGACGGAACTGATCAAGAGCTTGTCGGCCAAAGGGTCGAGAAACTTGCCCAGATTGGAGACCATTTGCCAGCGGCGGGCGATGAAGCCGTCGGCCAGGTCGGTCAGGGCCACGAGAATGAACACGATCATGGCCGCGGCGTTGACCGGCTTGCTCGGGAAATACAGCAGCAAGATCAGGACGGGGATGGCCAGGATGCGGCCCAAGGTGACTTGGTTGGCGAGGTTGAGCATGGCTTAGTTTCGCGCCGCCCGCCGACGGTCGTAGTTGGTCGTGACCTTGCGGACGTAGTCCTGGGTTTCCCGGAACGGAGGAATGCCGTTGTAGCGTTCCACGTTGGCCGGTCCGGCGTTGTAGGCGGCCAGGGCCAGGGAGAGGTCCGGGAAGCGGTCCATGAGCATTTTCAGGTAACGGATGCCTGCTTCGATGTTCTCCGCCGGGTCAAAGGGCGCGGTTAGCCCCAGGTCTTGCTGTGTGGCCGGCATGATCTGCATCAGGCCTTGGGCTCCGGCCCGGGAGACGGCCTGATGATTGAAGCCGGATTCAACCTCGATCACGGCCATGACCAGGTGTGGATCAAGGCCGTATCTCTGGCTGTACTGCTCCACGTGGCGGGTGATGGAGGCCCGGTCCGCGCTGCTGCCCATGCGCGAACGCAGGGAGAGAAACGGACGGAACTTGGACGAGGTGGGGGTGTCCGTAAAATGCATCACCCCATGTTCGTCCTTGTAGAAAAAGATCGTGCCCGCGGCACATAATCCGGTCCAGAGCAGCAACAGCACGGAAATACCGGCCACGGCTCCGAAAAAGGAGAAAAAACGACGTTGTTTGGTCAGCATGTTCGACCTCGTCATGGCTGGAGGGCGTCTGCCGAAGACCGCCTACTGTGGCGGTCCACCGGCGGCGGCCTCCAGGCTGTTTTCAGATGTCCGGATGACCGTTTCCGCCAGTTGCAAGAGGGCGCGCTTGGCCGGCGTGTCCTCGTCCAGCATGACCACCGGCTTGCCCAGGTCACCGGCGACCACGGCCGCGGGGTCCAGGGGGATGGCGCCGAGAAATTCCAGCCCGTACTTTTTGGCCAGGGTCTCTCCTCCGCCGGTTTTGAACAGTTCGATCCGCTCGGAGCAGTGCGGGCAAATCAGCCCGCTCATGTTTTCCACCAGTCCGAGAATGTTGGCGTGGGCGTACTGCAGGAAGTTGATGGCCTTGCGCACGTCGGCCAAGGAGATTTCCTGGGGCGTGGTGACCACGATGCTCAGGGCCTCGGGAATGGTCTTCAGCACGGTCATGGGCTCGTCCCCGGTTCCGGGGGGAGAGTCCACCACCAGATAGTCCAGGTGGCCCCAATCCACGTCGGCGATGAACTGGCGGATGGCCGCGGTTTTCATCGGACCACGCCAGAGCACGGCTTGATCCGGATCTTGGAGCAAGGATTCCATGGAGACGACGAAGAGACGTTCTCCGTATCGTTTCGGCGAGATCAGCGAACCCCGTGACTGTTCCAGGGGGCCGGACAGACCCAGGAGGTGCGGGACGCTTGGACCGTGAATGTCCACGTCCAGCAGGCCCACGCGGTGTCCCTTCAGGGCCAGGGCCGCGGCCAGGTTCACGGCGATGGAACTTTTGCCGACCCCGCCCTTGCCGCTCATCACGAAGAGTTTGAAGCGGATGTTGTCCAGGGTGGATTTGATCAACTGATCCTGAACGTTACCGACGGCGGAACGTTCGCCGTGTCCGCTTTTTTTTCGCGACGGGCAGGTGGAACAGGATGCGTCGGATGAGGTGTTTGAAGCGTTGGTCATGGGTATCTTTTTTTGAGAGACGGTGTTGACTGGAGCGCTGGAGCCGGAGTTCCGGTGCGATGGCTCATCCTTGGCCGGTTGAGAGCTGACTTGGTCACCAACCATGGGCGCCGATCAAGTCGACGAACATGACGGCCCCAAGGTTCGCTTTCATAATTTTGCCTTCTTTCTTGACGAAGCGGATCAGCTCCTGGCTGCGCTGCCTGGCGCCCACGGGGATGATCAGAATGCCGGATTCGTCCAGCTGTTCCAGCAGGGGCGGAGGCACGTCGGGCCCGCCGGCGGTGACCATGATTCGTTGGAACGGACTTTCTTCCGGCCAGCCCATGGTTCCGTCGTCCAGTTTCAGGTGGACGCTGAAATAGCGCATTTTGTTCAGGCGGGTCAGCGCCGCGGAGTAGAGGGGCTGGACGCGCTCCACGGAATAGACCTCGGCTCCCATTTCCGCCAATATCGCCGCTTGATAGCCGGACCCGGTCCCGATTTCCAAAACTCGCATCCCAGGTTGAACATTCAGCACGGCCGTCATCAGGGCCACGATGAACGGCTGGGAGATGGTCTGGCCGTAGCCGATGGGCAGGGGATGATCTTCGTATGCCTGGGAGCGCAGGGCCTCTTCCACGAACAGATGTCGGGGAACTTTGCGCATGGCGGAGAGCACCGCCGGATCTGTAATGCCTCGCGACTCGATCTGTTCACGGACCATCCGCTCTCGATTGCGTTTCGGGTCGATTCTCAATCCGGTGCCCCAGTACTCCTAAAAATCTTTCGCGCCGGCGACAAGCCGGAAACAGGAACCTTGAACCCCGGTTTGAAAACAAATTTTCGCGTCCAAGTCAAACGTGGACGGGCACGGGGTCGAGCGGGCGCGAGCCCGTCTCGTCCCGTGCCCGGAAACGGTGACGAAGGCAAGGGGAGGAAAAACGCTGGAGGAAAAGAGATCAGTCCGTGAGGGTCTGAAGACCTTGCATGACGATCTCCAGCGGCGGACGGATGTTGATATCCTCCACGTGCAGAAAGCGGATCAGCCCTTGTTTGTCGATGAAGATCAGGGCCCGTTCCGTGGTCCCGTCGCCGCGCAACAGACCGTAGGCATCGGCGGTTTTGCCGTGGGGCCAGAAGTCGGAGAGCACTGGAAACCACAGTCCGCCCATGGCTTGGAGCCAGGAGTGGAGCGTCGGGATGTTGTCCACGGTGATGCCCAGAATGATGGTCTCGTGACGGTCGAAGATGTCTTGCAGGATGTTGTATCCGGGCCACTGGTCGGAGCAGACCGGGGTCCAGGCGGCGGGCACGAAGGACAGCATGACGTTTTTTCGGCCATGGTAGTCGCTCAAGGCGATGGTTTCGCCGTGTACCGCGGGCAGGGAAAAGTCGGGAGCCGGATCGCCGATCCGGACCTGCAACTCGCTGTCGATGGGTTTGAGTTTCGGGTTTTGAAAAATAGCTCCCTTGGCTCCATCAGGCGTGCCGGCCAGTGTGCTCCCCGCGGAGAGCAGCACCCAGAGAAGCCCAAGAAGCAGTGCCGTTCGTATCGTGAGTCTGGGGGCATGAGCGAGGCGCATGGCGTCTCCTAGTGTTTGGCGGTGAGCATTTCTTTCAGAAAATCTTCCACGGAATCGAACGCTCCGAGGTGCGAGAGTCGAACAACATGGCCATTCTCAGCTGAGCCGGAGGGCTGGACAAGGACGAAATAGGGGGTGCCCACGCCGCCGAAGGTTTTGTGCAGGACGTAGTCCGGGTCGGAGACCAGAGGGAACGGGATGTCGTAACGCTCTTGAAACACCTGGACTTCAAGGTCCGAATTGCCCGCGCCGAGGCCCAAAATCTTGATCATGTCCGCCAACCCCTCGCGTTGAAGAGCGGCGTACAGCGCGTTCACCTCCGGCGCTTCGCGCTGGCAGATCGGACAATACATGCTGAAGATCTGGATCAGGACGGCCGGGGCGTCCATATCGGCCAGGGTAAACTGGGACGCTTCCGCGGACAAACCCAAGTAGCTCCGGTGCGTAGAGGACTCCGGAGCGGTCATGGAAAAGGCGGGAAGGTGATCCCCGACGGAGAAGGGTTCGTTTTGGGCGTGACCCGTGAGGATGAGGGCGAGGGTGAAAAGCGGAGTGAACAAAAGAGGGGCGAGGCGGCGCATTGGGGACTCCTGTAGCAAGATTTGAGGGGCAGGGAACGGCGTCCTGACGACGGTGGAAGGGACATGGTCGAAAACGCCGAGCGGCCACGAACATGAAGAGTTTTTATCACGTTCGTGGCCGCTTGCAAGAAGTGTTTTCAGAAACTTGCGCACGTTTCGGCACCCCGGATCAAGCGCTGGGGAAATTGCCGCGCTTCTCACTTCCTGTCTGGAGGCCCGAATGTTTCCCTGATTACGCCGGTTGGAATGTGATCCGGCCTTGCTCCGGGTGGAGGAATCGACGTCAGTAACAGGGGTTGCACGGAGCGTAAGGCGGCAGCACGGGGTTTACCACCGTGGTCCTGGTGACGTAGGGCAGGTGATAGGGCGTGCAGTAGCCCACATAGCCCGGATGGCAACGGTGCGGTCCATAGGTGGGGAGCACGGGCACCGCGGCAGGGATGGGCTGGGTGATCACCGCCGGCGCGCAGGAGATGCGCGCGGGGCAACAGGAGGACGTGGTCAGAGCCACGCCAGCCAGGATGAGGATGATCGTCAGGTATCTCATGGGAGTTCTCCATGCGGTTGTCCAGGATAAGGTTCCGGAGGTCATTGGCCTGTTCCCTTGAACAGCTCCCGTTGCGCCGAGAGGTCCCAGGTCGTTGGCGAGGCGAGCTGGCGGTTGGACTTGAAGCGATTCAACGCGGCCCGTGAGTTTTTTCCCCAAATGCCGTCGATCCGGTCGGTATAGTAATTCAATTCCGCCAGTCGGGCCTGGATCAGTCGGGCGGCCAGGGAGTTCTTGGGATCCAGGAGGATGGTCCCACGAGCCAATGGCCCCTCGGGCACGGTTTCGCGTTCCGGTTGCGCCGTGGAAGGTTGGGTTCGCTTGGGCTCAAACGTGGCGGTGTTTCTGGTCACCAACTCTTGAATTTCCCGAGTTTTGCGCAAGGTGACGTCCCGTGTGGCCAGAATGGCTCCGTCCAGGGTGCTGAGCAGCTTCGCGGATACGATCATCGCGTTGTCGGTCGCCACGTAGGTGCCCACCAGCACGGCCTGGGTGTCGTGGTTGGTCCGCACGTCCCGCAGGTCGCGGGACAGGATCATTTCTCCGGCGTTTTGGCTGACGACCATGGACCCTTGGCGCAGTTTGAGTTCAACCACCCGGTAGCCGAGCTGGGACATTCGCGAGGCCACCTGTTCGCCCAGCAGTCGGCCAAAGGTGCTGGACGTGTTCAGGTCGTCCAGGTCCACGAAGCTGGTGAACAAGATAGGCCGGGTCCGGTCAACGTACTGAACCAAATTGTGTTCCAGTCCGTCGGCCAGGGCGTAGGCCAGTCCCTGGAAACCTTGGACGTGGGAGTAGGAACCAGAGCCGTAATACGGGTGGGTGGCCGAGACGGTTTGGGCCAAGGTCAGGGTTACGCTGAACAGAAGGGCGGCGATGAGGTTTCTGAGCATGATTGCGTCTCCCTAGCGGTCCACGAGCTGGTAGTTGACCGTCGCCGGTTGGCTGGGCTGGGCGTGTTGCTTGTAGTGCCACCAGTCCGCGTCGTTGATGTAGTAAATGGAGGAATCCCGCATCAGGAAGTGTTCCTCGAAGACAAGGGACGAGGTGATCAGGACCTCCATCCTGGGCAGCTCGTGAGTGTAGGCCCCGGACTCCACGTTGACCTCCGCGGCTTCCAGCATGGCCTGGTTGACTAACGCGCCATGGCCGTCCGGGGTGAGCAGAGAGGAGCGCTGGACAAAAACGTCCGGGGCCAGAGCCTTGTAGATCCCTTTTCCCGTGCGCAGGACACGGTTGCCGTGGCGGACCGCCTCAATGTCGAAACTCAGGACCATGACGTTGGTAAAGCCGCTGGACACGGCGATGTTCCGCTCCACCAGCTTGGTGATCAACAGGGCATGAAAGGATTTGGCAAAGGGGGTCGTGCCGGACGGAGCCACGTGGACGGGAAACTGACGCTCCAGGACGCGACGCTCCAGGGCCTCGTGGACCCTGAGGGCCACGTCGTCGGCCAGGACTTCCCAATGCTGCACGGCCTGCATTTTGGGTTGGGTTTTCAAAGGGTAGGCCGTGGGAACGGGAACTTGGGACAAGACCGGCAACGGGGTGTAGACCATTTGCACCGGTTGCCTCGCGCATCCCGGACCGGCCAGGAGGACGAAGCCGAGGAGAATTCCGAGCAACATTGTCCGCATGTGACGTCGTTCCTTTGGTTACGTTCCGCGTGTCGGAGCACAGGGGCCCGGTTTTTCGGACACGCAAGGTTGGATCGAAATTTGCTAAAAGCCGAGATGAACTCGGAAGCGGGCAAATTTTGCATTCCGGATGAGCTCCGAAAATCAAGGTCAGGAAGATTTCCGTGCGCAGAGATTTATCCGGTTGCTCCTCTTATCGGCGGTCGTCCGGTTTTCTTTAGGGCAAGGGCGTGTCCGTTGCGGCACGGAATTGATGGAGAAGAAAAGTCATGCTTAGGAAGATGTTCCCTGAATCAAGGCGGTGCGGCTTCGCGATGCTTTGGCTGGCCGGACTCTGGTTGGTCGGGTTCTGGCTGGTCGGATGCTCCCGGCCACATGGCCCGTACATCGCGCACCAACCGGCGGTGGAACTGATCACGGTGCATTACACCGTGGCGGACACGCTGTACGAGGCCCTGTGCAAGCCGGAAGTCTGTGAAATGCCCCTGCTGATGTCCTCCTTCGTCATGCTGGAGGACCTGGACCGGACCAGCCCGCTGGGGCGGATCATCCCGCAGCAGATCGGCTCCCGCTTCGCCCAGCACGGCATGCACATGGTGGACGTGCGCCTGCGCACCCAGTCCCTGCTGGTGCGCAAGGGCCAGGGCGAGTTCGCGCTGTCCCGGGAACTGGACAAAATCAACCGGGACATCAACGCCTTCGCCGTGCTCACCGGCACCTACTCCGTGGTCTACGGCCGGGTCTACGTCACGGCCATGATCCTGCGCAGCACCGACGGCGCGCTGCTGGCCTCCCTGGATTACTTCCTGCCCGTGGACCGTAGATCTCTACGACCAGGCGGCTTGGAAACCGCGCCCCCAGCTTTTCAGGTCCCTGGAGAGCTTCCCGAGCCCTTTGACGGCACGATTCAGCCATCCGTTCTGACGCGGCTGTCCTTTTTCCGCGACCGCGTCATGGGCGGCGAGCTCCAGGGTTGAGGTCGTCGTCAAGGAGCCTTGGGTCGTTGGATCTTCGGCGACGGAGGGGTCGTCTTGGGCTGGAATTTCACTCGCTCCGTCTATCGTTGAACCGCTGAACAACTGAACCAGGAACCTCCCCCGTTACATATAGCTCTCCATCAACCGCGTCAGCTTTACCCTGTCCGGGGTGCGCCCGAAGAGGGGGCCTTCCTGGAGGACGGGGAAGTGGGATTCGAAGGTGGGACGGGATTCGTCGCGGCGGATCACGCCGATGGGGATGCGGTCGCCGAACATCCGGGCCAGGGTCATGGCCTGATTCCAGTCCGCGGGGTCGTGGTCCTCCGGGATCTCCCAGACGCGTTCCTTATACCAGGAAAAGGTGTTCACCTTGTTGAAGGAGCCGCAGGGCTGGAGAATGTCCACCAGGGCGAAGCCCGGGAAGGCGTGGGCCTGGCGGATCAGGTCGGCCAGGTGGTCCGGCTTTCCGGCGAAGCCGCGGGCCACGAATCCGGCCTGCATGGCCACGGCCACGGCCACGGGGTTGAAGGCCTGTGAGGACGCTCCCTGGGGTTGGGCCTTGGTGGCGTGGCCGTGCTGCGTGGTGGGGCTGGCCTGGCCTTTGGTCAGGCCGTAGATCTGGTTGTCGTGGACCAGCATGGTGATGTCCGCGTTGCGCCGTAGCGCGGCCAGGAAATGGTTGCCGCCCTCGCCGTAGGAGCAGCCGTCTCCGCTTTCAACGAAAACGTGGAGCCCTGGGTTGGCCAGCTTGGCGCCGGTGGCCGCGGGCAAGGCCCTGCCGTGCAGGCCGTTGAAGACGTTGCAGCGCAGATAGTGCGGCGTCTTGGCCGCCTGGCCGATGCCGGAGACCATCAGCACTTGGTGGGGGGCCAGGCCGCTGTCGGCCAGGGCCTTTTTGAGCGCCTTGAGGATGGAGAAGTTTCCGCATCCCGGGCACCAGGCCGTTTCAAACTCCCCGAAATCTTCGATCGTCGTCATGTGTCTCTCCCCACGGCCTTGCGGGATTCCTGTTCCCGGCCGGTTTCGACATTCAGTTCGCGCAAAATGTCAGCCGCTGTGAACGGCAGTCCGTCGTAGCGCAGGATGGAGCGGGAGACGCTGAATCCGACCTCCTTGCGCAGCAGTCCGGCGAACTGCCCCGTGGCGTTGCTCTCGATGCAGACGGTTTCCCGGGCTTGCCGCAACCGCTCCAGAAACTGCTCCGGCCGCAGGGGCCAGACCTGACGGAAGTGGAGCAATCCCACGTTGCGTCCCTCCTTGCGCAGGATCTCCGCGGCCTCGTCCGCCGGTCCCAAGGTCGATCCCCAGCAGATCAGCAGCAGATCGCTCTGCTCGTCCCCGATGTAGGTCGGGGCCAGAGCGGCTTCCCGCAACCTCCGTTCCTTGGCCAGCCGCTTTTCGACCATCCGCTTTCGGATGGTCAGATCCTCGGTGATATGTCCGTCCTCGGTATGCTCATCGCTGTCCAGGACCACCAGATGCTCTCCCGTGCCGGGCAGCAGCCGGGGGGATGCGCCGTCTTCGGTAAAGGCGTAGCGCTTGTAGTCGAGCGGTTGATCGCAGGTCCGGGCCGGGCGGAGTGGTTCGCTGAGCATGTCCAAATCAAACGGCGGGACGGCCTGGATGGTGTCGGCCAGGTATTGGTCGGTCATGACGATGACCGGACCTTGGGAGTGTTCGGCCAGGTTCACGGCGGCGTGGGTCAGGCGGAAGCACTCCTCGACGCTGCCAGGGGTAAGAATGGCTCGGGGAAACTCCCCGTGTCCGGCGTAGAGGGCCAGGTTCAGATCGCCCTGTTCGGTCCGGGTGGGCAGGCCGGTGGCCGGTCCGGGTCGTTGGCCCAGAACCAGCACCAGGGGGGTTTCGGTCATTCCGGCCAAACTGATTCCTTCGGTCATCAGGGCGAATCCACCGCCGGAGGTGGGCACGATGGCCGGCGCTCCGGCATAGGATGCGCCAAGGGCCATGTTCACCGCCGCGATCTCGTCCTCGGCCTGCTCCACCACCAGCCCGAAGTCCATGGCCGCGGCGCTCAGGGTCAGAGCCACGCCCGTGGCCGGGGTCATGGGGTAGAAGGCGCAGAAACGCGTGCCTGCGGCCAAGGCCCCCAGGGCTACGGCTTGGTTGCCGTTCAAGACCATGCGTCTGGTCGGCTTCGGAGGTTCGGGGAGGGGCTGAAAGGCCGCGGACTGTTCGGAGGCCCACGCCGCCGCGGCGTGAAGGACGTTCACGTTTTTCTCCGCCACGTCGGCCTTTTTTTTGGCGAAAGCTTCTCGAACCAAGTCCGTGGTCACGTTTTCTGGAAGCCCGAGGAGCCGGGCCGCGACTTCCAAGGCCACGATGTTGTGGAAGACTTTATTGGGGGCCAGCTCGGCGAAGGGAACGCGCAGGGCGCGGTCCCTTTTGGCTTCCTGATCTCCGTCCCTCGTTGCGGCTTGGTCGTCGTGTTCCGCGTCCATAAGGACCAGGGCGTTTTCGGTCAGCTCCTCGCGATGCAAGGAAATGCTTTCCCGGTTCAGGGCGATCAGGAGATCCACGTCCCGGATCCCGGCCCGGATCGGCCCGAGGCCGGTGCGCACGGCAAAGGTGTTGTGCCCGCCGCGAATGCGGGATTCGTACCCCTGGGTGACGAAAATTTCATAGCCTGATCTGACCAGGGCCTTGGCCAGAAGCATGCCCACCGTGGCCAAGCCCTGCCCGGCTTCCCCGGCGATCAGGATGTTTTTGGATAGGCGCATGAACGACTCCGGGGTGAAAGGTTGGCCGCATGTGTGCGGTCTGGAATTCGAAAAGAGCCTTGTCCCGGCGCGCGCCGCCGTGCGCCGGGACAAGACGGCGTATCGTGGAGGATGCGTCGTGAAGCGGAAAAAATGCGGTCAGGCGGTCGGCTGGGAGCAAGGGCAGGCAGAGGCCCTGCCGGCCAGTTCCCGGTCGATCATGAACAGGCCGCCGCCGTCCTTGCCCAGGAGTTTCAGTTTTTGCAGCACGGCGTTCACGCTGGCTTCCTCTTCCACCTGCTCGGTGACGAACCACTGCAAGAAGATGTTCGTGGCATGGTCTTTTTCTGCAATGGCCAGGTCGACCAAGTTGTTGATCAGGGCGGTGACTTTTTGTTCGTGTTCCAGCACGGCCTCGAACACGGCCGTCGGAGAATCCCAGGACGAGGGCGGGGCCTCGATGGCTTTCAGAGTGTTTTTTCCGCCCCGTTCGTTGATGAAGGCGTAAAACTTCATGGCATGACCGAGTTCTTCCTGGGACTGCATGTTCATCCAGTGGGTGAAGCCTTCCAGGTCGTGGTCGCTGAAATAGGCGGCCATGGCCAGATAGAGGTAGGCCGAGTAGAGTTCGGCGTTAACCTGCTCGTTCAGGGCCTGTTCGATTTTCGGGGTCAGCATGTAGGGTTCCTCCTGACGTTGAGCGATGAAGGGGACGAAATTCGCCTTTGCGGACGGAATCGATCCGAAGCGCAAGAGGCTTGTTCAAGATGGATAAGAAATCTACAGAATCCAGATGCACAGGTCAAAGCCGTCGGATCAGCTCGCGAATGATGAAACCGGGGGGTGAGAGGGAGTCTCGACCTTCGTCGGCCAAGGGATCGCAATCGCAATCAATTCTGAAATCAAGGTGTTGAAAAGGGTGTCGGAAAAACTCTTTTCGATCAGGATTTCGAATTGGTCCCGGTACATGTGCACAGTGAGTTCAGATAGGTCCCGTTGTTCTCCGAATCAATGGTTGCAGGGATGCCTTGAGCAGGGTAAGGACGTGGCGTGCACGTTCGTGCATTATGGAACAAGGAGCCCTGGGGTTGCATCGACAGCAAGGGCCTGCCCTAAGATATGGATATCGCAAGGAGTCTTTTTTTGATGAACAAAGCGGAAGTGGATTCCAAGATTTGGGAAAATGCCTGGGCCATCGTGCTGGCCGGCGGCTCCGGCACCCGGCTGTGGCCCATGTCCCGGGCCCTGCTGCCCAAACAATTGCTGGCCTTGAACGGGGAGAAAACCTTGCTGCAACAGACCGCCGAGCGGTTGTTGGGGCGACTGCCCGCCGAGCGAATCGTCACCGTGACCAACGAGGAACATTTTTTCGAGGTTTGCTCGCAGTTGGCCGAAGTGCACCCGGGCCTGAAGGATCACGTGCTCAAGGAGCCCCTGGCCCGCAACACGCTTCCGGCGATCCTGCTCGGCCTGGACAGGATCGTCGCGGCTCAGGATACGGAGCACGGGCAGGCTCTGGTGGGCGTTTTCCCTTCGGACCACATGATCGGCGATCAAGCCAGGTTCGAGGCCGATTGGGGACAGGCCTTGGCCCTGGCGGATCAGGACTGGTTCGTGACCTTCGGCATTCCGCCCACCAAGCCGGAGACCGGCTACGGATACATCGCCAAGGCCGAGGAACTGGCGCCGGGCGCGTACAAGGTAGCGGGCTTCGTGGAGAAACCCCCGCTGGAGGCGGCGCGGGAGTTCGTCAGCGCCGGCACCCACTCCTGGAACAGCGGAATGTTCATTGTTCCCTCCTCGGCGTTCCTGGACGCCGTTGAAGAATTTCAGCCCCGGCTCTGGGCGTGGTGGCGGGAGCGGGACGAACGTGACTTGGCTTCCGGGTACGGCGACATTCCCGACATTTCGGTGGACTATGGGATCATGGAGCATGCCCGGCGCTTGGCGGTGGTGGAAGCCGGATTTTCCTGGGACGACCTGGGAAGCTGGGAAGCCATGTTCCGGATGGGCGAGCAAGACGCCGTGGACCATTGCGTGGTCAAGGGCGACGTGCTGGCCCTGGACTGCCGGGACAGCCTGCTGTTTTCCTCGGGCGGCAAGCTGGCCGCCGTGGGGCTGGAGGGCGTGGCCGTGGTCCAGACCAGGGACGCGACCCTGGTCTGCCCGTTGAGTCAGGTCCAGCGAGTCAAGGACGTGGTCAACCGGCTGAAGGCCGAGAAGTCCACCCTGGTGGAGGCTCACGTCACGGTACGTCGGCCCTGGGGCAGCTACACGGTGTTGGAGGAAGGCCAATTCTACAAGATCAAGCGGATCATGGTCCATCCGGGGGCGAGGCTGAGCCTGCAGATGCATCACCATCGCAGCGAACACTGGGTGGTGATCAAAGGCACGGCTCTGGTCCAGGTGGGGGACAAGGAAACGCTGGTCGCGGAGAATCAGTCCGTGGACATTCCCAAAACCGCGATGCACAGACTTTCCAATCCGGGCCGGGTTCCGGTGGAGATCATCGAGATCCAGAGCGGGCCCTATCTGGAGGAGGACGACATCGTTCGGTTCGACGATGTTTATGGACGGAGCCGGCCCGAGCCTTCCAAGTGAGGCGGATACGGGTTGCCTGAACTGTTCGTTAGTAAGGCAACATGTTTTTTTTATTCATCTTAACTTGCGCCCATGCTTCGTGAATTTTTTCATTTATGCTTGACAGGGCTTTGCTCTCTTGCATAGGGTGCCGAAAATTTGGATCCAGGTAGGGAAACCTGAGGCTCTTTTCATCATCAACACTACAGCATGTGAGGCAACATGATGGAAGAAAAGAAAGGGGGAACGAGTGCGGGCGGAGTAGTTCTGCCGTTCTTGTTGGGGTTTGTGGCCGCGTTGGCCTTCGGATGGTGGGGAGTTCCACAGCTGTTATACAGCAAGAAGGTCCAACCGCTTGTTTTTACACACCAAAACCACATCGAGTTGTATGGGATGATGTGTGACGACTGTCACTCCTTCCGGAGGGATGGCTCCTTTGCGGGGTTGCCCGATAATGCCAAGTGCGCGGAGTGCCACTCTTTTCCCATGGGCGACCATCCGGATGAGATCAAGTTCGTGGAAGAGTACTACGAAAAGGGGATTGAGGTTCCGTGGCTGGTTTATCAGTATCAACCGGACAACGTCTTTTTCTCCCACGCCGCGCACAGAGAGTATGATTGCGCCACCGCCGGCTGTCATCCGGACGTGGGCAGTTCCAACGAGTTGCCGGCCTACTATGAAAACCGCCTGACCAAGTACAGTCGGGATACGATGAAGATGAAGGACTGCGAGCGGTGTCACGCCACGGTGGCCGCCCAGGAGCCGGAGCGGTTCGCTGGTGCTCCCAATGCCTGCCAGATCTGTCATAAATAGAGAGGGGTGATATAAAATGGCACTTAATCGGAGAAGTTTTCTCACGTTTGCTGCCGGGGGTGTCGCGGGAACCCTGTTCACCCCGGTGATTTGGAAATCCATTGACGACACGGCCATCTGGACCCAGAACTGGCCGTGGATTCCCCGGCTGGAGTACGGACCGCGGGCCTATGCCGCGACCACCTGCAAGCTCTGCCCCGCCGGGTGCGGCCTGAACATTCGCACCGCCGGCGGCCGCCCCGTGGCCGCTGAAGGACGAACCGATCATCCGCTGAGCCAGGGCGGGATCTGTCCCCTGGGCGCGGCCGCGGTGCAGCTGCTGTACGCTCCGGCCCGGATCAAAGGACCGATGCAGAAGCAGGCCGACGGAACGCACCAGCCCATTTCCTGGGACCAGGCCGAAGCCTTGTTGAAGGAGAAGTTGGCTGAACAGAACGGCAAAAAAGACGCCGTGGTCTGCGTCAGCGGGGATGAAAACGGGACCATCAACGAACTCTTTTCCGCCTTGCTGGGCGGCCTGGGTTCGGACGGCTGTTTCCTGATGCCCGGCGAGCAGATCGTGGCTTCCAAGATTCTTCGCGAGGGAAGCATCGGCTACGACCTCGAAAACGCGGATTTCGTCCTGGTTTTCGGCGCGGACCTGCTGGACGGTTGGGGCACCGCCGTCCGGAACAAAAAGGCTTACGGCGCCGCGCACCCCATGGGCGAGGAAGCCTCGGCGGAATACGTCTATGTCGGACCGACGCAGAACGTCACCGGCGGCGCGGCCGACCAGTGGGTCTCTATTGCTCCGGGCATGGAAGGCGTTTTAGCCCTGGGCGTCGCCTACCATCTCCTGCAGGGCGGGATGACCGCTCCCCAGGCTCATGACTTTTTCGCCTATCGCAATTTCGTCATCAATCGCTACACCCCGGAATACGTCGAACGCCTGACCGGCGTGGCTCCGGAGCAGGTGGCCGAATTGGCCCGAAAGCTGCGCTCCGCAAACAAGCCGCTGATCATCCCGGGGTCCACCATCGCCCAGGGCGGCGGCGTGTTCAACTTTGCCGCGGCCTTGAGCCTGAACATGCTGTTCGACAACGTCAACTCCGCGGGCGGTATTCAAGTCCTGCCGGATCTGCCCACGGTGGTTTCGGGAGCCAAGGAGCCAGCCCAGGTTCGGGCCAAGGACCTGGTCGCCTATGTTCAGGGCGTGGCTGAAGGCAAAGTGAGCAAGCCGGCCGTGTGTTTGGTCTACGAGGCCAATCCGCTCTTCGCCCTGCCGCTGCCCGACGTGACGGCCCAGGCTTTTGACGGCACGTATCTGGTCAGCTTCAGCACATTCTACGACGAAACAGCCGCCCAGGCAGACCTGCTGCTGCCCACGCCCACCTTCATAGAACGGTTCGACGACGTCCAGACGCCCTATGGCTCCGGTTTCGCCAGCTACAGCCTGACGCGGCCGGCGATCCGCCAGCCCATTTTCGACACCAAGCCTACCGGCGACGTGCTGCTGGCCGTGGCCAAGGCGCTGGGGATCGATCTTGGATTCGCGTCTTTTGACAAGGTGCTGGAGGCCAAGGTGGCCGTCTTGAGCGAGCTGGAAGGCTTCTTCACGGACAAGGTTCAGCCCTGGGAGGCCAGAGCCGGCAAAGCTCCCGCCGCGGCTTCGGGCAACCTGTGGCGGACCATCTCCAGAGGCGCTGTCTGGGCTTCCATCACGGAACCCTTTCCCACGGCCATGCAGCTCGGCTCCACGATCATTTCCCAGACCGCTCCCCCCGACGCCGAGGACTGGACCTTCCCGGTCAGCTTGGCGGCCATGGACAGCCGGACCTACGGCTCCCGGCACATCGCCATTCCGCCGTTTTGCCTGCCGCTTTTGGGCGAACAGGAAATCCAGGGCGACGTGTTCTACGTCTGGATGAATTCCGCCACAGCCCGCTCCTACGGCTTGCAAGCCGAGGACAGGGTCACGTTGACCGGCCCCAACGGCTCCTGTCTGGCCAAGGTGCGCATTTTCGAGGGCGTGGGCCGGAACATGGTCGCTGCTCCGCTGGGCTTCGGCCACACGGCTTGGGACAAGTTCAGCCGGAACAAGGGAGACAACATCTACAAAGTGTTGACGGTACGTACCGAACCGGGGAGCAACCTGGCCGTTTGGGCCGATTCCCGCGTGCGCATCGCCAAAGCCTAAAGGAAGGTTGAGCATATGGTTTTGTATCTCAAGGAATTCAAAATCAAGTGGGGAATGGTCATCGACCTGGACCGCTGCACCGGTTGCGGAGCCTGCATGGTCGCCTGTCAGGCGGAAAACAACATCGCTCCTCCGGTGGACGCTTCGAACAAGCGCTATAGCCTGACTTGGCTGTTGGTCTACCAGCTCTCCAACAAGCAGCCCTATCCGAACCACGACGTGGCCTACATGCCGCGCCCGTGTTTACAGTGCGGAAAGCCGAACTGCGTGCCGGTCTGCCCGGTCATCGCCACGGACAAGAACCAGGAAGGCGGGATCGTCAGCCAGGTCAACGCCCGGTGCATCGGCTGCCGGTACTGCATGGCCGCCTGCCCCTATCATGCCCGATACTTCAACTGGCATGACCCGGTCTGGCCCGAAGGCATGGAAAAGACTCTCACTCCGGACGTTTCCACCCGGCCCCGGGGCGTGGTGGAAAAATGTCTGTTCTGTCACCATCGCTACATGGCCGCTCGGGACAAGGCCCGGATCGAAGACCGCGACCCCAACGCCCTGGCCGAGGGCGACTACATCCCGGCCTGCGTGGAGATGTGTCCCACCGGGGCCATGGTTTTCGGCGACCTGGAAAATCCGGAGCACAAAGTCCATAAGCTTTCCAAAAGCCCGTATGCGTTTCGGCTGTTGGAGCGCTTGAACACCAAACCTCAGGTCTACTACTACAGCAAGCGGGAATGGGTCCGGAAGCAGGGCGACAATTACCTTGAACATGAAACGGTCGGAGGGGTCTAGACCATGAGTGATAAAGAATTGTGGCCCGAAGGGGTCCAGCGTTGCTCCTTGAAGCTGTTCATCGCCTGGCTGGCGGTCATCTTCGCCGTGCTGGCCTGGGGCGTTTACGCCGCCTACGTGGTCTGGTCCGGCGGGCTGATCGTCACGGGCATGGACAATTACTTCGCCTTTGGCTTGTACATCATCTTCGACTTGGCCGTGATCGCCCTCGGGGCCGGGGCCTTTTTCAGCGGGCTCTTGTATTACCTGATCCGCGTCGAAGGTCTGAAGAACATCATCAACCTGGCGGTGATCATCGGCTTCATCTGCTACTCCGGTGCGCTGCTGATCCTGACCCTGGAAGTCGGTCAGCCGCTGCGGGCCTGGTTCGGATTCTGGCACCCCAACGTCCACTCCATGCTCACGGAAGTCATCTTCTGCATCACTGTGTACATGTTGGTGCTGACCATCGAGTTCATTCCGATCATTCTGGAGAACCGCAAGCTGAACAAGATCAAGTTCCTGCATCACATGGCCCACAACTTCCACGTGATCATGCCCTTGTTCGCCGGTGTCGGGGCCTTCCTGTCCTTCTTCCACCAGGGCTCTCTGGGCGGCATGTACGGCGTGCTGTTCTCCCGGCCCTACGCTTTTCGTGAAGGCTTCTTCATCTGGCCCTGGACCTTCTTCCTGTTCATCCTTTCCGCCGTGGCCTCGGGACCGGGCTTCACCATGCTGGTCGCCACGCTGATGGAGAAAATGACCGGCCGCAAGCTGGTGGACTTCAGCGTCAAGGCCTTGATGGGCAAGATTTCCGGTACCATGCTGGCCATCTATTTGGTCTTCAAGTACCTGGACACGTGGGCCTGGGCCACCGGCATCCTGCCCCGATCCGGCCTGACCTTCAGTGAAGTGTTCTACGGCGTGGCCTACGGCAAGTGGCTGCTGTTCTCCGAACTGATCGTCTGCGGCCTGTTCCCGGCCATCCTGCTGCTCAACGCCAAGACCCGGAACACCCCGTGGATTCTCTATTCCGCATGTACCCTGGTCGGCATCGGCGTGATCATCAACCGGTACGTCCAAACCGCCCAGACCCTGGCTCACCCGGTCATGCCCTTCGACCGCTGGTACGTCTACATGCCCACCTGGGCTGAATGGGCCCCGTCCCTGGCCATCATCGCCTACGGCGCCCTGATCCTCAGCCTGGCCTACCGCTATCTGCCGGTTTTCCCGCAGGAGCGGAAGCTGAATCAGGCCTAATATCTACGAGGCCTAAAGACGACAAAGCGCCCCTTTCCGTGAGGAGAGGGGCGCTTTTTTATGTTTGGAGTTTGGTGAGGATTCGGCTGAGATGAGGGTGCAGGGTCGGAAAAAAATCTTTTTGTCGCTACTTACTCAGCAAGTCTCGAAGGGAGCGAAATCCCGGCTCGAAAGTCGGTCGGACAATGTGCCGCCCGCTACCCGGTTCGGCGTTGACGCGGCCTTCGCGCACCACTTCCCATCCAGCCAGATAAGTGGCCACGGGTGCGCCGCGAAAGGCCATGCCTTCGAACACGCTGTAGTCCACGGCGTGGTGATGAGTTTTGGCGCTGACCGTGTGTTCGGCCTGGGGATCCCAGAGCACGATGTCCGCGTCCGCGCCGGGAAGGATGCAGCCCTTGCCGGGATATATGTTGAACAGGCGGGCCGCGTTGGTGGAGGTTACGGCCACGAATTGTTCCGGCGTCAGACGGCCCTGGGCCACGCCGCCGTCCCAGATCACCCGCATCCGATCCTCCAGTCCCGGGGTGCCGCTGGGCAGCTTGGAGAAGTCGCGCAACCCGCCTTGGCGTTGGGCGTCGGTGAAGGCGCAGTTGTCGCTGGCCGTGACCTGGATGGCCCCGGTGGTCAGCCCGGTCCACAGGGCTTCGCGGTCCTCCTTGGGGCGAAACGGCGGGCTCATCACAAAGCGGGCCGCGGCCTGGGCGTCCTCCTGCTCGTAAACTGTCGCGTCCACGGCCAGATGGCCGCCCAGGCATTCCGCGAACACGGGCAAGCCGCGGGCCCGGGCCGCGATCACCGCGTCCAGGGCCTGGGCGCAGGAGAGGTGGACGATGTAAAGCGGCACGCTCGCGGCCTCGGCCACGGCAATGGCCCGCCACGTGGCGTCCGCCTCCCCGGACGCGGGATGGGAGATTGGGTGGCCCCTGGGGTGGGTTACTCCCTGGGCCAGGAGCTTGCGTTGCAGAAAGGGGATGATCTCGGCATTCTCGGCATGAACGGTGCACAGACAGCCCAGCTCCCCGGCCCGGGCGAAGCTGTCCGGCATCTGCTCCGGATCGAGCATCACCGTGCCCTTGTAGGCCATGTAGTGCTTGAAGGAATTGACCCCCCGCTCCCGGGCCAGCACGCCCATTTCCTGGGCAACACGCGCGTCGAACCAGGTCACGGCCACATGAAAGGAATAGTCGCAGGTGGCGCTGCGGGCCAATTTCATCCAGGCGTCATGAGCCTGGAGCAGGGATTGCCCCTGGCGGGGAATGACGAAGTCGATGATCGTGGTGGTCCCCCCGGCCAGGGCGGCCCGTCCGCCCTGTTCAAAATCGTCCGCGGTGCGGGTTCCGGCAATGGGCATGTCCAGATGGGTGTGCGGGTCGATGCCGCCGGGCAGGGCCAGCAGACCCTCGGCGTCCACGATCCGTGTTCCGGATGGAATGTCCAGATCACGGCCCACGGCGCGTATCTTTCCGTCGGAAACGAGGATGTCCGCCCTGGCGGAGTGGTCGGCGTTGACCACGGTGGCGCCTCGGATCATGATCTGCATGCTGCCTCCGTGCAAAAAGGTTGAGGGGTTAGAAATGAAATACGGTTGGGTTGGCAAGGATCACGAATGTACAAATTAGCCGGCTTGATCCTGGCCGCCGGGGCCGGTCGGCGGATGGGCGGCGGGCTCGGGGGCAAGTTGTTGCTGCCGTACCGCGGCGAGCCGCTGGTTGTCCATGTGGCGCGCAAGGCATTGGCGGTCTGCGATCCGGTGGTGGCGGTGACGGGTTGCAACGCGGAAGCTGTTGCACAGGTTCTGCGGGAGCAGGCTCCTGGATTGCGCTTCGCCCATGCGCCGGATTGGCGCGCAGGCCAAGCCCGTTCGCTCCGGGCCGGACTGGAGTCGCTTGAGGGGGATATGGCAGCAGACATTGCCGGAGTCCTGGTTTTTCTGAGTGACCAACCTCTCGTGCGTATGGAGACGCTGGAAACTTTGGCCGCGTCTTTTCGTGATCACCCGGAAGATTTCGTCGCTCCGCGGTATCGCGGCAAGCGGGGCAACCCGGTTTGTATTCCACGGGCATGGTTCGCGCGGGTCATGGCCCTGGACGGAGATGTTGGAGCCCGGCCGCTTCTGGATCATCCGGATGCGCGGTTACGCCTGGTGGACGTGGATGACTGCGGAGTGCTGCGGGACGTGGACACGGTCGAGGACTACCATGCGCTCATGAACTGTCGGGAATCAGTCGTCATCCAAGAAGCGCAGCCAGCCCTCCGTGACTGACCCGGCGAACCACTCCGTCGCGGATATCGGGCCGTCCGGATGCGCGGCTTTGACGAGTCGCCGGGCATGACGCAGCATGTCCCATGCAGCCTCACCGACTCTGTCCATCTTGTTTGCGAAGAAGATCCGCCGACAACGTAGCTGGACGTTCTTAAACAATCCCAGAGGATGCGCGACCAGATGGGCCAGAACGCGGGCGTCCAAGGAGTCCGTGGGGGGCATGTCGCAAAGCACGGCCAGCCGTTCGGGACGGAAGACATGCTCATTGACCAGGGACACACCCAGGGCATCCGCGCCAACAATTCCGATCACCAAATCCGTTGAGCGGGGAATCACGGGTTCGTGGTCCGCCGGGGCCTTGAGCGATTTGCCGCGTGCGCCGTCGGCTTCCACGAAAATCCGGTCCGCCAGCCCGGAAGCGGCCAGCAGGTCCACGGCCTCGGGCGTAAGGCCGAGGAGTTTGCCTGTGGCGGGGGCACGGTCCCGGGCCAATATCATGGACCGGCACCGGAAGAGGCGGGACTGGAGACGGGGTAGGGACGACTCCTGGCCGTCCCAGAAAACAGGGTATGCCATATTGGCGGCCAGTTTCGTCGTGGTGGTGAGGACAACGGTCTCGCCCGCGGCCACGGCATGGGCGGCCATGGCGGCCATCAGGCTGGTCTTGCCGCCCGCGCCCACCAGAGCAACGAGCGTTGCGTCCGGTAGGTAGAATTCGGCCGGTACGTTTGGGATCAAGGTGGCGTGGATTCGGTGTGGTCGTGGGGCGTAGCGGGCTGGTCGAGAGATTGGCGCACGGCCTGGACAATAGTGTCGTAGCCCGTGCAACGGCAGAGGTTGCCGGCATGGGCTCGGCGGATGTCGTCCTGGGTGATATCTTCGGGATCGCGGCCTTGGTCGCGGCAGGATTCCACAAAAGCGGTGGTGGTCATGATCAGCCCGGGGGTGCAGAATCCGCACTGCACGGCTCCGGCATCCACGTAGGCCTGCTGGACCGGGGAAAGATGGCCGTTTTTTACCTCTCCCTCCACGGTGCGGATGCGTTTGCCGTGAACCCAGGTCGCCAGATAGAGGCAGGCGTTCACGGCCACGTCGTCCACCAGTACGGTGCAGGCTCCGCACTCGCCCACGCCGCAACCCTGCTTGACGCTGGTCAGGCCCTGGTCCCGAAGCAGGTCCAGGAGCGAGGAGCGGGGATCGATGGTCAGCTCGTAGGGGCGATCATTGATGGCGCAGGAGATGGTCAGCATGTCCGGACCTCGCGGTGTTCGGCAACGTGGGTGATGAAGCGCTCCGCGGCGGTGCGGATCATTCGCCCGGCCAGGGTGCGGATGATGTGCATCCGGAAATCTCCCGCCGCCCGCCAGGAGGTGCGGGGGGAGACGTCCTGGTCCAGGGCCGCGAGGGCGGCCTGGACGGCTTCGTCCAGGGGCAGTCCTCGGGCCGCGGCTTCGGCGGCCGGGCAGCGCACCGGGGTGGGCGCGGCCACGGTGAAGGCCAGGCGCAGTTCGTCAACGATTCCCGTGCATCTCTCTGATTTTCCGTTTCCCTCGCTCTTGGCCGATTGTCCGTCTTGGATGCGAACGCCCGCGCCGCAGCCGATGGTGGCGATGTCCATGGCCTGGCGCATGGAATACTTGACGTAGGCCGTGCCCAGGTTTTGATCCGGTTCAGGCTTGATCCGCACCGAGCGCAGAATTTCCCCCTGCCGCAGCTCCACCCGGCCCGGGCCGAGATGAAACCCGCGCAGGGGGATCAGCCGCTGGCCTTCCGGGCCGATCAGGTCCAGGTGGGCGTTGAGGACCAGAAGCGGGGCCGCGGAGTCCGCGCAGGCCGAGCCGTTGCAGATATTCCCGCCGATGGTGGCCGTGTTGCGGATCTGCGGTCCGGCCACCCAGCCCGCGGCCTCGATGAGCACAGGGGCTAGGCGGGCCACCAGTGGTGAGGCCATCATCGTGGCGAAGGTCGTGCCCGAACCGATGCGCAGTTCGCCGTGTTCCTCGGTGATGCTGTCGAGTTCCGGCAGGCCGTGGATGTCCACGATGTCGGCGTAGTCCTTGTGCCCCTCCCGCAACCGGACCAGGATGTCCGTCCCCCCGGCCATGGGGCGGGCAAAAGGGTTCGCGGCCAGCAGTTCCACGGCCTCGGTCAGGCTTTGGGCGCGATGGTAGGATTCGAAGGCGTACATGGCGGATAGTCCTCAGCGCGGTCCCAGCAGCCCGGCGTCTCGGAACAGCGGGAACAGGGCCTTGGGGGTGAGGGGGATGAAGTCGGCCTTGACGCCGGTGGCGTCCCAGACCGCGTTGCGGATGGCCGGGCCGGGGGAGAGCAGGGGCGGTTCGCCCAGGGACTTGTTGCCGAAGCCCCCGGAGGGCTCGGCGGTCTGGACAAAGGCCACGTCCAGCTCGGGCAGGTCCGGGAAGGTGGGCATTTTATAGTCCAGGAGGTTGTTGTTGCGCACCCGGCCGGTGCGCGGGTCCACCAGCAATTCCTCGTACAGGGCCCAGCCGATGGCCATGGCCATGCCGCCCTGGGCCTGGCCCCTGGCCGTGACGGGGTTGATAACCACGCCGCAGTCGTGGACGTTGAGCATGTCCGTGACCCGGACCCGGCAGAGCGGGATATCCACCTCCACTTCCACGAAGGTGCAGCCGAAGGAAGGCGCGTTGCTCCGGGTTTTGACCGAGCGCTCCGCGGTGAGTTGGCCGCCCCGTTCCTTGTGGTAGTAGGCGTCCAGGGCCAACTCGTTCAGGCTCATGAAGACCCGCGAGGGCTGGCGGGCCGCGACCACGAAGCCAGCCTCCAGGGCCAGGGCCGGAGCAGGATACCCGGTCATCAGCGCGGCATGGTCCAGGATTTTTGCGCGCAGTTCCAGGGCCGCGGCCTTGACCGCCGGACCGACGACGTAGGTCTGGCGGGAGGCGAAAGCCCCCGGGTCAAAAGGAGTCACGTTCGTGTCCTGGGTGGAGACCACGCGCACGGAAGTCATGGGCAAGTCCAGGACCGATGCAGCCATTTGGGCAAAAACCGTGTCCGCGCCCTGGCCGATTTCCGTGGCCCCGGCCTGGAGCGTCACGCAGCCGTCCTGGGCCAAGGTCAGGCGGACCCCGGAAATCTCCACGCCCACGGGATAGACCCCGGAATTGAAACTGAAGCAGGCCACGCCCACGCCGCGTGGTTTTTCGGGATCAGCTTGCTTGGTCCGAGAGGCCTGGGCTGCGGCCCGGCGCTCGTCCCAGTTGAATCGCTCCCGACCCAGGCGCAGGCAATCGGCCAGACCGTGGGTTTCGATGGGTTTGCCGGAGCGAGGATTGACGTCCCCGGGGCGTCCGGCATTGATCAGGCGCAGGTCCAGTGGGTCCATGTCCAGAACCCTGGCCGCTTCCTCCAGCAGGCATTCGCAGGCAAAGATGATCTGGGGCGAGCCGTAGCCGCGCATGGCTCCGGCAATGGGCAGGTTGGTGTAGACCGTGGCCGCCTGGAAGCGGACTCCGGCGTGGGGATACATGCTGCACAGCTTGCCCCCGCCCGCGGAGACCACGGAATGGCCGTGGGAGGCATAGCCCCCGGTGTTGGACACGGCGTCCATGTCCATGGCCAGCAGCCGCCCGTCCCGGGAAAAGCCCGCCTTGGCCCGGATGCGCATGGCATGGCGGGTGCGGGTGATCATGCTTTCCTCACGGGTCAGGGCCATGCGTACCGGTCGGCCCAGCTTCCAGGCCAGGAAGGCGACCATGGGCTCCAGGAGCACATCCTGCTTGGCCCCGAATCCCCCACCCACATAGGGCTTGACGATCCGCACCCGACTCCAGTCCAGGCCCAGGGCCTGGCCCACCACCCGGCGGCAGATGTGCGGAATCTGGGTGGAGGTGATCACGGTGATCCGCTCCATGTCCTCCATGTAGGCGTGGGCCACCACGGGTTCCATGTGGCAGTGCTGGGTCACCGGGGTCTGGTACTCGCCCTCCACCACCACGTCGGCCTGGGCAAGGAGAGCATCCACGTCTCCGCCGACGCTGAACCCGTCCTGCTTGACGATGTTGCCGCCGGGGTGGATGGCCGGAGCCCCGTGGGCCATGGCCTCCCGGGGATCGGTGAGCACCGGGAATTCTTCGTAGGACACCGCGACCAGGCTCGCGGCGCGTTGGGCCGTAAGCTCGTCCCGGGCCACCACCACGCCGATCTCGTCACCATGAAAGCGGACATGCTCGGTGAGCAGCAGGCGGTCGGCCACGTCGGCATGGGCCGGATCAAGGGAGAAGGGATGGCCAGCCGGGGCGTAGGGCAGTCTGGGCACGTCGGCGAACGTGAACACGGCCTCCACGCCGGGCAGGGCCAGGGCCGCCGAAACGTCCATGGTCAGAACACGGCCATGGGCCACGGTGCTCCGGATATACACGGCCGAGAGTATGCCCGCGGGGAGCATATCCTCGGTGTACCGGGCCCGGCCCGTGACCTTGGCCTCGGCGTCCAGACGCTTGACGGGTTGTCCGATGCTCATCCGGTTCTCCCGAGATGGATGGGTAGGGGTGATGGTTCAGGATGGGACTTCGGCGGGGTCTGGCCCAAATCAGGCTCAAGGCGAGGCTCAAGCCCGGGAACGGTCCCGGCCCGGAGGCCGTCCAGATGGGCGCGAACAGCCCGCAACACGCCTTGGCCCACGGCCCGCGCCTTGTCCGAGACGCGGCGGCAACGCCATGTTTCGCCCCTGGGGTCCACGTCCCCCAGTTTCAGGCCTTTTTCGACCACGACGCCGGAGCGCAACAGTCCGCGAATCACCCCGGAAGTCAGAGCCGTCACCGGGGCGACGGTCCCGTGCGCGTCCACTTGGCCCACGGTCTCCCCTTCTTGGACCATGTCGCCGATGGTCCGGCAGGCTGTAAAGACGCCGTCCATGGGCGCACGCAAAAGCCGCTCCAGAGACTTGCCCAGCACTGGACCCGGAATGCCGGTGTTCGGAAAGGCCGAGCCGGTGGAGCGGATCTCGCCGAGACCTTGACCGCGATGGGTTTCCACCACGCAGTGCACATCCTTCCCAGCGGTGAAACCCGGCCCCAGCCCGATGACCAGAGGAGCCATGTCGCGATGGACCCCAGTATTGCGCTTGGCTATCAGGGCGTCGACTAAGACATGGGGGAGAAGTTGGGGCTGAAGCTGCTTCAGGCAGGTCATGTCCGGGTCGACGAGAACCGGAATCTCTCCCTTGGTCCAGGCCGACGTCGCTTGGTCCAAGGCGTCGATCCGCACCGCCCCAATCCCTTCCACGTCGACCCGGCCCTCGTGGACCGCCTCGGAAAACGCCACCAGCCGCCGTACGGCCAGCGGCCGCGCGCGTTCCAGCAACAGCAGACGCCTCAGCCCGGCCTCGTAGAGTTCCAAGGCGACGCCCGTGGCCAGGTCTCCGGCTCCGCGGATGAGGATGGAAGGGGTAGCTGGTATATTGGATGGGGGCATGAGAATATGTGAGAAAATTGCAGAAGGAAACTGTTCGTTTTTTTATACAGTAATCTGGACGCCTTCGCGACGCGCGCATTCAATAATGGTGCTTTCATCATCCGTCTTCCAGCGGTTCAACCCAACGGGCAGCGGTTCAATCCGACTGTCCGTCCGCGCGGCTGTTCGCCAAAGCAGATTGATGTCTTCTCGGCTGTAGGGCGTGTCGTAGGCCGGAGATACGACAAGTAGGTCAATGTCGCTCCAGCGATGAAAATCATTGCGGGCACGGGAGCCGTACATGACCCCGAAGCAGACTGGGATGCCGAGGCGAATCAGTTCTGTCAGGTAGTTTTTTACGGCAATTTGAGTTGATTCTTCAGGCATGAGGCTCAAGATGTTCCTCGTAAACTTCCAACATATCCCCCAGTACCTCTATCAGTGCAGAGAGTGGGTGATCAGCATCATCGCGGACGATGTCGAGAAGATGATGCAGCAGGCAAGTTGCCTGCTGGTATGTCAGCCCTGAAGAGTGTTCATTTTCCATTTTAAAGTATCCCCAACGGCGACCTCATGGTCATTGTGAACAGCAATCCCGCCTCCATGGCTGGTCCAAGGTCGACCAGGTTCGAATTCGGGGGCAGGTCGGCGCTGGTGGGTTCCAGGGTATCCGGGTTGAGAGTGAGGGTCAAAGATTTGCTTTCGTAGCGCAGGCCCTGGTGGGTGCGGGTCAGGCTGGCCGGGGTGCCGTGATGCAGGATTTCCATGTGGTCCGGGGTGGCCGGGAAATAGCCGTTCTGTTCGTCCTCGAAGCCGGCCCTGGTCAGGTGAATGCGCGGCTTGTCGCTGAAGGGCGCTCCGGAGGAGGGGCAGAAGGTGGCGCAGTTGCCGCAGGTGTTGCAGACGTCGGCCAGGATCACGATCTGGGTGCAGTCGGTCAGGGGGCGGTTTGCCGTGATGCGGAGGGCGGGCTTGCCGTCCGGGTCGCGGTGGACTTCCCCCCTGGCAATGGGGCCGAGGAAGGGCGGCAGGGCCAGGATGGCCCGGTTGGGGCAGACCGTGACGCAGATTTCGCACAGGCTGTCGCAGCGCAGGCAGCGGGCGGCCTCCAGGGGCATGGCTTCGTCGTCGGTGACTTTACGAGACCCGGAGTCAGGGTCGGCATAAGGGCCGAAATCGCGGATGTGACGGGCCGAGCGCAACGCCGAAATGTCGGCCTCGGGGCGAGATGGCCTGTCCGCGGGTTGTGGAGGCAAGTCTTGGGATCGCAGATAGGCTTTTGCGGCCTCGCGGCCCAATGCTACGGCCCTGGGCAGGCTGCCGGGGCCGGTGGGCAGGGGGCCGTCAAAGGTGATGACGTGGTCGCTCTTCGGCTGGTCCTGGGTTGCACCGTCAATGACAACTAGAGTTCCGTATCGCGTCCCGTTTTGAGAGGCGCTTAGGCTCAAGGCTCTCAGGTCAGCGAGATCCGTAAGCAGGGCGCGTTTGGCTGGCGAGGCTCCCTCTGCTTGGAGGGCATTCTCCGGTACGAGCAGGGTCACGTCCACCCCGGCCTGGATCAGGGTCCCGGCGCAGCTTACGCTCCGGGCATCCAGGCCATGCACGACCACGGAGGCGGTGTTTTCGGCGTTGCTCGTTGCTTGTGGTTGGTCAGGCGAACTGGAGTCAGGCCCTCCCAGACGGGCCGCCGCGGCCTTGGCCTCCCGGATGCGCAAGGGCGTATCCAGGTTGCCCCGTGTGCAGCGCTTGCGGCACAGGGCGTCGCAGGCCAAGCCCAGGTGGTGGGCCGGAGCATTGGTAGCCCGGATGGTGGCCAGCGCGGCCGTGGGCCTGTTTTGCGCCAAGTGGCCCAGGTAGGCCGGAATATCCTGGCTGGCGGCGCAGGCCGCCCTGCAGGGAGCGGTGAAGCAGTCCAGGCGGGGCAGGGGGCGGGGGATTTTGACGTCCGCGTGGGTCTTGGCCGTTTTGGCGTAGCGTCGGGCTGTGGCCGTGGCTTGAGCGTAGGCGGCCAAACCCGGGCCTTGGGCCTGCCACTTCTCCAGGCTTTCGGCTCCGGCGGCGGCCATCCGCTCTTTGAGGACGTCCATGTATTGGCGGAGACGACCATACCCCCCGGGTTTGAGCAGGTCGCTGCACGAGGTCACCGGCCCCAGCCCGGCGGCCAACAGATCCGGAATGTTGAAGGCGTCGGCCCCGGCGCAGAAGGACATGGGCGGACAGCCTTCGGACTGCTCTGGCCCGGAGTCCTGTTGCTCTCCCAAGTGTTCACGCAGCAGCAGGGCCACGTGTACGGCCAGGGGGTGCAGGGGGCGGCCGCTGCAATAGACCTGCTGTTCCGCCTCGGGCAGGGCTGAGCGGTTCACGCAGGGCAGGGTGTTGGTCAGCTTCAGGTTGAACTCCACGCCCCGCTTGCGGGCCGCGGCGGACAGGGTGCGGATGATGGGCAGGGCCTGATCCAGGGACAGGTCATTGGCGAAAACTGCATCCGGCACCTCCATATCCCAGCCCAGGCCCTGGAGCAGGGCGCGGACCCGCTCCGGCCCGAGCAGGGTGGGGTTGAGCTTCAAGGTGGTGTGCAGCCCTCGGTCCTCGATAAAATGCAGGGCAATGCGTTGGATTTCGTCCGGGGGGCAGCCGTGCATGGTGGAGATGGTCAGGCTGGTGCTGACCCCGTCGGGCAGGTCCACCCAGGCCAGTTCGGGGCAGACGCGGGACAAGCGCGTCGCGGCCTCGGCCATGTCCTCCGGACAGTGGGTCATGCGGTCCAAAAAGCGGGTCATGGCCGGACTGGTGATCCCGGCCAGGTCGTACCCGGCGCTCATGTTCAGGATGAATCCCGGGTCGCGTCCGTCCCCGCCGGCGGGAAAATTCATTTTACGGCGCAGGGCCAGGATCAGCAGCAGGCCGTTCAGGTACTCATCAAAGGACTGCTCCAGCTTGAGTTCCTGCGACCACTCGCAGTTGTAGCCCTCGTCGCGCATGTCGATGCACGGTCTGGCCAGGGTCAGTTCGTCCAGGATCTGGACGGTCTTCAGTTCCAGATATCGCCCCCCGCACAGCCAGGCTGCCACCAGGTTGCGGGCCAACTGGGTATGCGGTCCGGCTGCCGCGCCGATGGGCGTTTCCAGGCGCTGGCCGTAGCGGGTCGTGGTGAAGGGGTCATCCGGGCCTGGCTGGAAAAAACAGGCCTTGGGTATGCCCAGGATCTGCCCATGCTTGAGTTCGTCGAGCAGGGAAGCCAGAAGTTTGTCGTGAGGGATGGGATGGAAGCGGTCCATGGTCATTTCTTGATTCACCTACTCGGCTGGTAAAAGCTCTTTTGGGTCATTGCAACAGATCGTCAAAGGAAAGCTCGGCGTCTCTCAGGATTTTCCTCAACAGGCCTTTTCCGACATCCTGACAGGAATGAGAAGGGACTGTTACCGTGCGTCCATCCTGGTGACGCAGTCGGACATGGCTGCCACGCTGGCGGACAGTCAAAAAACCTTGCCTTTTCAGCGCCTTGAGAACCTCTTTAGATGTAAGCATGGGAAGGTTCGTAATCAATGCTCACCTTTTGGACTCCAATGAACTCGTTTTGCGAGTAGGGTTCTTCAATGCACATCTCTATGACTTCCCGGATGTTACGCAGCATCTCTTCCATGGTTCTTCCCTGCGCGTAACAGGCTTGCAAGCTGGGGACTTCACCGACAAAAAAGCCGTCCTCATCCTTCTCGACCACGACGAAAAAGTCCTTGGCCATGTGTTCCTCCACCTTCAGATCTTATTGTTCAGAGATATTCCACGCCTGTGACGTTTACTCTCGAGGCGTCCATGTTCAGGCCCATGTTGAAACTATCGATCACTTCGCTGTATTTCTCAACTCTCCGTCAACCGTTTCCACAACCTTTGGGCCTGTTCCCGTGCATAGCCCAGAATTTCCGCTTCGTCATGGCTGACCAGGCGGCGGTTTTCGACCACGATTCGGCCCTGGGCGATGACCGTGTGGACGTGGACGGCTTCCAGGCCGAAGAGGAAATGGCCGAGCATGTTGTCCGGGGTCATGGGGGTGGGCGTGTCGTAGTCCAGGATGACCAGGTTGTTGGGGCCGTCGCCCGGCGCGTTGACGCGGCGGATCAGTTCGTGGGTGCGGCGCAGGCGGTCGTAGGCTTCGCGGAAGCCCAGGCTTTCGGTGCTTTGCCCGGCGATGAACGCGGCCTTCAGGGCCCGGAGCATGTCCACGTGCATCCCGTCCGTGCCCAGGATCACCCGGGAGCCGAGGTCGTCGTAGCGTCCCAGGCCGACGTTGTTGTTCAGGTTGGACTCGCTGGCCTGGGCCACGAGGACCGGGGAGCGGCGCAGCAGTTCCCGTTCGGCGTCGTCAAGATGCACGCAGTGGGCCAGCAGGGTTCGCGGGGAGGCCAGGGCGCCGGCATCGGCCAAGCGTTGGACCACCCGTTTTCCATATCGCTCAAGGCAGTGGTTCTGGTCCGCCGGATCCTCGGCCACGTGCAGGTGCAGCCCGGTCTGATACTTCCCGGCCAGGGCCACGGCCCGGGCGAGCAGATCGTCGTCCACGGTGAAGGAGGCGTGCAGCCCGACCTGTCCGATTCGCCCGGAAGCAAGGTAGGCCTCGGTTTCGGCCAACCCGGCCTCCTTGACCGCCTCGCCGTCGCGGCACGATATTTCATAGCACAGCAGATGCCCCAGCCCCACGGCGTCAAAAGCCTTGGCAATGGTCTCCAGGCTGCCCTCCACGGCAAAGGGGGAAGCGTGGTGATCCACGACAAAGGTCACCCCGCGCTTGGCGCAGAGCAGGGCCGTGGCCAGGGCGCTGGCCTCGATCATCGGCAGATCCAGGCGCTTGTCCAGCCGCCACCAGACCAGGTCGAGAATCTCCGGAAAATTGGTGGGCGTGCGGGGCGGGGCGGGCATGCCCCGGGCAAAGGTGGAGTACAGATGGTGATGGCCCAGGGCAAAGGAGCGGGTTACCAGCTTCCCGGCGCAGTCCAACTCTTGCTGGTTGTCAGAGAATTGCGGGCGATGGTCCAGGATTTCCAGGCTGCCGTCCGGTCCCGGCGTAACCCGCAGGCAGGCGTCCCGCAGGGTCAGATCGTCCGGGTCCAGCCAGCGGGCATTGGTCAGTAGCAGCTCCATGCGGTGTCTCCTTCGCTATTTTGCGTCAGTGCTCCGACAGGTTCTCCCAGAGGCTCCAGGGGCAGGGTTCGGCGAGGAATACCGTCGTAGCGGTAATAGGCCGCGGCGATGGCCGGGGCCGTGGGAATGGAGCCGATCTCGCCCACGCCCTTGGCCCCGCGAGGTCCTTCCGGGTCGGCGTTGTCCACGGCGATGACCGTGATCCTGGGCATGGCGTCGGCCCTGAGCAGGCCCACGTCCCGGAATTTGTCCGAGGCCAGATGGCCTTTGTCCAGACGGAGTCGTTCGGACAGGGCCGCGCCCATGCCCATGAGCACCCCGCCTTCGATCTGGCCCTCCAGCATTTGGCGGTTGACCACGGTTCCGGCGTCGTGGGCCGCCACCACTTCCTGGACCTTGCCGTCGGAGGACAGGAGCACCAGGTGGGCCGCGAAGCTGTAGGCCACGTGGCTGCGGAACGTGCCCGGCTCGCCGCCCGGGGCGGTGTCCGTGCACAGATAGCGGCCTTCATAGGTCCGTCCGGCCAGGGCTTCCAGCCCGCCCGCAGCGTTCATATCGGCCTTGATGTGTTCCGCGGCGTCCAACACGGCCCGACCAAGCTGGAAAGTGCCCCGGCTGGCCGTGGTCGCCCCGGCCACGGCTCCGTAGCGGGTGTCTGAGTCCACCATGATTTTTGACAGATCATCGATGCCCAGAACCTCGGCCAGGAACTGGGCGGCCACGGTGTGGATGCCCTGGCCCATCTCGGACCAGCCGTGGTGCAGGACCAGTCGGCCGCCCGGCAGGATTTCCACCCTGGCCAGACATTCTTCCCGCAGCCCGTTGCCGATGCCGCAGTTCTTGATTCCGCAGGACAGCCCGGCCCGGCCGGACTTCCTGACCCGCTTCCAGGGTTCGCGCAGGGCTTCCAGGCAGGCCTTCAGTCCGATGCCCGGTCCCAGAACCTGGCCCGTGGCCACCATCCTGCCCTGGTCCAGGGCGTTGTCGTAGCGGAACTGCCAGGGATCGAATCCGCCGGCCCTGCACAGCCGCTCGACCATGGCCTCCATGGCGAACACGGCCTGGTTCACGCCAAAGCCGCGCATGGCCCCGTTGGGAATGTTGTTGGTAAACACGGCCCGGGATTCGATGTCCACCACCGGGATGTGATAAGCACCGGTTGCATGGGTGGCGGCCCGGGCCATGACCGCCGCGCCAACCGAGGCGTAGGCCCCGGTATCCCCCAGGATGCGCGCCTTAAGGGCCGTGAGTCGGCCTTGGGCGTTGCAACCCGCGGCATAGCTGAGGCGCATGGGATGACGCTTGGGGTGCATGCGCAAGGACTCGGGCCGGGAGAGCTTGACCTTGACCGGGGCCTGGAGCACCCAGGCTGCCAGGGCCGCGTGGTGCTGCACGGTCAGATCCTCTTTGCCGCCAAAGGCTCCGCCGCAATCCACCATGGTCGCCCGGACTTTCTCCTTGGGCAGGTTCAGGACCCGGGCCACGTCGTCCCGGTCGTGATACATGCCCTGGCCCTGGGTGTAAAAGTGAATCCCTCCAGTGTCCGGGTCCGGCAAGGCCACGGCGCATTCCGGCTCCAGGAAGCCGTGTTCGATGGGTGACGTGTGGAAGGTCTCCGTGACCACGAAGGCGGAGCAGCGCAGGGCCTCGTCCACGTCGCCGCCTCGACGGACGGTCTTCACGGCCAGCAGGTTGCCTGACTCGTGGACCCGGATCGGGCTCTGCTCGGCCTGCTCCATGTCGGTCAGCGGCTCCAGGATTTCATACTCCACTCGGATCAGCGCGGCCGCGGCCCGGGCCTGCTCCCTGGTCTCGGCCACCACGCAGGCCAGCACGTCGGCCACGGTGCGGGTGGTTTCGCCAGGGGCCACGTACATGGGCCAGTCCGGGACGATCATGCCCACGGTGCGCTCCCCGGGAACGTCCGCTGCGGTGAGCACGCGGACCACGCCCGGCGCGGCCAGGGCCTCGCCGGAATCCATGGCCACGACCCGTGCCCGGGGGTGGGCGCTGAAGTGCAGCGCGCCGTGGAGCATGTCCGGAAAGCGCAGGTCGTCGGTAAACAGGTGGGTGCCCACAGCCCGCTCAAAGGCCCCATAGCGGACGGGACTGGTGCCGAGCACGGGTGGGGCGGCATCCAAACGCGGGGAGACATCGCCGCGTAGAATGCGGGCCGCCTCCAAAATGGCGTCCACGATCTTCACGTACCCGGTGCAGCGGCAGAGGTGCGGGCGTACGGCCTTGATCACGTCTTCGACGGTGGGTTCGGTATTCTGTTCCAACAAGAGCTTGGTCCGGGCCAGAAAGCCCGGCGTGCAGAACCCGCACTGCACCGCGCCCTTTTCCGCAAAGGCCCGGCCCAGGACGCGGCGCAGGTCTTCCGGAAAACCCTCCAGTGTCAGGACATGCTTACCCGCCACCTTGCGCATCGGCGTGGCGCAGGCAAAGGCGGCCCGCCCGTCCACTTCAACCAGGCAGGCCCCGCAGGCCGCCTGGCCGGAACAGCCGTCCTTGGCCGCGGTCAGCCCTTGGTCCTCCCGCAGCCAGGTGAGCAGGGAGCGTTCCGGGTCGCCGTCGTAGGTCGTTGGGGAGTTGTTCAGGGTGAAATCCATGGTGACGTCCAAGGTTGTTTTGGGGGCTGTTTTTTTGAGTTGATGTTCAAGGGGAGGACCGGAGATCCTGGGACTCAACCTCCAGACACAGCTCGATAGCTTCCATGATTCGCCTCATCAGTGTGTTCGGCGATTTCGCTTGGGTATGGCATCCGCGGATGCTCGGCACCGAGGCGACATAATAACCGTCTTCATCCAGCTCAATCAGCACACTGAACACCCTCAGCATTGCAAATCCTCGCTGCATACGGTTGTTTGATCTTTAAGGGGACGATCTTCGGAGCCTTGTTTTCCATAGACTCCAGAGGGGTCGTAAACCAACGGGTATGCTCCGGGACGTTTGATCGAATCCAGGGACAAATCAATATCGAGTTCAGGCCATCTCAAATGCCCCGACCCCTCTTCGATGACGCGAAACACCTTTTGAATGGGAGCTGTCAAGAACCAGGGATATTCATCGTAACCCAGAAAGTATTCCTTCCCGGCATACATGATCCAGAGGCCGAATGGGGAGATGTCGGTCACCTCAGGCTTTGAAATGCTCGTCCCAATGTTTGCGGATTTCACTTTTTTTATCCTCCACAACCATTTCCAGTTCTCTCAACTCTTTCTGGGAGAGGCCATGGTTGATCGCCAATTCGATTTCGGGCTCAAGCCAGAATTTCGCCTCTCCGTCCGGGCTTCGGACATGCACGTGTCGCCGAGATTCTTCGCGTGAGAAAAAGAAGAATCGGTACTGTCTGAAGTGAAAAACGGTTGGGCTCATATGCTGGACCCTTCGCTCGTTCCTCGTCGTCCGCCCTATCCAAGCCCCGCCAACAACCCCACCCGCTCGTTGAACGCCTCGATCAACCGGTCGATCTCCTCCAGTTGGCGGGGGATCCCGGTCCAGTAGTCCTCGTCGTGCCATTGGGCCTGGATTTCCTCGTAGGTTTTGCCCTGCTGCTCGACCCAGGTGAAGTATTTCAGGTTGTGGACCCGTTTGCGATCCCAGTGGTTCAGTTCCAGGAGGTTGTCCAGACCTTGGCCCAGCAGGTGGCGTTCGAAGGCCACGGCGGCGTCCACGGCGGTGAAGGGGCCGCGCTCCGCGGTCAGTTCTTCCAGGCGGCTGCCGTACATTTCCATGGAGTCCGTGGCCACGGTGGCCACCACGTCGTCCGGTCCCAGTTCGAACCATTTGGCGAATTTGGCCGCGGAAATGATGTTCGACCAGCCGGAGATGCCGATCAGGTCCAGTTGCTCCACCAGGGCCGGAGCCACGCCCCGGGAGGCTAGGTATTCGCGTCCGGCCTCTTCGTTGGCCAGACGGATGAGCTGCATGGGGGCCTCGTCGTCAATGGCCAGGATCATGTCCGTGTTCCTGACGTTGTGCACCCAGGGCACGTGCTTGTCGCCGATGCCCTCAATGCGGTGGTCGCCGAAGCCGTTGAACAGCAGGGTGGGGCACTGGCCGGCCTCGCAGGCGGCGATTTTCAGGGCCGGAAAGCGGGCCTTGAGGTAGTCCCCGGCGGCCAGGGTTCCGCCCGAGCCGGTGGCCAGGATCAGGCCGCGAATCCGGGAAGGCTTGTCCGTCAGCCCGGTCATGACCTCTTCCAGGGCCGGGCCGGTGATCTCGTGGTGCCAGAGGTAGTTTCCGAACTCGTCGAACTGGTTGAAGATGACCACGTCGTCGCCGGAAGCCCGCAGCTCATGGCATTTGTCGAAAATTGCCTTGACGTTGGATTCCGATCCCGGCGTCTTGATGATCTCTCCGGCCACCTTGGTCAACCACTCGAAGCGCTCCCGGCTCATGCCCTCGGGCAAGATGGCGATGGAGGAGCAGCCCAGCAAGGCCGAATCATAGGCCCCGCCCCGGCAGTAGTTGCCCGTGGAGGGCCAGACCGCCTTCTGGGTGGTGGGGTCGAACTGGCCGGTGACCAGCCGGGGCACCAGGCAGCCGAAGGCCGCGCCGACCTTGTGCGCGCCCGTGGGGAACCACTTGCCGGTGAGGACCACGATTCGGCAGGGCGCGCCGGTCAGCTCCGGCGGCAGAACCAGATGGTTGACCCCGCCGAACCCGCCGCCCGAGGCCGTGGGTTCGTTGCGCCAGGTGATCCGGAACAGGTTGGCCGGGTCCAGGTCCCAGAGGCCGAGGCCGGACAGCTTCTCACGCATGGCTGCGGGGATGGTTTGCGGGTCGCGCATCTGGGCAAAGGTGGGAATGATGATGCCGCGCTCCCGGGCCCGCTCAACGGCCCGGTCCAGCCCGGCTTGATTGATGGTCAAATCGATGGCCGCGGACATGATGAAATCCTTTTTTCGGTAAAGATGTTGGTGAGATTGGTGTCGATGGGTCCGCCCCTTGCGAGGCGGAGCCGGCCCGAGAGACGGTGAGGATGGATTTTCAGGCAGGCTGTCTCGGGTAGTTACCAGCAGAAGGAGCGTGCTTCAAGCCTCAATGGCTTGGGGAGGGTGGGCCGGAGTTCCTCAGCGTCGTTGAAGGCGAGGCGAACGTCTGTTGAGAAATTCATGCAGGGCGGGTAGGAGTCTCAAGCATGGACAGCACGGCAGCCGTCATTATTTCGGCCAGGAACCGCGCATTGGGGAGATTCGCATCGGTTCCAGGCCTGCTTCCATTTCCCCAATTCCCGGCATGAGTCAACGGAGCCGGCTATTTCAAACAGTCAGGATGGCAACATGAAATACCAGCCGCCCTTCACAATCACCCCGGAAATCCTGAACCGGGTCGCCGCAATCAGCGAGGCCGTCGGGCGGCTGACCGTACTCACGGACCAAGCCAGGGCGCTCCGATTGAGGCGCATCAATCGCGTCCGCACCATTCATGGTTCGCTGGCCATCGAGGGCAACACCCTGAGCGAGGCGCAGATCAGCGCTATCTTGGAGGGCAAGCGGGTCATCGCCCCACCACGTGAGGTGCAAGAGGTGAAGAATGCGTTGGCCGCTTATGAACATTTCGATACCTGGAAGCCTCGGGTGGAAAAGGACCTGCTGGAGGCGCATCGAATTTTGATGTCCGGCCTTATTGACGAAGCGGGAAGCTACCGACGCGGTGGCGTGGGAGTGATGTCAGGCCAAGAGGTGATACACATGGCGCCACCCGCCGCCCGGGTACCACGGCTGATGGCCGACCTGTTCGCCTGGTTGAGTACTACCGAAGCCCATCCGCTCATTTCCAGCTCCGTCTTTCACTACGAATTCGAATTCATTCATCCCTTTGCCGACGGCAACGGCCGGATGGGGCGGCTGTGGCAGAGTCTGATTCTGACCCGCTGGAATCCCCTATTCGCCGATATCCCGGTGGAAAGCCTGATCTTCGAGCACCAGGAAGAGTATTATCATGTCTTGCGCGAGAGCACCCGCCAGACCGATTCCGCGCCGTTCATCGCCTTCATGTTGCGGATGATTCTGGAGGCTTTGACCACCTTCGCCCCCCAAGTCACCCCCCAAGTCACCCCCCAAGTTGGTGATTTGCTGGCGGTGATTCAGGGCGAGATGGGCCGAGAAGCGTTGCAACTGGCCCTGGGCCTATCGGACCGAAAATCGTTCCGCGAGCGCTACCTCAAACCGGCCCTGGCCGATGGCCTGATTGAGATGACAATCCCCGGCAAACCCAACAGCCGCCTTCAGAAATACCGCCTGACCGACAAGGGGCGTCAGGCCGTGATGAACCGATCATGATAATCCGTTGGCGCTCTTCGCCGGGATTTCAGCGTATAGATTCCAGCATTTGCTTCCGCTCCAGCGTATATTCCCACCAGCACCGGGGCGCTTCGCCGTTCATGAACCGGGTCACGGAGAGAAACACGTCGAGCACGCAGGGATCTTGTCGTTTGCCGGTGACGGCCTGAAGACGTTCATACATTTCCAGCGGGTCCAGGCCTTTGAGCTGTTCGGGCCGGTGAACGCCCAAAAGCCGAAGATCCTCAGCCATGGCCCGCCCGATGTTGGGCAGGTCCGTCAGATCGTGGAGACGGTCGCGGCAGACTTTGGCGGGGTGCAAAGACTGATCCTTTTGAATTAATTTGCTGAATCCAAAGAAACACTAACGGCTCCACCTTCCAGCCGTTTGATGCTCCGGTCGACGGTCAGGATTTCCATTTGTTCGATGGCGATGCGGTTCAGCTTTCGCAGTCGTTCGGGTTGTTCGATTCCTTCCTTGATGAACAGCGCGTTCAAGTTTTCCAGATTGGCCAGACAGACCAACTGGGCAGCGTTGGCCTGATCGCGGATGTTGCCTTTTTCCTTGGGGTTCGCGTCCCGCCATTGTTTGGCCGTCATGCCGAAAAGCGCCATGTTCAGCACGTCCGCCTCACTGGCATAGACCAGATTGACCTGTTGGCCGGACAATTCCGGCGGGATGAGGTTCGCCTTGATGGCATCGGTGTGGATGCGGTAATTGATATTGGCCAGATTGCGTTTGATGTCCCATCCCAGCTGGGCCTGCTCGGCCTCCTTGAGCCGCTGGAACTCCTTGATCAGGTAGAGCTTGAACTCCACGGAAACCCAGGAGGCGAACTCGAAGGCGATGTCGCGATGGGCGAAGGTACCGCCGTAGCGGCCGGCTTTGGAGACAATCCCTCTGGCCTGAGTACGTTGAATCCACTGCTTCGGCGTCAGGGTGAAGCTGTTGAGACCTGCCTGCATTCTAAACCCGTCGAATTCGACGGAATTAAAATCGGGGTTGTGAATCTGCTCCCATATCCCGAGAAATTCCAAGGTGTTTCGATTGCGAATCCAGTTCCGAACCAGATCGTCGGACCGCTCAGTATCTCGGTGGCGGGCGATGTCGGTGAGCGAGATATAATCTTCCTCGGCCATCCGGGCGATGGTGATTCGCGTATTCATCACCTCAATTTCACGGTTTTTCGTTGTCATGTGCTCACCTCGACAATGGTCATGGTGTCGTTGCCGAAGCTATCCAACACCTTCACCGCGACCTTGCATCGCCGCGACACTTCTTGGGCTGGGCTGTGGAAGGTGGTCTCAGTCATCAGTAGCGATTGCCATGCGCGCGGCGCGTTGCAGGTCACCATCGGCACTGTCGTCAAATGAAAAACTGTAAATGATCCAATCGTCTTTCGGACGGTAAAAAGTGAACTCCATCCTCAAGGGTTGCCGCTCGAAGAGGGCCAGGTAGGTGACTTGAATCAGGCGTTCTCCATAGCTGTGATGCCCGATCCGGTCCTGGCCCAGGTATGTCCCGAGCATTGGCTGAAGAGCGGTTAACTGCCCTTTCAGGTTGAGAACCTGATCGGATGTGACGTTGATCCATCTGTTCGTGGAGTAGATGCTGTCCACAGCCTGAACGATCTCTCCTTGCTCGTAAAAATTAAAGAAATTCTCGATTTCCTGCTCGTAACTCTTGGCCCAGGCCGAGGTGGAGATTGTCGCAACGAGGATCATTCCAAAGACAGATTGCAGAAATTTCATCTTTTCCTCCCGTGTTTTTTGAGTGAAGCCGTGGAGAGCAGCGATGGACGGCTTGAATGGCGAAACTGGCTATTGCGGAACAGAGCGGAGAGCGAATCATCCGCGACACCTCATGTCTACTTTGACTTGTCGTGATCCTCTATTCCACCTTTTCGAGGGTCTGTTTCAGACCTTTCCGGCCAACAGAAACCGCCGTCGGCGTAAGGTTCTGGTCGGTGCAGGCCTGGATGGCCGAGGCGACGTCTTTGAGGCCGGAGCCGGTGATCAGCAGGCAGATGGTTTCCTCGGGGGAAAGATTTCCGGTCTGGGCCGCGGCAAGGGCTCCGGCCAGGGCCGCGGCGCCTGCCGGTTCGGCGAAGACGCCGGTGTTGCGGGCCAGGGTGGGGATGGCTTGGAGGATGGTTGGGTCGTCGACTTTGATGAACGCGCCGTGGGTTTCCCGGACCGCGGCCAGGGCCTTGAGGCGGTCGCGGGGCAGGCCGGCGGAGATGGAGTCGGCCACGGTGTGGGCCGGGATGGCGGGTTTGGTCAGAGGGGCTTCGTTGTTGTGCCAAGCTTGGTGGAGATAGTCGCTTCCCGCGGCCTGGACGCCCATCAGCCGAGGCAGGCGGGTGGTCAGGCCCAGGGCCTTGAGGTCGGCGAAGCCTTTGTGCAGGCCACCGATGATGCAGCCGTCGCCCACGCCCACGAAGACCCGGTCCGGCACTTCCCAGCCGGATTGTTCGGCGATTTCGAAGGCCGCCGTCTTTTTGCCTTCGGTCATGAAGGGGTTGTAGGCGGTGTTGCGGTTGTACCAGGGGCGGACCCGGCAGGCGGCCATACACAGATCGAAGGCGTCGTCGTAGCTGCCCTGCACGGTGAAGACCCGGGCTCCGAAGGCCAGCAACTGGGCCACTTTGGCCTGGGGGGCCGAGGCGGGTACGAAGATCACGCAGTTCAGGTTCATGGACGCGGCCATGCCGGCCAGGGCCGCGGCGGCGTTGCCCGTGCTGGCGCAGGCCACGGTGGTCAGGCCCATGGATTTGGCCTGGGCGACGGCCAGGGCGCTGGCCCGGTCCTTGAGCGAGGCCGTGGGCTGGCGGGTTTCGTCCTTGATCAGAACACGGGCCACGCCAAGCAGCCTGGCCAGGCGCGGGGACTCGTACAGGGGCGTCCAGCCCGTGACCAGGGGCGGGGTTTCGGCGTCCAGGGGCAGGGGCAGGAGGGAGCGGTAGCGCCACAGGGTTTGGGGGCCCCGGGCCAGGGCTTCCGGGGTGAACGCGGAGCGGGCGGCCTGGTAGTCGTAGCGCAGGTCCAGGATGCCCTCGTTTTCGAGTTTTCCGGCATGGTCGGGGCAGACGTAGCCCATATTCAGGGGGGCGACGGTCTTGCCGCAGATTTGGCAGACGGCCCCGGTGACGAAGGGGCCTTGGGGAAACGGCGGAATGGCGGTCATGAAAGCGTCCTTTGCGAGCGCGGTCAACTCCGGAAGGCCCAGCCCGTGGTCCGCTTTTCCAGGGCCGCGAAGATGGCGTACATCCCGATGCCCATGGCCGCGATGACGATCAGCCCGGCAAAGACCAGGGGCACGTTGAACCGGGCGCTGGCGGACATCATCAGGTAGCCGATGCCCTCGTTGGAGGCCACGGTTTCGGAGATCACCGAACCGACGAAGGCCAGGGTCACGGCGATCTTCAGCGAGGCGAAGAAGTAGGGCATGGAGTTGGGGATGCCCACCTTGAGCAGGATGGTCAGCTTGGACGCCCCCAGGACCCGGAGCACGTCTTCCAGCTCCGGCTCAATGGTGGCCAGGCCGGTGGCCACGTTGACCACCACGGGAAAGAAGGAGATCAGAAACGCGGTGATGATCGCCGGGACCGTGCCGATGCCGAACCAGATCACCAGCAGGGGCACCAGGGCCACCTTGGGCACGGAGTTGAAGCCGATCAGGATCGGGTAAAAGGCCCGGTAGAGCAGTTTGGATGACCCGATGATCACGCCCACGAGCATGCCGAAAACCACGGCCAGGCCGAATCCGGCCAGGGTGGTGTAGAGGGTCTGCAAGGCGTGCTTGCTGATGGGGCCGGCGAACTCGTATCCGGCCATCACGGCCTCGCTGGGCGGAGGCAGGATGTAGCTGGGGATTTTGGCCAGCCGGGAGACGGCTTCCCAGGCCACGAACATGGCCACGGTGACGATCACCGGGGAAAAACGTTCCAGGTTTTTACGCAGTGGGGACATCGGCGATTCCTTGGGGGCCGTCGCAGCGCACGCGCTCGATGTGGCCGCGCAGCTCGTGGACGATGTCCACGAAGGCCGGTTCGTAGCAGGTTTCCAGGGTGCGTGGTCCGGGCAGGTCCACGCGGCGGCTGTGGACGATGCGTCCGGGACGGCTGCTCATCACGTGGACCGTGTCCGCCAGAAACACGGCTTCGCGCAGGTCGTGGGTCACCAGGACCACGGTGAGCTGCTTGGCGCGGCGCAGATCGGCCAGCACGCACCACAATTCCTCACGGGTGAAGGCGTCCAGGGCCCCGAAGGGCTCGTCCAGCATCAGCAGCCGGGGATCGTGGATCAGGGCGCGGCAGAGATTGGCCCGCTGGCGCATGCCGCCGGAGAGTTCCCAGGGTTGCTTGGATTCGTAGGGCGCCAGGCCCACGGTCCGCAGCAGGTTGCGGGCCCGTTCCAGATAGGCGGGCTTCTCCTTGCGCAGTCGGCTCCGGTGGGGCTCAACGATCTCCAGGGGGAGCATGATGTTGCGCAGGGTGTCGCGCCAGGGCAGGAGGGTGGGGTTCTGGAAGGCCATGCCCACGAAGGACAGCGTGCCGCCGACCCGGTCGCCGTCCACGAAGACCGCGCCCCGTGTCGGGGGCATCAGGCCGGTGACCAGCTTGAGCAGGGTGGATTTGCCGCACCCGGACGGGCCGACCACGGCCACGAAGTCCCCTTCGCGGATATCCAGGTTCAGCCCCTGGACGGCCAGGCTCTCGGCGTCCTCGCCATAGGCCAGGTCAACGTCTTTTATTTCAACGAACAGGCCCGCACGGCCGGTTTGGCCGTGCGGGTCCGCGTGATCTGCTTGCGATGTCATGGATTGAAGAATCGCCCTTAGAAGATGGACCGGGTTTCTTGATCGGGCAGAAAGGATCGGTCGAAAACAGCCTCCGGAGCGGGCGTTGTGGAAAGACCAAAGGCGTTGACCACTTCGGCGATGGCCTTGACCAGGCGCTCGTCGTCCACGTCGCCCATGCCGTTGGCCGCGGCGTAGTCCGTGGCCACGCTGGTTTCGATGGCCAGCTTCAGGCGCCGGGTTTCCAGGTCCACGTCGATCAGCCCGTCCCGTTCGCGGACATAGGCGATGGCTGCGGCGGGGTCTTCAAGGGTTTCGGCCCAGCCTCGAACCACGGCGCGCAGGAAGCCTTTGACCGCTTCGGGCTGGGCGGCCAGTTGCGGGGAGACGATGATGGCGTTGCCGTACAGATTGACGCCGTAGTCCGGATACAGAAAGACCGTCAGTTCGTCGGCGGGAATGCCCAGGTTGTCCAGGTTGAGCAGGCTGGTGAAGTAGAAGCCGGAGATGGCGTCCACCTGGCCGCGCAGCAGCATGGGCTCGCGCAGGGGCGGGTCCATGGAGGTCCAGTTCACGGCATCGGCATCCAGGCCGGTGGCCGCGGCAAAGGCGGAAAAGGTCTTGCGCGGGGAGTCGAAGACCGGCGCGCCCAGGGTCTTGCCGGCCAGGTCCGCCGGGGTCTGGATGCCGCTTTCCTTTTTCGTGAAAATGGCGAAGGGCGGGTGGTCGTAGATCATGAACACGGCCTTCAGGGCCTGGTCCTGGTTGTTCACGTTGAACTCGATCATGGCGTTGATGTCCGCGAAGCCGACATCATAGGCCCCGGATGCGACCCGGTTCACGGCTCCGGCCGAGCCGGTTCCGGAGTCGATGGTCACGTTCAGCCCTTCCTCGGCGAAGTAGCCGCGGGCATGGGCCAGGAGGTAGGGCGCGATGGGCCCCTCGAACTTCCAGTCCAGGGTGAAGCGGATGGGGGTCTGGGCCGAGGCGGATGCGGCCAGAAAAAAGAACAGGCACAGCGCGGACAAACACAGGGTGATGCGGGAAGACAGCGAAGACAGGGTCTTGAGCATGGGTTCCTCCAGACGGAAGCTTTTTGGGGTGAGGGCCTGGGCGACGAACGCGGTCGCCGGGTCTGACTGCCGGGTTGCCGTGCGCGGAATCCGGCGATGAAAAGTACCACAAGCAACGGCTGTGCCATGGTTGGAATCCAGCGGTTTTCATAGATGTTCTTGGTTTCGCCGGGTTCCGCGTCGAACTCTTGCGCGTTGGGAATCTTTCAAAAAACGTGCATTTTTGCAAGGTCGGATTACAAAAACGGCAGGACGAATCCGTCTAAATTAATGAATGCTTCAGGTTTTTTTGTTCTCTGTAAAAAAATTATAATTCCAGAATAGTAGGTTGTAGTGTGTCCACGGGGATTCCCAGTGTGGGCCTGCGATCATCGAAATCGAAATCGCTATCGAAATCGGAAAGTTGCCAGGAATCGATTTCGATCACGGCTTCGATTTCGATACCGATCAAGAGCACCTGTGGCTCAAGAACAAATCTGCCCCTGATAGATGCTTCATGGGCGGTTGACTCCGGTCCGGCTCTCGGATAGTGGCATACGTTTTCGTTTTGTTTCTTGAAGCCTCAAGTCCGGATACCCCATGTTCGACAGTTTAGCGGATCGTCTGCAATCCGTCTTCAAAAAAATCCGCGGTCACGGCCGATTGGATGAGAAGAGCGTCCAGGAAGGCTTGCGCGAGGTGCGTCTGGCCTTGCTGGAAGCGGACGTCAATTTCAAGGTCGTCAAGGACTTCGTGGAACGGGTCCGGGAACGGGCCATGGGCCAGGACGTCCTGGGCAGCCTGACGCCCGGTCAGCAGGTAGTCAAGATCGTCCACGATGAAATGGTCGACTTGCTGGGCGGCGAGCATCTGGGATTGCAACTCCAGGGCAAGCCGCCGGTGGTCATCATGCTGGTCGGTTTGCAGGGCTCGGGAAAGACGACCACCGCGGCCAAGCTGGCCCTGCACCTGCGCCGTCTGAAGCGTTCTCCCTTCCTGGTCCCCGCGGACGTCTACCGCCCCGCCGCCATTGATCAGCTCCACAAGCTGGCCTCCCAACTGGACGTTCCGGCTTTTGCCTCCACCGCCCAGATGCGGCCCGTGGACATCTGCCTCCAGGCTCGGGACGAGGCGGCCCTCAAGGGCTTGGACGTTCTCCTGGTGGACACGGCCGGGCGGTTGCACATCGATGCGCCGCTGATGGATGAGCTGGTGGCCGTGAAGCAGGCCTTGAGTCCTCAGGAAATTCTCTTCGTGGCCGATGCCATGACCGGTCAGGACGCAGTCAACGTGGCGGTCAAATTCGATGAGCTTCTGGATTTGTCCGGCATCGTGCTGACCAAGATGGAAGGCGACGCCCGTGGCGGCGCGGCCCTGTCCATCAAGTCCGTGACCGGCAAGCCGATCAAGTTCGTGGGCATGGGCGAAAAGGTCAGCGACCTGGAGGCCTTTCATCCGGACCGCGTGGCTTCGCGCATCCTGGGCATGGGCGACATCCTCTCGCTGATTGAAAAGGCCCAGGGCTCCATAGATCAGGATGAAGCCGAAGCCCTGCAGAAAAAGATGCAGAAGGCCGAGTTCAACCTGGAGGATTTTCGCGTCCAGATGCGCCGGTTGCGCAAGCTCGGTTCCCTGGAGGGGATGCTCAAGCTGATTCCGGGCATGGGCGACCTGCGCAAGCAGCTTGGCGAGATGAAGATGCCGGAAAAAGAGATGGGCCGCATGGAGGCGATCATCAACTCCATGACCCCGGGGGAGCGCAAGAACCCCAAGGTGATGAACGCGAACCGCAAGCTCCGGGTGGCCAAGGGCAGCGGCGTAAAAGTCCAGGATGTGAACGCGCTGTTGAAAAATTTCGAACAGATGCAGAAGATGATGAAGAAAATGACCAGCGGGGGAGGTCTTGGAGGCATGAAGATGCCCTCCGGCCCCGGAGGGCTGAGCTTGCCCGGCGGTCTGGGCGGGCCGGGCGGACCGAGTGGCCTAGGGCTTCCCGCGGGCATGCCGAAAACCGGGACCAAGTCCGCGACCAAGAAGAAAAAGGAACGGCGCAAGAAAAAACGCCGCTGAGATCACCGGCGCAATCCACGCCCCCATTTCACGACACCATTTCAGATCAACTTGAAGAGAGGAACGCAGCAATGGCAATGAGAATCAGACTGACCCGGATGGGCTCCAAGAAGAAGCCGTTTTACCGCATCGTGGCCCTGAACAGCGAAACCCGCCGCGACGGCCGCGCTTTGGATTTTCTCGGCTACTACAACCCGATGAAAGAGCCCAACGAATTGAAGATCGACACCGACAAGGTCCGCGAATGGATGGCCAAGGGCGCCAAGCCCACGGACACGGTTCGTTCGCTGTTGGCCAGGGTGGGCTTCAATCAAGCCCAGGCCTAACAGTTCGTTGATAAACGCCCGCCGGCCGCGTGTTTCAAGCGTCGCGGGCCTTTGCGTTTTTTTGAGCTGCTCCACGGCGATGAGCTTTTACGGAGTGAAGACGGCATGAAGGAACTCATCGAGTACATTGCCACGTCCTTGGTGGATCAGCCCGAGGCCGTGCAGGTTTCCCTGGTGGAGGGCGAGCAGTCTTCCGTGGTGGAGCTGCGCGTGGCCAAGGAAGATCTGGGCAAGGTGATCGGCAAGCAGGGTCGGACGGCCAAGGCCCTGCGTACGATTCTCGCCGCCGCCTCGGCCAAGGCCGACAAGCGGGTGGTGCTGGAAATCATCGAGTAGGCGGGTTCACGATGTCCGGGCAAGCGTTGGTCCTGGTCGGAAAAGTGATCAAGCCGCACGGTTTGGCAGGGGAGTTCAGTGTCAAAGTGCACGTGGACTCCCCTGATTTTTTTGCCCATGTCCCACGCCTGTACCTGCGCGGTGCCCCCGGAGAACGTCCGCGTCCCGTGGCCGTGACCTCCTGGAGAATGCACAACGCACGGCTTCTGCTGCGCCTGGACCAGATCCAGGGGCGTGATGAAGTGGAGCAGGTGCGCGGGGCGGAGTTGCTGGCGCGCCGCGAGGATCTGCCCGATCGTTCGGATGAGGACATTTTCATTCAGGAACTGATCGGCATGCGGGTGCTGCTGCCTTCCGGCGAGGTGTTGGGCCGGATCGAGAACGTCAACTTCGGTGCCGGTACCGGAGTCGGCCAGGAGATCTGGAGCATCCGGACCGGGTCGCGCCGGGAAGTACTCTTTCCGGCGCACCAGGATTTCGTCCTGGACGTGGACCTGGCCGCGGCCACGGTGCGCATCGATCCGCCGCCTGGGCTGTTGGAATTGTATCTGGGGGAAGAAGGGTAATACCAATTCTCCTTCAGAACTGAACCATCCCCGAAAGAAAAGCTTTGAATTGGAGAACTGCTCAGCACATCCTGAGTTGAGCCCATTTCCGGCGCTGGATTCCCGCCTTCGCGGGAATGACGTGTTTTTCCATGCCGCCTCCCAATCAGTCATACCCGCGAAGGCGGGTATCCAGGCCGCTTTCGCACGGATGAGCTGAGTAGTTACGAATTGGAAATGGTATAAGGACCAGGATTCAGGCGGCATGCGGTTCAACATTGTCACGCTTTTTCCGGAGTTTTTCGCTTCGGCCCTGCACTGTGGCCTGCTGGGCAAGGCCCTGGAGCAGGAGACGGTCACGGTTCGGTTGATCAATCCCCGGGATTTCGCCGTGGACCGGCATCGCAGTGTTGACGACCGGCCCTATGGTGGCGGGCCGGGCATGGTCATGACCTTGCCGCCGTTGGTTGCTGCCCTGCGGTCCCTGGAAGTACCTGGGGAAGCGCCTGGGGAAGCACTTGGGGAAGCGCCCGGGGAAACGCCCGGCAGGGTGGTCCTGCTGTGCCCCAAGGGCCGCCCACTGGATCACGACCTGGCCGCTTCCCTGGCCGAAGAACCGGTTGTGACCCTGATCTGTGGACGGTACGAGGGCATCGACCACCGTTTGGAGTCCCTGTTTCCCCTGGAAAAGGTCAGCGTGGGCGGCGTGGTCCTCAATGGCGGGGAGACGCCCGCCCTGCACGTCCTGGAAGCGGTCTCCCGGCTCTTGCCCGGATTCATGGGGCATGAGGAGTCTCCCGCGGACGAAAGCTTCGTGCGCGGCCTGCTGGAGTATCCGCACTACTCCAGGCCGGAGGTTTTTGAGGATTTGCGGGTGCCGGAGATTCTGCTTTCCGGCGACCATGCCAAGGTCGCGGCCTGGCGGCGGGATGAGGCCCTGCGGACCACCCTGGAGTCGCGCCCGGACCTGCTGCCCAGGGCCGCGCTGGAGCCCGGAGACGTCCGGACCTTGCGGGAGTTGGTCAAGCAACGGCGACGGACGGCCAGAAACTGTTTCCTGGCCCTGGTCCATGCTCCGGTCCTGAACAAGTTCGGGCAGAGCGGGGCGGTTTCTTTGACAAATCTGGACATCCACGATATTGCCCGCTGTTCTCGTACGTACGGCTTGGGAGGGTATTTCATCTGTACCCCCTTGCGGGACCAACAGCAGTTGGCCGATCGTCTGCTGGACCATTGGCTGAGTGGGCCGGGGGCCTCGGCAAACCCGGATCGGGGAGAGGCGCTGCGCTTGGTGCGCGTCGTGGACGGCCTGGAACAGGCCGCGGACGCGGTGGCCGAACGCTGCGGCAAGCGGCCGGTGCTGGTGGCTACTTCCGCCCAAGGCGCGGGGAGCATGACCTATCCTCAGGCCCGCGATCTGCTGGAGGACCAGCCGGTCTTGCTGGTTCTGGGCACGGGGTACGGGCTGGCCCCGGAGGTGTTGGAACAATGCGTCGGAACACTGCGCCCGGTGCGCTGTTTCAGTGACTACAACCATCTTTCGGTACGCGCCGCCGCGGCCATTATGCTGGACCGGATACTTGGCGACGACGGCTGACGTCCGGCCCGGTTTATTTTTCTTTGCTTTCGAAGATGGAGTATTGGTTCAACTTGGTATTGTCGTCAGGATCGAAATCGAAATCGCAATCGGTATCGAAAGAGTTTCATGGTTTCATTGTTTTTTCGATTGCGATTGCGATTGCGATTGCGATTGCGATTTCGACCCCGATCATGCACTGGCTCTTTGTGATACATTGAGCGCAAGTGAGAGTTTGTTCGGACGCAAATACATTTACTTGATTCATAAGGAGACGTGGTCATGGATTTGATGAAAAAGATCGAATATTCCCAGATGCGCATGGACATCCCGCAGTTCAAGGCCGGAGACACGGTCAAGGTGCATGTCCGGATCATCGAGGGAGACAAGGAACGGATTCAGATGTTCGAGGGCGTGGTGCTCTGTCGGCATCGCGGCACCACCAACGCCACCTTCACCGTGCGCAAAATGTCCGATGGGATCGGCGTGGAGCGTATTTTCCCCCTGCATTCCCCCTTCATCGAGCGCGTGGAAGTTCTCAGCGAGGGCCGGGTCCGTCGCAGCCGGATTTTCTACCTGCGCAAGCTCCGGGGCAAGGCCAGTCGGATCAAGTCCAAGAACGCCTGGGACAACTAGGTTTGTTTCATGCCCGGGCCAACGAATCGGCCCGCGGACGGGCGACTGTCCGGGAGCTTTTCCGGCCTCCTGGCCGGTGAAGAAACGGTGCGCTGCCTCGGTTTGACCGCCGGGTTGGACGAGGCCGGGCGGGGATGCCTGGCTGGCCCGGTGGTGGCCGCGGCGGTGATTCTTCCTGAGTCGTACGATCTGCCCGGCCTGACCGATTCAAAAAAACTCCGGGCCGAGGCGCGGGAGCGTCTGGCCCGTGCCGTTCGAGATCAGGCCGCGGCCTGGTCCCTAGGACTGGCTTGGCCGCGGGAAATCGAGCGGGTGAACATCCTGCGGGCTTCCCTGCTGGCCATGACCCGGGCGGTGCGCACCCTGAAGGTGCGCCCGAATGCGTTGATCGTGGACGGGCCGCATCGGGTTCCCCTGGACATGCCCCAACAGGCGGTGGTCAGGGCGGACGCCACGGTTCCGGCTGTTTCCGCCGCCTCCATCCTGGCCAAGACTTTTCGCGACAAACTCCTGACCTTTCTGGACCGCCGCCATCCGGGCTACGACCTGGCGATCCACAAAGGCTACCCCACGGCCCGACACCTGGAGGCCCTGCGGCGTCTCGGACCGGCTCCGGTGCACCGGCTGACCTTCAAGGGCGTTTTGGCCGCCACCGGCCGGGATGCTCGGCGGGAACAGCTATGGTTGCCGGGCATCTGAGACAGGGACAGGCCGGCGAGGATGCAGCTGTTCAGTTGCTGAAAGAGCTGGGTTTTCAGATTCTGGAACGCAACTGGCGCTGTCAATCCGGCGAAGTGGACGTTATCTGTCAGGACCGGGACACCGTGGTGTTCGTCGAAGTCCGAACCCGAGGGGCTTGCGCCCGCACCTCTCCGGCCCAGAGCGTGAACCGCTCCAAAATCACCAAGCTGACCCGGGCCGCCAGCTACTATCTCAGCCGGCGCGACTGGTGGGAGCGGCCATGCCGATTCGACGTGGTCGCGGTGATCCACACCGCCCAGGGACACCGACTGGAGCACATTCCTGATGCCTTTTCCTTCCCCCAGACTCTGGGTCGTGGCCGGAACCCTTGGCAACCCTGGTGACTTTTCACCCCGGGCCAAAGAGGTCCTGGAAGGCGCGGACCTGATTCTGGCCGAGGACACCCGCCGGGCCGGGTTGTTCTTTCAGCGCCACGGCGTGACCCCCAAGGGAACCCTGCGCAGTTTTTTCGAGCACAATGAACAGGACCGGATTCCCTCGGTCCTGAGCGTTTTGGAGCAGGGGCGCGACGTGGCCCTTATTTCCGACGCCGGAACACCGCTGATCGGCGACCCGGGATACCGTCTGGTCCGAGCCTGTCGCGACGCCGGGATCCCGGTCTCTCCGGTCCCCGGTCCCTGCGCCCCGGTGGCCGCTTTGTGCGCTTCCGGCCTTCCTCCCTCTCCGTTCACCTTCCTGGGTTTTTTGCCTCGCCAGGCCGGGGATCAAAAACGGTTGTTTCTCTCGTGGGCCGAAGCGGCCACCACCCTGATTTTTTTCGAGCGCAACTCCCGGCTGCGCGACACCCTGGAAACGGTCCTGGAATGCCTGGGACCACGGGAGCTTTGCCTGGCCCGCGAATTGACCAAGGAGCATGAGCAGATTATTCTGGGACGTTTGGAAAGCCATCAGGACATGGAGTGGGACCCTCGCGGCGAGGTGACCGTGCTCGTCGGCCCGCCGGAAGCCCCGGAGAAGACCTTGGACGTGGATGTGGACCAGATGCTGTCGGAAGAGATGCTGACCGGCCCGCCAAAGCAGATAGCCGCTCGGGTCGCTGCCAGGGCTCATGGATGGTCTTCCAAGGAGGTCTACGCCAGGTTGATCGCCTTGGCCCGGGCCGCCCCCACTTCGAGGACCCCATGACATCCCCCATGGTCACCTCCAAGAGCACCCCCAGGTCCACACACGGGACCACGCCTGGGACCACACCCGGCACGCTTCCCTCCTCCCTCAGCTTCCGGGTCATGCTGCGCACGTTCCTGCGCACTTACCTCGTGGGCGCCAACTACAACACCCGTGGGATGCAAAACGTCGGCCTGGCGCTGGCCTTGGAGCCCGGTCTGACCGTCATTCACCGCAATTCCCAGGAGTTGCGCAAAGCCCGGCGTCGGTCTCTGCAACACTACAATACGCATCCCTTCTGGACGCCGCTTTTGGCTGGCATTTTTTTGTCCCTGGAACGGGACATCGCCCGGGGAGTGCTGCCGCCGCCCATGTTGCAACGGGTCAAGAACACCACGACCTACACCCTGTCAGCCCTGGGCGACTCTTTTTTCAGCGGCGCGGCCCTGGTATTTTGCGTCCTGGTTCTGACGCTGCTGCTTGCACATGGATGGACGGGATTGGCGTGGACATGGCTGATCTGCTGTTTTCTGGGTGTGCAGGTGTTCAAACTGGCGACCTTTGTCGGTGGATTTCGGGAGGGCATCGCGTTTTTGAGTCGGCTGAAACGCTGGAACCTGATCAACTGGGGACAGCGCATCAAGCTGGTCAACGCCGGACTGTTGCTTCTGCTTTGGTGGCGGCTCTGGCCCGAGATGCGCGTCGAGGGCGGCCCGGAATGGGCGTGGATTTTCTGGACCGCGGCGGTGCTGTGCTGTGCTTTCGGTTATTTCCGGTTGCGCGTGTCCAGGGTCTGGTTCGTGTTGGCCTTTCTCGCAGTCTGGATCGGGCTTTGGACCGTCTGGAGCGGGCTGTGAGGCAGAGTTTAGGATTCAGGATTCAGGATTCAGGATTCAGGATTCAGGATTCAGAATTCAGGAGTTAGGAGTTAGGAGTTAGGAGTTGGGAGACGGGGGCGTTGACTGAAAGTCTGGAGAAGCTTCCCGTAAAAAAACCTCCAAATCAGGTTGACGTTGGTATGGAAACACTTGATGTGGTGAGTCGGAAGGTCTTCGTGGCCAATGAGCTGGGACTGCATGCCCGTCCGGCGGCTCGTCTGGCCCGGGAGGCCCAAAAATATTCTTCGCGGATCACCCTGCTTTCTCAGGAGCAGGAGGTGGACGCCAAGAGCATTCTCGACCTGCTGACCCTGGCCTTGGGGCCGGGGTGCGCCGTGGAATTGAAGGCCCAGGGAGAGGACGCCCAATCCGCCCTGGAGCAGCTTGAGCAGTTGTTTTTGAATCGTTTTGAAGAGGAGCGTTAGTGGCTCTCCAAATACTTCAAGGAATTCCCGTCTCCACCGGCATCGCCTTGGGGCGGGCGTTTTTCCTGAATCGCGGCAGGGCCCGCAACGTTCCGCGCCAGAATATTCCGGACGGCGAGGTGCAGGCCGAGCTGTCCCGCGTGGAGCAGGCCTTTTCGCAGGCTTTGGCCGAACTCGAGAACATTCAGGGCCGCGTGCCCGCGGAACTGCTGGAACACGCGCGGATCATCGATTCGCACATCATGATGCTCCAGGACCCCAAGCTGCTGGAATCGGCCAAGGCCTACATCCGGAGCATGCAGCTGAACGCGGAGTGGGCCTTGGAAAAGGCCGTGGCGGACATTGAAACGGTTTTTCGCAGCATCGAGGACGCCTACATCCGGGAACGGATTCAGGACGTGCGTCTGGTGGCGGGCCGGGTCCAGCAGCATCTGTTGGGCGAGTCCGGGAACAGCCTGCGGTCCATCAACACCCGGATCATTCTTCTGGCCCACGACCTCAGTCCGGCGGACACGGTGGAGCTGGAAGTGGGCAAGATCATGGCCTTTGCCACGGTCACCGGCGGCAAAACCTCGCACACCGGAATCCTGGCCCGGGCCATGCAGATTCCGGCCATCGTCGGCGCGGCCGATCTGGAGGAGTCCATCCAGGACGGGCAGCTGATCATCATCGACGGCCTGCAAGGGCGGATCATCATCGAGCCGGACGAGGAGGAATTGGCCGGCTTCACGGATCTGAAATACCAGTTCGAGGAGTACCAGGCCGGGATCAACCGCTCCAGCCATCTGCCCGCGGAAACCATTGATGGGTACCGGGTCAAGGTTTTCGCGAACATCGAACTGCTGGAAGAGGTGTCCTCGGTGCTGGGCAACGGCGGCGAGGGGGTCGGGCTGTACCGCACCGAGTACTCCTATCTGAACCGACTCCAGCTGCCGGACGAGGAACAGTTGCTGGAAGAATACCAGGACCTGGCCTCGATCATGTTTCCCGGCAAGGTGGTGTTGCGTACCCTGGACGTGGGTGCGGACAAGTTCATGAACCACTTCGGCGGCCTGGACGAGGCTAATCCGGCCCTGGGTCTGCGGGCGGTGCGATTCTGCCTGCACCATATGGATCTGTTTCGGGTTCAGTTGCGGGCGATATTGCGGGCCAGCGTCCACGAGAACATTTCATTGATGTTTCCCATGGTGTCCGGGTTGGGCGAACTGCGCCAGGTCAAGTCCGTGCTGAACAGCGTGCGGATGGAGTTGAAGAAGGAAGGATTGAAGTACAATCCGGAAATGCCCGTGGGGATCATGATCGAGCTGCCTTCAGCCATGATCACGGCGGACATCCTGGCCACGGAGGTGGACTTCTTCAGCATCGGGACCAACGACCTGATCCAGTACAGTCTGGGCATCGACCGGACCAACTCCTTTGTCTCCTATCTGTACCAACCGCTGCATCCGGCTCTGGTCCGGATGATCAAGTACGTGGTGGACGCCGGGCATCGGGCCGGCATAGAGGTGAGCATCTGCGGGGAAATGGCCGCGGACCCCTACTGCATCCCGGTGCTCATGGGCATGCATGTGGACTGCCTGAGCATGAACCCTCAGGCCGTGCCGGTGATCAAGCACATCATTCGTCAGGCGACCATGGAGGAGTGCAAGGCCCTGCTCAAGGACGTCCTGGCCAGCAAAACCGTGGGACGGAACAACAAGCTGGTCAAGGACAGCATTTTCCGCCGCCATCCCAGTGAACTGATGTTCTATTCTTCCCTGCTGGACGAGGGGTACTGATGAAACCGAAAAGCGACGGGACCCGGCTGATCGCCCAGAACAAGAAAGCCCGCCACGAATACGAAATCCTGGAAACCCTGGAGGCCGGCCTGGCCCTGATGGGCTCGGAGGTGAAATCCCTGCGCGACGGCAAGGTCAGCTTCAAGGACGGTTACGTTCGGTTCACGGGCGGAGACCCGGTGCTGGTGGGCGTGCATATCGCCCCGTACGCCCACGCCGTGCATACCGGACACGAACCGGAGCGCCCGCGCAAACTGCTCCTGCACCGCCACCAGATCGACGCCTGGAGCGCCAAGACCGCCCAAAAGGGCCTGACCGTGGTGCCGCTGAAAATGTACTGGAAAGCCGGTCGAGCCAAGGTGGAAATCGGCCTGGCCCGAGGCAAGAAATACCACGACCAGCGCGAGGACCTCAAACGCCGGGCCATGGATCGGGATCTGGCCCGGGAGATGTGATTCCATTCCCCCCATGCCTCTGACAACCAGCCAACGCGCCTTTCTTCGCGATCAATTTGTCGGCGACGATTATTTGGAACAGCCGGAGGCGACCTGCGTGTATGGGACGGACGCCAGTCGGCGGTTTGCTTTGCCGTGGGCCGTGGTACGTCCCCGGACGGTGGAGCAGGTAAAGGAGCTTTTGACCTGGGCGCACCGGGAAGAGATCCCGCTGTTTCCCCGGGCCAGGGGGACCAACGTGGTGGCCGGGTGCGTGCCCCAGGGCGGCGGGGTGGTGGTGTCCTGTCTGGCCATGGACCGGGTGGACATTCAGGAAGACGATTTCACGGCCGAGGTCCAGCCGGGGGTGGTCACCGGGGCTTTCCAGACCCAGGTTCAGGCGCGGGGGTTGTATTATCCTCCGGACCCGGCCAGCGTGCGCTTCTCCACCCTGGGCGGCAACGCGGCCACCTGTGCCGGAGGGATGCGGGCCGTGAAGTACGGCGTGACCCGGGACTACGTCCTGGGCATTGAGGCCGTGCTGCCAGGCGGAGAGTTGATCCACACCGGGGCCCGGACGCACAAGAACGTGGTCGGCCTGGATCTGACCCGCTTGCTGGTGGGCTCCGCCGGAACTCTGGCCTTTTTTACCAAACTGACTCTGAAGCTGCTGCCCCTGCCCCCGGCTCAAGCTTCTCTGATGGTCGGCTACCGATCCCTGGACGACGCGCTGGCCGCGTCCCAGGCCGTGTTCCGGGCCGGGATTCTGCCCGTGGCCATGGAATTGATGCCTGAGGAGGTCCTGGACTGCGTGGCCCGGATTGCCGCGCCGCCCTGGAACGCGGCCACCAAGGCGGTCCTGCTGCTCAAATGCGACGGTCGCCCGGAAGGATTACGGGAAGAGTTGGCCCTGATCCGGAGCGCCCTGGAGGGGCTTGCTCCGGTCTTCGTGGAGGAGGGCCGGGACCCCGTGGCCGAGGAGCGACTTTGGGAAGCGCGGCGCTTGATCAATCCGGCCTCCTTCCGTCTGGCCCCGGACAAGATCAGCGAAGACGTCTCTCTCCCCCGGGGCAAGGTGGCGGAAGGGATTCTTGGCATTCGGGGCATCGGTCGCGCCCACGATTTGCCGATCCTGACCTTCGGCCACCTGGGCGACGGCAACATCCACGTCAACATCATGCACGACGCTTCGGACGAGAACCAGCGGGACCATGCGTTCCAGGCCCGGGAAGCCGTGCTGGAACTGGTGCTCCGCTTGGGCGGCGTTCTTTCCGGAGAGCACGGCCTGGGCCTGACCAAGCGCGGCTGGCTGCATCGGCAGGTCGGCCCGGTGGAGCGCGGCCTGTTCTCCCTGATCAAACGCGCCTTCGATCCCAAGGGCATCATGAACCCGGGCAAGGCGTATTGAGTCTCCCGTTGTCCACACTCCTTCATAATTGCGCCAAGGCAGATTTCTCCCGAGCCGCCGGCGCTCTGGATCGAAATCGAAATCGAAATCGAAATCGCAATCGTGATCGAAATCGATTTCTGGCAACTTTGCGATTTCGATCACGATTGCGATTTCGATTACGATGAGAGAAAAAAAACGTCACGCCAATCCCGCGACACCATGCCCCACGGACTCGGGCGTTCCGACGCGGCCCTGCATTCTTTGCGGCAAGTGTCTGGACGTCTGTCCGTTGTTCGCGGCCACGGGGCGGGAGGAGTTGAGCCCTCGGGGCAAGTCCTTTTTGATCCGCCAGGCATTGGAGGAGGGCAATCTCCATGATCCGGCCGCGGCCGGCAAGCTGCTGGGGCTGTGCCTGGGGTGCGGACGGTGCGCGGATGGTTGTCCTCAAGGCCGAAATCTTCCGGAACTGCTGCGGGAGGTGAAGGCCGGTCATCCGGGGTGGCAGGCCTGGATCTGGCGGATCTGGATCACCCGGGCCAAGCGTCTGTGGCCGCTGGCGGGCCGTTGCGCGGGGTTGTTCCCGGAACAACTCGGCACCAAAATAATGGATGCGCCGCGGGCCATGGTGCGTCGGCCTTCTCGGGAGCGGACATCCGGTGGCTTTGAGCGGGTTGCCGACGAAGCTGTTTTGCCCGGGAACGCCGTGCTGTTCCCCGGATGCACGGCGCGATTCGCCAGACCCTGGTGGATGGCGAACGCGGCACGGATGCTGGGGATGGCGGGTGATGGATTGAACACCTTTCCGGATTGGCAATGTTGCGGTTTTACCGTGGCTCAGGCAGGATTACCCGGTTTGAACGCCGAAATGCAGGTCCGGAACGTGGCCTTGTGGCGGGAACTGGGACGGCCCAGGCTGCTCACCATCTGCGCCACCTGCACCACGGCCCTACGCGGGTACGCGAAGGCGGCGGACCTGTTTCACGACGATCGGGAACGGCTGGCTTGGGAAGCGGCCGTCCAGCCGTTGAGCGGTCTGCTCACTTCGGAGGACTTTCGGGCCGTGGGGAGCGGAGAGGTTTTCTATCACCGCCCTTGTCACGCCCCGACCCCGGACCCGGATGAGGCTTTTTTGCGCGGCGTATTCACGACACGATTGATTGCCGAGGCCGAAAACGCCTGCTGCGGGATGGGCGGCGTGATGCGACTCAGCGCGCCGAGCCTGTCCTCCCAGGTCGCGGCCCGGTGCTGGAGCAAGGTGCCAGAGCAAAGTGAACTCACCGTGGCCACTGGGTGCAGCGGGTGCGTGGTTCAACTCGCGGCCACGGCACCCCAAGGCTTCGAGGTCGCGCACTGGTTGGAGCTGCTTGAAGGGTGATAGCGGTTACGGCCAGGAATCATCGATACCGAACCAGAGTGCCCGTGCTTCGAGAACACAAATGCCCTGCGTCCAGGGCTTTCGAGGAATACTAAGGAGAAATGCATGTTCAATTTTATCGTCAAGAAAGTAATCGGCTCCAAAAATGAGCGATACCTGAAAAAGCTCAAGCCGATGGTGCAGACTATTAACGGCCACGAAGAACAGATGCGCGGCCTTGGCGACGACGACTTTCCGATCAAGGTCCGGGAGTGGAAGGAGCAGGTTCAGAACGGGCGCACCCTGGACGATCTGCTGCCCGAGACCTTCGCCCTGGTGCGCGAGGCTTCCTGGCGAGCCTTGAAGATGCGCCATTTTGACGCCCAGTTGATCGGCGGGATGGTGCTGCACCACGGGAAGATCGCCGAAATGAAGACCGGCGAGGGCAAGACCCTGGCCGCGACTCTGCCGGTGGTGCTCAACGCCCTGGCCGGCAAGGGCGTGCACGTGGTCACGGTCAACGATTATCTGGCCCGCCGCGATGCGGAGTGGATGGGGCAGATTTATCGTTTCCTGGGCCTGGAGGTCGGGGTGATTCTCCACGGATTGACCGACCCCGAGCGGCAAACGTCCTACAACGCCGACGTGACCTACGGCACGAATAACGAGTTCGGCTTCGATTATCTGCGGGATAACATGAAGTTCCGGATGGAACATCTGGTTCAGCGGGACCTGTTTTTCGGGATCGTGGACGAGGTGGACTCCATCCTGATCGACGAAGCCCGGACACCGCTGATCATTTCCGGTCCGGCCGAGGATTCCACAGGGTTGTATATGCAGATCAACGCCCTGATTCCCAAGTTGAAGAAGGAAGAGCACTTCACGGTGGACGAGAAGCTGCGCGCCATTCTGCTCACGGACGAGGGGGTGATGCGCTGCGAGGAACTGCTCGGCCTGGAAAACCTCTATGATACGAAAAACATCCGCTTCCAGCACCACATCCTGCAGGCCCTCAAGGCCCATTATCTCTTCAAGCGGGACGTGGACTACATCGTGGGCGACGGGCAGGTGGTCATCGTGGACGAATTCACCGGCCGAACCATGCCCGGTCGCCGCTACAGCGACGGGCTGCACCAGGCCCTGGAAGCCAAGGAATACGTCAAGATTCAGGCCGAGAACCAGACCCTGGCCTCCATCACCTTCCAGAACTACTTCCGGATGTACGACAAGCTGGCCGGGATGACCGGGACCGCGGACACCGAGGCCGTGGAGTTCAAGGAAATCTACAATCTGGACGTGGCGTCCGTCCCCACCCATCGACCCATGGTCCGAGAAGATCACCCGGACATGATCTATAAGACCCAGGACGACAAGTACAAAGCCATCGCCCAGGAGATCAGCGACCTGCACCATAAGGGGCAGCCCGTCCTGGTGGGCACGGTGTCCATCGAAAAGTCCGAAATCGTGGCCAAGCTGCTCAAGCGTCACGGGGTTCCGCACAGCGTGCTCAATGCCAAGAACCACGAAAAAGAGGCCGAGATTGTGGCCCTGGCCGGCCATAGCGGGCAGGTGACCATTGCCACGAACATGGCCGGTCGCGGGACGGACATCGTTCTCGGCGAAGGCGTGGTGGACCTGGGAGGTTTGCACATCATCGGCACGGAGCGCCATGAAAGCCGACGTATCGACAACCAGTTGCGCGGACGGAGCGGACGTCAGGGCGATCCGGGCAGCTCTCGGTTCTACTTGGCCCTGGACGACGATCTGCTGCGGCTGTTCGGCTCGGACAAGATCGCGGGGTTGATGGGGCGGCTGGGGTTGCAGGAAGGCGAGGCCATCGAAAACCGGATGGTCTCCCGGGCCATCGAAAACGCCCAGCGCAAAGTGGAAGCCCACAACTTCGAAATCCGCAAACAGTTGCTGGACTTCGACAACGTGATGAACCAGCAGCGGGAAGTCATCTACACCCAACGCCGGGAGATCATGGCCAGCAAGGACCTGGAGGAAATGGTCGAGTCCTTCGTGCAGGATCTGGTGGAGGACGTCTACACCCCGGTGCAGGACAAGGACGCTGACGACGAGGCCCGTCAGGAAGTCCGGACCCGGCTGGGCGAGATTTTCGGGCTGGGGCGGGTCCATCCCCTGCCTGATGACAAGCTGCCCAGTCAGGACGAAACCGTGGAGCTGATTCGGGGCGTGCTGGACAAGCTCAAGACCGACGCCCCGCAACACTACCTGGAGATTCTCCGCTATTTTCTGTTGGACAGCCTGGACCGGGACTGGAAAGAGCACCTGCTGAACATGGACGGCCTGCGCGACGGTATCGGCCTGCGCGGCTACGGCCAGAAAGACCCCAAGCAGGAGTACAAGCGCGAGGGCTTCGAGCTGTTCCAGACCATGCTGCACCTGATCAAGGAACATACCTTGCGCAATCTGTGTCACCTGCGCCTGAACGTTGTCCGGGAGGAACAGTTCCAGCACGAAGAGAAGCCCCAGAAACTGCAATACTCCGGCTCGGAGCAGCAAGCCCAGGCCAAACAACCCGTGCGACGGGACCAGCCCAAGGTCGGCCGCAACGACCCCTGCCCCTGCGGCAGCGGCAAGAAACACAAGAAATGCTGCGGGGCCGCGGGGTAGCTGCAGCGCTCCGTCTTAACGATGAAAATGAGAAGAGAGGACATGAATGCCGTCGTTCGATATTGTGAGCAAAGTTGATCTCCAGGAAGTGGACAACGCCGTGAACAACGTTCGCAAGGAGCTGGACACACGGTTTGACTTCCGGAACGTGAAAACGGACCTGGATTTGAATCGCAAGGAAAAAGTTCTGCATGTGGTCACCGGGGATGAGATGAAAATGCGGGCCATCCAGGACCTGCTCAAGGTGCATTTCACTCGGCGCAAGCTGGACCCCAGGAGCATGGAGTTTAAAGAATTGGAAGCCACCAGTCAGGGCCGGGTAAAGATGGACATCCTGATCAAGGAAGGCATTTCCAAGGATACGGCCCAGAAGATCGTCAAACTGATCAAGGCGCAAAAGCTGAAGGTTCAGGCTGCGATCCAGGACGAGCAGGTTCGGGTCACCGGCAAGAAGATTGATGATTTGCAGGCTGTGATCAAGCTTCTGGACGATCAGGAACTCGACGTGCCCTTGCAGCACGTGAACATGAAAAGCTGAAAAGGCCGGAGCCGATCCATGCGCCCATCCAGCAACTGGACCATACCCAATGTCATCACCATATTCCGGATCGTTCTCGTTCCGGTGTTCGTGATGATGTTCATTGATCAGCGGTTCGGCGCGGCGTTGCTGATTTTTCTGATCGCCGGAGTGAGCGACGGAGTGGACGGATTTTTGGCCCGGGTGCTCAAACAGCGGTCGCAACTCGGTGCCCTGCTGGACCCCATCGCGGACAAGCTGCTGCTGATCACGGCGTACTTCTGCCTCGGATTCGTGGGACTGCTGCCGAGCTGGTTGGCCGTGCTGGTCATCAGTCGGGACATGATGATCATCGGCGGCATGGCCCTGCTGCACTTCTGGGGCGTGGACGTCCGGTCGCGGATTCACCCGACGTGGTTGAGCAAGTTCAACACCTGCGGACAAATCGTGCTGATTGTCGCCGTTTTAACCAAGTACTCCTTTGCTCTGCCCTGGACGGGGTTGATTCAGCTTCTCGTGCTCACGGTCACCATGAGCACGGTGCTTTCCGGCGCGCACTATATTTATATAGGGTTAGGGCATTTTCCCGGGGAGGCGGAGAAGCGTGAAGAGTAGAGGCGCGGCGCACCGTGCCCCTACGGAGATGCGCTTCCTCTCTCGAGTTTTTTCTGAGTAGAGCGAGTTCAATTTTTTTGCGGGTAAAAAAATTTTTATTTTCCGTCAAAAAAATGATTTTTTTACTTGACAACTTTGTCCGGGCGGGCATAGAAGGTTTCCGACCTGACGAAGGTGGTCTTCGTTGCGGTATGGGTGGATACGATTTTTTTTCTTTGGGATCGCAAAAGGAGGAAGGTATGAAAAGATTAGTTTGTTTGGCCGTTTTGGTCGCGTTCATTCTCGGTACGGCGGGCATGGCTTCCGCCATCGAATTGAAGGCTAAAGGCTGGTGGCGGGTTCACTTCAATTACCTCGACAACTGGGATTTCGGCGCAATGCAGCAGGCTTCCCCTAACAAGGACCGTTCCGAGTATGATCGGTTTGATGCCCTGCAGCGGATGCGCACCCAGTTTGAATTCGTCGCCAATGAAAACCTCAAGGGCGTTTTGCAGATGGAAATCGGCAATGCCCGTTGGGGTGCCGATAATTTTGACCTTGGCGCAGGTGGACGAAGCAACAACATCAAGACCCGCTTCGCCTATCTTGACTTTAATTTCCCCGGTACCCCCGTCAATGTGAAGGCTGGTCGTCAGCCTGTCGCTTTGCCGAGCACCATGGGATCTCACATTCTTGAGTCCGAAGGCACCGGCGTCCTGGTCGGCGTTCCGTTTTCAGACATGGCCGGCCTGACGTTGGGCTGGGTCCGTGCTTTTAATCACGACAGGGCCAACCCCGACGACATCACCAAGAAGTGGGATGATGAAGTTGATGCCTTCGTGGCCGTTGTGCCCGTGACCCTGGACGGCCTGAAGTTGAATCCCTTTGCCGCCTATACTCGCTGGGGCAAGGACTTCACCGGTACCGACAAGAATGCCAACATGATGCATTTTGGCTTGAATTTCGACGTGTCCATGCTCAATCCCATCGGCATCAAGGGTGATTTGAACTACGGGACCATGAAGTGGAACGACAAACCGAGCGTGAAGCAGTCTGGTTGGGTAGCCGTTCTGGCCGTGGATTATGCCATGGACATGATGACCCCCACTGTGTTCGGTTGGTACGAATCCGGTGAAGATAAAGACTTCGCCACCGGCGGCGACTCCAAGCGCATGCCCACGATTGAAACCTACGGCGGCGCTTTCGGCCCCGGCGTTGGCTTTGGTCAGCAGACAACCATGGCCGGTGACAGCTACTTCCGTTACATGCTGGCCGGGATGGAGTTCGCTGGAACAGGCAACTTGTGGGATGTTTGGCAGAACGCTGAGGGCGCGGTTGGTTCCGTGGCCTTGGGTGCCGGGCTGAAGAAAATTCAGTTCATTGACGGCGTCTCCCATGACCTGACTGCTTTCTACATGAAGGGCACCAACCACAAAGACAACATCCATCTGTTCACCAAGGAAGACAACTACTGGGAAGTGACTTTCAACAACAGATGGCAGATGTATGAAAACTTGGCCCTGTTGGCTGAATTCGCCTACGCCAAAGTCAACCTGGACGACCTGAGCACCCGTGGTGCCGACAGACGTAGCGATTGGTTCGACAAGGCTATGAAGCTCGGCAAGGTCGGCTTTATCTTCAACTTCTAGATCAGTATAGATCGTATTCACTCACCACCGCAAAAAAAGCCGGGGCGTTCGCCCCGGCTTTTTTTTTGGTGCGCCCGGCAGGGCGCAGCCATCACGCGACAATCCACATGGTGGAGACTTTTCAGGGTTTTCTTGGAATGATAACCCCGTAACGACTTAGAACTTCAACAACTTCCGCCAGCGGCAGCCCGACCACGTTGGTGTAGGAGCCCTGAATGCGCTCCACCAGGCAGGCGGCCCGCTCCTGAATGCCGTAGGCCCCGGCCTTGTCCATGGGCTCTCCCGTGGCCACGTAGGCGGCCAGAACCTCCGGCCCGAAGTTTTGCATCCACACGGTGGTCCGCACGGCGAAGCTCTGTTCCTCGTCGTTTTTTGGGTACCGCAGACAACAGCCCGTAATCACCACATGCTCCCGCCCGGCCAGCCGTTCCAGCATGGCCAGGGCTTCCAGAGAATCCACCGGCTTGCCCAGCACGTCCCCCTCCAACACCACGATGGTGTCCGCGGCCAGTACCACGGCCTCCGGCTGAAGCGTCGCCACTTCCCGCGCCTTGGCCTTGGCCGCGATCACGGCATAGACTTCGGGATCGGTGCCAGGGGCGAAGACCGGCTCCGGAGTCACGGCCGGGTGGACGGAAAAGGTCAGTCCCAGGGCGGCGAGCAGCTCGCGCCGCCGGGGCGAACCCGAGGCCAGAACCAGGGGAGTCAGGGTGCGGAACATGGCCTTGAGATCCAAATTGTGGAGGACGGAGTCATTGAGGGTTCGCCAGCAGGGCGTGGCGCAGCGTTTCATCCAGGGTGGGGTGGGCGAAGATCAGGTTTTCGGCCTGGGATCGACTCCAGCCTTGGCTGACCATGATCGTGGCTGCGGTGACCATGTGCAGCACGCCGTGACCCACGGCGCTGACGCTGATCACGGTGTCGTCGCGCCAAAGGACTTTGACCAGCCCGTGGGGCGCTGCCGCGGCCTGGGCCACGGGGTTGGCGGCGAGCTGGGCCTTGGATTCGGTGCAGGTCAAGCCCTTGGCACGGGCATCCTCCAGGGTGGGGCCGACCCGGAAAGCCTCTGGGTCGCCGTAGATGCAGAACGGGATGGGTCCCGGCGCGTAGGGACCGGATATTTTCCCGGCGGCGAACCGGGCCGCGAACCGGCCCTGGTCCTCGGCGGCATGGGCCAGCAGGGTTCTGCCGTTGCAGTCGCCCACGGCAAAGATATGCTCGCTGAGCATCAGATTCTCGTCCACTTCCAAAGAGTTTTTTTTCATGGCCGGGAGCATCGCTTCCAGCCCCGGAAAGTGGGTGTTGGGCTTTCTGCCCACTGCCACCAGGACCTTGGATGCCGCTACGTCCTCTTCCGGGCCGAGACGGACGCGGACTCCTTCCGCCGTCCGTTCCAGGGCGAAGACGGTCGTGCCTGCCCGGACGGTCACGCCCTGGCGTTTGAGCATGGAGGCCAGTTGGGCGCTGATTTCCGGGTCTTCGGTGGGGGCGATGCGGTCGGCGGCTTCGATCAGCGTCACGGACGAGCCCATGCGTTGGAAAAATTGGGCCATTTCCAGCCCGATGGCCCCGGCCCCGATCACGGCCAGGGACTCCGGGACGGTCGAGAGGTCCAGGGCGTGGTCCGAGGTGAGCACGGCCTCGCCGTCCGGAGTCAGAAGTTCCGGCCAGGCTGGAGCCGAGCCCAGGGCCAGGATCAGGTGCTGAAAATCGATTCGGGTTTGGGCGGCGTCCTCGGACCGCACCAAGACCTGGGTCGGCCCGCAAAGTTCCGCTTCCCCGGAGATCAACCGTACTCCCGCCGTTTCCAGTGATTTTGCCATGGCCTGGCGCGTGGCCGCCAGCAGGGACGCCTTGCGTTTTTGCAGGGCCGCCATGTCCACGGTGAAGCTCCCCTGGCCCAGCCGCAGCCGTGACTGGGCCGCCATGGCGGGAATGGGGGCCGTGGCTCCGAGAAAGAGCTTGGTGGGAATGCAGCCCCGGTTCAGGCAGGTTCCGCCAAGCAGGTTCCGTTCCATCAGCGCGGTGGACTTGCCCTGGGCCGCGCTCTCCAGGGCCGCGGCATAGCCCGCCGGACCCCCGCCGATCACCAGGATGTCATATGCTTCCGACATGGATCACTCCTCGTACTCCTGACCTCAGGACAATCTGTTCTCACAATCCAAATCGCGATCGAAATCGAAATCGAAATCGGAATTGAAAAAAGCGGCGCATCACCGCATGATTACGTCATCCTCTTGGACATGGCGTTCGATTTCGATCACGATTTCAGATGGCCGCTGAGGATCGAGGCGAAATCTGCCTTGTATCTCGGGCCGGATCAAACCTGAAAAAAATCCCGATACCAATCCACGAAGCGCTGAATGCCTACCCGCACCGGAGTGTTCGGGCGGTAGCCCAGGTCGCGCTCCAGGTCCGTGGTGTCGGCCCAGGTGGCCGGAACGTCGCCGGGCTGAAGCGGCAGGAGATTCATTTCGGCCTTTTTGCCCAGGGCCTCTTCCAGGGCCTCGATGAACCGGATCAACTCCACCTGTTGGGAATTGCCGATGTTGTAGACCTTCCACGGGGCCGGAGACGAGGACGGGTCCGGTGCGGTTCCGTCCCAATCCGGGTTGCCCTGGGGCGCGCGATGGATCACCCGCAGAACGCCCTCGACGATGTCGTCCACATAGGTGAAGTCGCGCTGCATTTTCCCATAGTTGAAGACGTCGATGGGCCGATTTTCGAGGATGGCCTTGGTGAACAGGAACAGGGCCATGTCCGGACGGCCCCAGGGCCCGTACACGGTGAAGAAGCGCAGCCCCGTGGTGGGCAGTCCGTAGAGATAGCTGTAGGTGTGGGCCATCAGCTCGTTGGACTTCTTGCTGGCCGCGTAGAGGCTGATGGGGTGGTCCACGTTGTGGCGGGTGGAAAAGGGCATGGTCTGGTTCAGCCCGTAGACCGACGAACTAGAGGCAAAGGCGAAGTGCTCCACGGGATGATGGCGGCAGGCTTCCAGCAGGTTCAGGAAGGCCAGGAAGTTGCTTTGCATGTAGGCGTGGGGATTGGTCAGGCTGTAGCGCACGCCGGCCTGGGCCGCGTAGTGCATCACCCGGTCGAACTTCTCCTGGGCGAACAGGTTCATCAATCCGGCACCGTCCTCCAGGTTCATGCGCACGAAGCGGTAGCCAGGGTGGATCGTGCTCTGGATCGTCCGGTTCAGGGCAATATCGGCCTCCGCGATGCCCGAGTGGGCCAGGCGGCCGTATTTGACCCGGACGTCGTAATAGTCGTTGATGTTGTCCAGACCCACCACCTCGTGGCCCTGCTCCAGCAGGCGCAGGACGGTATGGAAGCCGATGAACCCGGCTGCGCCGGTGATCAGTATTTTCATGAATATACTCCAGGGATTCGTTGGGATGGGGCAAGACAGCCGTGTGAGCCTATCCGCTCTCGGGTTCGCTGTCATCCCCCGACCAAAGAGGATGGTGATAAATCCATTCTCATCGAAATCGCAATCGCAATCGAAGAATTCCACGCATCATCCCGTGATAACCTCGTCTTCTTGGACATGACGTTCGATTTCGATCACGATTTCGATTTCGATACCGATTCAGAGAGCGGGTGAGGATCGAGAATAAATCTGTCTGGGATAAGAGAGGGGCGGGGGGCTTGCCATGGGGCCGAGGGATGGGTATTTGCCCTGCGCATTATGAGTAAAGATTTGATCATCGTTGAGTCACCGGCCAAGGTCAAAACCATCAAGAAGTTTCTTGGACCGGATTATGAGGTCAGCGCCTCGGTGGGACACGTTCGCGACCTGCCGAAGAAGGTGCTGGGGGTGGATGAAGCGGGCGATTTTGCCCCGGAATACGAGGTGATCCCCGGCAAGCAGAAGGTCGTCAGTCAGCTTAAGAAGCTGGCGGCCCAGGCGGATCAGATTTATCTCGCGCCGGACCCGGACCGGGAAGGCGAGGCCATCGCCTGGCACGTGGCCGAGCTGATCAAGGACGCCAATCCGCGGATCAAGCGGATCCAGTTCAATGAGATCACGGCCAGGGCCGTGCGCGAAGCCCTGGAGCACCCCAGGACCCTGAACCTGGATCTGTTCAACGCCCAGCAGGCTAGGCGGGTTCTGGACCGTTTGGTGGGATACAAGCTTTCGCCGCTGCTCTGGCAAAAGGTCAAGCGCGGCATCTCTGCGGGTCGGGTTCAGTCCGTGGCCTTGCGCCTGATCGTGGACCGGGAGCGGGAGCGTCAGGTTTTCGAGCCCAAGGAATACTGGGTCTTCAAGGTCAAACTGGCGGACCAGAGCGCCGCGGTGATTGAGGCTGATCTGTGGAAGGTGGGCGGCAAGAAGCCGGACATCGGCTCCGCGGACCAGGCCGGGGAGCTGGAGGCCGCGGTGTCCCAGGCTCCCTTCGTGGTGGAGTCCGTGGATGAAAAGGAACGGCAGCGCCAGTCCGGCCCGCCCTTCATCACCTCCACTCTGCAACAGGAAGCCAGCCGCCGCTTTTCCTATCCGGCCAAACGGACCATGTCCCTGGCCCAGCGCCTGTACGAGGGCGTGGAGTTGGGGGACCGGGGCATCCAGGCCCTGATCACCTACATGCGGACCGACTCGGTGCGCACCTCACCGGATGCGATCAAGGACGTTCGCAAGCTGATCCTGGAATCCTACGGGCCGGACTATTGCCCGGAAAAGGAACGCTATTTCAAGTCCCGCAAATCCGCCCAGGAAGCCCACGAAGCCATCCGGCCCGTGGACGTGACCCTGACCCCGGAAATGCTCCAGGCCTATCTGCCCCGGGACATGTACCAGCTCTACAAGCTGATCTGGACCCGCTTCGTGGCCTCGCAGATGAGCCCGGCCCGATTCTGGGACACCACCATCACCGTGGCCGCGGCCCACACCCAGTGGCGGGCCAAGGGCGAGCGGCTGATTTTCCCTGGCTATCTCAAGGTCTATGGCGGAGGGGAGGCGGAGAAGAACCAGGAACTGCCCACCCTGACCCCGAAGCAGGAACTGCGGCTCCAGGAACTGCTCAAGGAACAAAAGTTCACCCAGCCGTCGCCGCGCTACAGCGAAGCCTCGCTGATCCGGGAGCTGGAAGAAAAGGGCATCGGGCGGCCCTCCACCTACGCCCAGATCATCTCCACCCTGCTGGACCGGGAGTACGTCACCCAGGAAGAGCGCCACTTCGTGCCCCTGGAACTGGGCTACGTGGTCACGGACCAACTGACCGCGCATTTCACCCGGCTGATGGACGTGGATTTCACGGCCCAGATGGAAGAGTCCCTGGACCAGGTGGCCGAGGGCAGCCAGGACTGGGTGGAGCTGATGCGCGGCTTCACCGGGGAATTCTATCCCGTCCTGGACAAGGCCAAGAAGGACATGGCCGCCGTGAAAGGGGGGATCGACGCCGGGATGCCTTGCCCGGAATGCACCAAATCCCTGGTGATCAAGTTCGGCAAGGCCGGGGCCTTTCTGGCCTGCTCCGGGTACCCGGATTGTTCGTTCACCGGCAACTTCACCCGTGACGAATCCGGAAAGATCAAGACCATCGAAAAGCTGCCCAGGGAAGAGGCGGTCAAGGTCGGCACCTGCCCGGACTGCGGCGGGGACGTGGTCCTGAAAAAGGCCCGCACCGGCAGCCGGTTCTATGCCTGCGCCTCTTACCCCAAGTGCAAGTACACCAAGTCCTACTCCACGGGAGTAGCCTGCCCCGCGGCAGGGTGCACCGGCGAACTGGTGGAGCGCAGTTCGCGCTTCGGCAAGATGTTCTTCTCGTGCAGCCGCTACCCGGATTGCACCACGGCCATGCCCGCCCCGCCAGTGCCCCAGCCCTGCCCAAAGTGCGACTTCCCGATCATGCTGCGCCGCCACACGGAAAAGCGCGGCAACTACCTGTCCTGCCCGGTCAAGGAGTGCCGTCACTTCATCCCGGTGGCCGAGGAATTCGAGGAAACCGAGGGCCCGCTCCCGGACTTTTCCGAACCCACCCCCAAGAAGGCCCCAACCAAGGCTGCCGACAAAGCCGCCTCAAAAGCTGCCTCAAAAACTCCCTCGGATTCAACCAAACCGGCTCCGAAACGGACGACAACCAAGAAAACCACGACAAAAAAGCCCGCGGCCAAGAAAACCACCCGGGCCAAGAAGACGACGTAGCTGGCCTTTCTCGCTCAAGTCCAATTTCAAAACCGCCTCCAGGCTTCCCATTCGGGAGCCTGGAGGCGGTTTTTTTGGAGAATCTCGCAGGAAACACGATAGTAGGACAGGCATCTTGCCTGTCTGCCCAGGATTAGGGCACGGAAAGGAGAAAGATTGACCGCGGTATCCGATCCTCAGACCTCGGACTTCCGACCTCCGTGCTTTTTCCGCGTATTCAGTGGGCAAATCCATGAAAATTGCCTTCCGCGTTGACGTCTCCCGGAACATCGGCGTAGACCATGCTCTACCATCGGAGGCCGGACATACCCATGAACGAAATCAATAACATCCACGACACGTTTTTCCGGGAGACCATGAGCCACAAGGAAGTTGCCGCCGACTTTCTGGCCAACTACCTTCCGGGATACAACTAGTAATGAATGGTGTAGATGCATCTCCATTTCACATTGTATTCGATGGGAGCTAGTGATTCATTTTTTGTTGATTTTTTCATGAAATAGAACTTTTAAAGAAATTACAACCACACCATGCCCCAAGAATCCCACGACCATAACTTCAAAAACGTCTTCCTGGACTTCCCGCGTGAGTCCTTGGAACTCTTCTACCCTCAAGCTCTGGAACAGTACGGCGAGCTACAGGAGATTACCTTTGTCCGCCAGGAACCGCGCAAACATCGCTTAGCTGACTCCGGCTTGGCCCTGGACATGCCGATCCTGTTCCGGTTTGCTCGTGGAGCCTTGCTGCTCTGGTTGGTGGAGTTCCAGGAGGACAAGGAGAAGTTCTCCATCTACAGGCTGCTACGCTACGCCACGGACCTGATGGAAGCCCACCCGGACGCCGTGATTATTCCCACGGTCCTCTTCACGGACCGCAAGGCCTGGCGCAAAGACGTACCCCGCCAGTTGGAAAGCAGTTTCGCCGGAACCACCTTTCTCCACTTCGAGTACGTCCACCTGAAACTGTTTGCCCTCCACGCCAAAGATTACTACAATGTGAATAACCCGGTGGCCAAAATCCTCATGCCCAAAATGCAATATCCGCCATCTGAACGGCTCGAAGTCTTGCGCCACGCCTATCTGGGCCTCTATCAACTGGCATCACGGATGCTGTTTGAAAAATATACAGAATTTATTGACGTTTACGCCCAGGTGCAGCCGGAAGAACAAGAGATCATCTGCGCCGACATCATGGAAAACGAGGAGACCGCCATGCTCGCACAATACATCAAGAATCTTGGCCGTGACGAAGGCCGCGTCGAAGGCCGCGTCGAAGGCCGCGTCGAAGGACGTGTCGAAGGCGAATTTGTAGGTGAGGTAAAAGGCCGCCAAGCCATTATCCAGCGCCTCTTCACCAAACGCTTCGGCAAAAGCATCACGGACATGGACGTTCAGGAGCGCCTCCGAAAAGCCACGCCTGAACAGCTTGACCTTTGGGCCGAGCGAATCCTGGACGCCAAGAATGTTGACGAGGTGTTCAAGGACAATTGAGGGTCGGGGCTGTCAACAGGCAAGGTTTTTGGGACCGAGAACCGCCCGCTTTGCTCAAGGTGCCGTGGGCTCCAAGGAAAACCGATTCCTCAATCTTGACCTCGTTGTCTTAATATCTTGAAAAAGTGGAGTTAATGGCGGCTTGTTTGTTGGTGAAATGCCCAGCCAAGTCAGTAGGTGGCAAGATCTGCGAATTCCGCATAATCCATTTGTTCCCGTGACGCTTCCGCGTCGCGGGAGCGGGCCGGGGCTGACTGCGTCCCAGCCGTTATGGTCAGCGCATATTTGGATAAGGTCAGATCAATATTTGGGCAAGCCATAGATGCGCTCTGTATATTTCTATTATATTTCATACAATTTGAAAGGTGTTGAGGATGAAAAAAAATATTTTGGTTTTATTAATGACAATAGCAGTGTCTGGCTGTGCAAAATCAGGGATTGTGAAAATAAGTGAGAATGAATTGTATATTACTGAAGCTAGTAATTTAGGGATTAGTCACGGCACGCTTAGAATAAAAGCCTTGGAAAAAGCCAAAGTGGCATGCGGCGAAAAGGATGTCGTAGTCATAAGCGATGAAACTGGCGGTGCAACCGGATGGACGGCAACAACAGTAAACATAAGGTTCCGATGCGAATAGAGTGTTTTTATTTGTTTGCTTATATGCAAGTCCTCAATAGGTTATTGACCATAATCTCTGCATCTACAAGGAGTGGGCAATAAAACGCCGCCCGTCCTGTATGCAGGCCATTACATGCTCAATTCGGTGCTCAAGCCTAAAATTCCTACTTGACAGTGATTCAATAGTGGTATGCGATTTCTCACATGGCAACAGTTCAGGATATTCTCAGCCAGATGCGGAAGAATCCCAAAGGCATCAAATTCAATGACTTGAGCGAGGTTTGCGATGCCTATTTTGGGTTGACGATGCCCCTCTCTATTCCAGCGCCCGCTCCAGCGCCCGCCGCAAAAACGGCAACAAATCCGCCACGCCGAAGGCCGGGGTGGGGTTGGCGAAGTGGCCGAGGTGGCGGTTGGCCAGGGCCGCGACGCGGCAGGACTGGGTCATCTCCATGCCCGAGGCCAGCAGGGCTGTGACCAGGCCGGTCAGGCTGTCTCCGGTGCCGCCGATGGGTTCCATGGCCGGGACGTCCGGGGCGGTGATTTCGGCCACTGTCGTGCCTTTGGCGACCACGTAGTCCGTCTTGCCTTTGACCAGCAGGTGCCGGGCCGCGTTTTCCTCGGCGTAGGCCCGCTCAATCAGCTCGGGGACGCGATCCTCTTCCTGGAGCAGAAAGCCCCGGGTGTAGAACGGGTGCGGGGCGACCTCGTCGGCCAGGAAGGCGATTTCCCCGGCGTCCGGGGTGAAGAGGTCGTAGTGGGCGGCGTAGCCGCTCATTTTGGCCGCGTACATGAACCCGGCGTCCGCGACCAGGAGCGGGGCCGGGTTTCGGGCTTCCAGGGTCCAGAGCACCTGATTGTGCCAGGCGATATCCGGCAGCAGGTAGTGAAAGGTCAGGCCGGCATGATCGATGTGGGCGATGTTTTCCACCAGATGGGCGTAGACCGCCCGGCTGCCCTCCCCGGTGCCGATGTCTCCGGCCACCAGGGCCTGGGGCGCGGGGACGGCCAGCACCTCGGCGGCCGCGGCGGCCACGGCCATCAGGGCCGGGGTGCCGCGGGCCACGCGGATGCGTTGTCCGTCCAGAAAAAGCGTGTCGTCCTGGAGCCGGTAGTCGCCTTGAGCCAGGGGGAAGTCCGCCCTGGGCACGCTGCCCACGATTAGCCAGGACATCGGCGGCGTAACTCCTCGAACGCCAGTTGCAGGGAATAGCCGCACAGGGTTCGGCCCAGGGAGCGCGGTTCCGGCGCGTCGTCCAGGACCTTGCCGACAAGCGTTTCGGCTAGAAAGGGCACGTCCGGACAGCCTCCGCCGGAGACGTTGACGATCCGGCGATCCCGTTTGTCCATGGTGATCTTCATGTTCGCGGCCCGGACCATCAGGTAGTCCCCGAAGTCCTTGACATGGTACAGCGACACGGGTTCCAGGAGGTGATCCTGGGCCGCGGCCACACGCATGGGGGCGAGGCCCGCCTGCTCCAGCAGGCCCCGAATGCGCATCTCCTCCAGCAGCGGAAACTCGATCACCATGTCGCAGCCCTGGCGCAGATCCGGTGGCGGCCCTTTCACCGCCACCTCCACCCCGGCTTCCTTGAGCAGGGTCTCGGCCCGGATGACCTCGCCGGTGCTGTGGTAGAGCAGCAGGCCCTTTTCGGAGACGCCGCGCTTGGCGTCATCCTTGCGGAACAGGTTGCGGAGGAAGTCGATCATTTCGTCAGCACCAGGCGGAAATCTTGGCCCGCTTCCTCAGTGGCCGCCACGGTCCATCCCTTGCTCTGGGCGGCCCGCCCGACATTTTCCCGGCTGGCTTCGTTGTCAATGAGGATTTCCAGTTCGCCGCCGCCCGCCGCGTCCATGGCCCGGGTGGCCAGGAGCACGGGTTGGGGGCAGGATAAGCCGCGCGCGTCGATGTGTTGTCGTGCCATGATCGTGTCTCCGTGTTCAGGATTTTTTGCAGTTGACCACGCCGATGAACAGCAGCACCGCAAGGCCGATGATCACCGCGGCCATGCCGTTGGGGCCGATGCCCGCCGGCGAGCTGGCCAGGCCGAAGTTGTGCGCCAGGGCCGCTCCGGCCAGCAGGCCCAGGGCGAAGATGCCGGCGTCCGTGTTGCCTTCGCCGGACATGAAGAGTTGGCGGCCCGGGCACCCGCCGGCCAGGGCAAAGGCCAGGCCGGCCACCACCATGCCCATGAAATTCCAAAGTCCCATGGTATGGGCCACGGGTTGGCCTTCAAATCCGGGATTGAACTGGCCCAGAACCAGGTTGGTGATGAACGCCGCGACCAGCAGGGCGATGAAGCCGTACATCAGGTACATCTGCCGGAACAGGATCACGTCCCGGATCGCGCCCATGGTGCAGAACCGGCTGCGTTGGGCCAGAAAGCCGATGCCCAGGCCCGCGGCCAGGGCAAAGCCCAACGGAGCGTAGGCCGCGCCCGGTCCGCTCACGGAGTACCAGAGCACGCCGCTTTGGGCTTCGCCGGGCAGGGGAGGAAAGAGCAACCGCAAGGCCAGCAGACCGAGCATGAGCAGGGGGATCATCAGCCCCGCGCTCCAGCTTTGGACCTGGCCGCGGCCGAGGTTGAAGCCGTTTTTGAAAAACAGCGTACCGATCCAAACTCCGGCCGCCAACCCGGCCAGCCCGAACAGGGCGTTGCCGTCCCCGCCGGCCAGGCGCAGGATCACCCGCCAGGGGCAACCCAGAAAGACCAGAGCCCCGATCATGGCGATCATTCCCAGCACGAACCGGGTCACCGGCGCGGAGCCGCCGATGGGTTTGAACTCCTTGAAGGCCAGGGCCGCGGCAAAGGAGCCCAGGACAAAGCCCAGAATCTCCGGTCGGAGATACTGGACCACGGCGGCGCGGTGAATGCCGATGGCCCCGGCGATGTCCCGGCCGAAACAGGCCACGCAGATGCCCATATTCGTCGGGTTGCCGGATTGTTGCAGGAAACCGGCCACCACGCCGATGATCGAGCCCACGGCAATGATGCCCAGGGTGGTGGCAAAGATGTTTTTGACGGCCCGAGACATGGATGTTGTCCTCCTTGTTGGGGGTGGGGGAAGTCGGGAGTTATGCCAATTTCAATTCGATAATGTGGTATTTGTTTGAAAAAATGCAGTTGTCGGCGTCGGGGTCGCTATCGACATCGGTATCGATATTGATTGTTCGCCGTAAATTTTGATTCGATCCCGATCCCGATCCCGATCCCGATCCCGATACCGACACCGAAAGAGATGCTTTGAATCGGAAATGGTTCAGGCGGTTAGAGTGTTGGGCGCTCGATTGGTTTTCGGGGCCTGAAGTGGGCATGCCAGTTCGTCCGGGGCATAGACGTGAAGTTCGCTGCAAAGCGGACAGAGAACGCGGACCCCGCCGCGCAGGTGCTTGCGCCCGTCCGGGTCGGTGACGGCCTTCAGGTCCGGATCCACGGTCCATTGCGCGGATCGGAATTCCTTGCCTTGCTTTGGACAGGTGAAGTGAAGCTCGAGCATGACGCCTCCAGGGAAGAGGGGCTGTAGTAGGCCCTTTTCATGATCTGGCGCTGCATACACGGTTTTTGGAGTTTTCGTCCAATCGGATTCACGAATGACGTTTGGAATGTTTGATTTGTTTTTTCGATGGATCGACGAAAGGGGAGTGGAAAAGGAAACGGCCGGGATGCGAGTGCATGCCGGCCGTGGAGAGCAGGGGGGGAGACGGGATCAGAAGAGGTCAGCGGGAGGGACGTCTTTCAGGCGCGGGGCCTGGGCGTCCTTGGCCGAAAGGCTGGGGGCTTCCAGAGGCCAGGAGATGGCGATGTCCGGGTCGTTCCAGATGATGGAGCGTTCCAGGTCCGGGGCGTAGGTTTCGGTGCATTTATAGAGAAAGTCGGCCTGCTCCGAGAGGACGCAGAACCCGTGGGCGAAGCCCGGCGGAACGTAAAGTTGATGGTGGTTGTCGTCGTTGAGTTCGGCTCCGAACCACTGGCCGAAGGTCGGCGAGTTCCGGCGGATGTCCACGGCCACGTCGAACACCGCGCCCTTGGTGACCATGACCAGTTTTCCCTGGGGCCGCTCAATCTGGTAGTGCAGCCCGCGCAGTACGCCCCGGGCGGACCGGGAGTGGTTGTCCTGGACAAAGGGATCGGGGATTCCGGCTTCGGCGTAGCGTCGGGCCCGGAAGGTTTCCAGAAAAAAGCCTCGGGCGTCGCCGAAGACCTTGGGAGCGATCAGCAGGACGCCGTCGAGGGGCGTGACCTGGACATTCATGGCCGGCCTCCCTGGTCGGGGAAAAGCGGGTCGCGCCGGACCAGGGCTTCCAGATAGCGGCCGTATCCGCTTTTGCGCAGCGGTTTGGCCAGCTCCAGGACGTCCTCGGCCCTGATCCAGCCATTGGCGTAGGCGATCTCTTCCGGGCAGGCGATCTTCAGGCCCTGGCGCTCTTCCATGGTCTGCACGAAATTGCCGGCCTGGAGCAGGGAGGCGTGGGTGCCCGTGTCCAGCCAGGCAAAGCCGCGGCCCAGGCATTCTACGTGCAACTGCTTGCGCTGGAGGTAGACCATGTTCACGTCGGTGATTTCCAGTTCACCGCGTGGGGAGGGTTGCAGCTCGGAGGCGATCTTCGTGACCTGGTTGTCGTAGACGTACAGGCCGGTGACGGCCCAGTTGGATTTGGGAACCTCGGGCTTTTCCTCAATGCTTCGCGCCGTTCCCCGGTCGTCGAAGTCCACCACGCCGTAACGTTCCGGGTCGCTGACCCAGTAGCCGAACACCGTGGCCCCGCTGTGGGTGGTCATGGCCCGGCGCAGTTTTTCGGTCAATCCGTGACCGTAAAAAATATTGTCTCCGAGGATCAGGGCGCAGCCCCGGTCGGCCAGGAAGTCCCGGCCGATCAGAAAGGCCTGGGCAATGCCGCCGGGTTTGGGCTGGGCCGCGTATTCCAACTGGACACCCCACTGGCTTCCGTCACCGAGCAGGTTCCGGAAGGCCGGGCCGTCCTCGGGGGTGGTGATGACCAGGATTTCCCGGATACCGGCCAGCATCAACACGCTGAGCGGGTAGTAGATCATCGGCTTGTCGTACACGGCCATCAGCTGCTTGCTCGTGGCCCTGGTCAGCGGATACAACCGGGTGCCCGAGCCTCCGGCCAGAATGATTCCCTTGCGTTTGTTCTCGACGGACGTCACGATTCCTCCCAGGGGAATGGGTTGAATGGGTTGAATGGGTTGAATGGGTTGAATGGGTTGAATGGGTTGAATGGGTTGAATGGGTTGAATGGGTTGAATGGGTGATGGTGGTTGTCCGCTAAGCGCCTGTGTTTTTCAGGTCCCGCAACAATTCGCGAACGTCCGACTCGCGACGGGCGCAGGTTGTCTTGGCGAATTGCCGGATGGTTTTTTGCACGGTGTCCGGGGGCGGGTACTCCGGAAAAACGGGCAGGCACAGCGAGGCGAAATCAATGCACGTGAACAGCATGCCCCGGTCCCTGCCGATCTCACACGACGCCCCGGCGGCCTTTTCCATGGAGCAGGACCGGGCATCCAGCCTTTTCACGAACTGCAGTACCTCTCCAGCTGATTGTTCCGTGTTCAGCTTGGTGATGGTGTGGTTCAATTTTTCCGCCCACTCCACCATCTTCAGGTATCCGCTGAAGGCGATCTTGCGTTTGGGGTTCGTGGGGTCGTCCCGGTATCCGCCGTGCAGATAGACGTCCACTTCGGCATGGGTGCGGGAGTACGCGGAAAAGAGCAATTTAGAATATCTGCCGTGCAGCGTCCAGGCGGTGGGCTTGGAAAGACGGCGCGCGATTTCCTCCCGAGGAGCCGGGGAGGGGTGTTCCGGAGCGGGGTGGCCGAGGACGGCGTAAAAGGCCTGAATGGTTTCCGCGTCCAGCAAGACACCGTGGAGGACGTTTTGCTCGTCCATGACCCGTTTGCCCAGTTCCAGCACCTGCCGGGACCGGGCCGTGAACCGATCCATTTCTTCTTCAAGGGCCTTGCGCTGCCCGAAAAACGTCTGCGCGGCTTCGGAAATGACTTCGGTCGCCAGTTCGTCGGCCATTTGCTCGAGATGGCTCATCAGTTTGCTCCTGACTGTTTTCGTGTCGATCGGAATGGATTTCAGGCGCCGCATGGGCGCAAAATGGATCTCGCTCTTCACCTGCGATCTGAATCGGTATCGAAATCGAAATCGTGATCGAAATCGAACGTCATGTCCAAGAAGATCGTAATCACAGGGTGGTGCACAGTATTTTCAAATTTCGATTTCGATTTCGATTTCGATCTCGACTTGGATTATGATGCGAACAGATTTGCTCTGGACGCCGGATATGCGCGCATTGACATTTGAAAAAAACAGCATGTATGGCATACAGGCCGAACATGTGTGATGCCGTCTTCGGCGAGCGGAACCATGCTTTTTTCCGCCACGAAATCGATGGTGAAATCCGGTTTTGGGTCGGCTGAAGGCCAAGCCCTTGGAAAGAAAGCATCCTTTGCCCCGGTTGTCAAAATGCCCAAGCGATGCGTGCTTGCCATTTTGGTCCTGGGAGCCCACAATAATTCAAACAACCCAACACGGAAGCAGCAGCGTCATGAGCACAGTCAATTATGTGAAATGTTTTTTGCGGGACAAAAACGTCGCCTCCATCACCCCGACATCCCCCTTTGGGGTGAAGCGGGTGTGCAAGAAGATCGATTTTTCCCAGGCCAACGTGATCGTCGAATACGGCCCCGGGGCCGGGGTGTTCACGGAGTATCTGCTCAAAAAGATGCGACCCGGCGCCCATCTCGTCCTGATCGAGCGCAACAAGGACATGTTCAAATGTCTGACCAAGGCGTTTCGCAGCGAGCGGGTGCACATCTTCAACGACAGCGTGGAAAACGTCGGCGCCCTGGTCAACGGGCAGTTGCCGGGCAAGCCGGACTATATCATTTCCGGCATTCCCTTTTCCTATCTCGACCAGCAAACCCGGCAGGAAATCATCCATCAAACCCACCAGATACTGGCCGAGAACGGCAAGTTCCTGGCCTACCAGACGTTCTACCAGAAGGACGACCACCTGTTCGTGCATCTGGAGCATTTTTTCCGGAACGTCAAATCCGAGTTCGAGCTGCTGAACATTCCCCCGATGCGGATTTATGAAGCCGTGAAATAACCCTGTCGAGCAAGGAGGGGCGTCGTGCGCAAGGTCCTGATGGTTGCAATCGGCGCGGTGGTCCTGGCCGCGGCGCTCTTGATCCTCTTCTGGCGTCCCGGAGATGAGCAAGCGCTCGTGGATGTTCCCCCCGCGCGGACGGCTTCTCCCGAGCCGCAAGCTCCCGTGGGCTCGCGGTACGTCGCGCCTCTTGTCGCTCCCGACTCTCCACCTGGTCCCGCAATACATCCGTCCGACGAGGCAACGGATGCTCCCGGCTTGCCGAAAACCCAGCCGGACGCCCAGTCAGAAGCCCAGCCAGACTCCCTGGAAGACTCCCTGGACGCCGGCCCTGACGAGCCCGAGCCGTCCGGCGTGTCGAACATCAGCGGCACTTTTTTCGATGACTTGGCCGGGCAGATCGTGGCTGGATACCATCCGCCCCGGTCCGAGTTCAATTCCGGGTCCCGGGGGCGGTTGCAATTCCATTTTTCGTCCCTGAACCGGCGCTATGGCATGGACTTGGTCGGCCTGGAGCACCAAAGTCCGTCGCTGATCCAGGGCAGGGAGGAGATTTTCCGGAACCTGCTTCAGCCCGAGGCTTTGGAAACCATATGGGCGCTGTTCATGCCGGTCTTCGAGCAGGCCTTGGATGAAGCGCTTCAGACGGGCCGGTGGTCCTTTCCGGCGGCGGGATCGTCGCCCGATGAGCGCGGCCTGACCATCCAGGAGCAGCAGGAGTTCTACCGCTTGTTGTCCGGTTCCGCCGCGGCCCTGGCCCAGGCTGTGCAAAGCTACGCGGACCATGAAGACGCTCCGGCCCTGACGGAGCGGTGGCTCCAAACCCAGACCAAGGCCGATGCCGCCCACTCCCGGTACCAGCAGGCCGATGCCGAACTCTTGGTCGCCCAGGAGGAAACCCCCGACGATGAGGTGCGGATTCTGGCCGAACGACTGGAACGGGACGCCGCGGCCCAGGGAATCATGCAGGCCATCGCCGCCAGGGAACAGGCCCGGCAAGACCTGCTGACCATTTACGTCACCGGGGCCTCCCGCCCCGAACTGAGTGAATCCGAACTGGTCTACCTCGCCGAATGGCTCTTCCGCCGCGTTCAAGCCCACCCCGAGCGCATCCAGGCCATCCGCTTCATGGCCGATAAATTCCGCGAACTGTCCCTGCGTCTGAGTCCGGGTTCCTGATTTCCGTCTTCCTCTCACCGGGAAAGGGCCAGGACGCTGTTGGTCCCGCCGAAGGCCAGGGATTGGGACAGGGCGTGGGGTTGGTCGCGGTTGGTCGTTATGGTGAGGGGAGACAGGGCGATGTCCTCGCCCGGTTCGGAGAATCCGGGACTCGCGGGAACCTTGCCCAGGCGCAGAAACGCCAGGCTGAGCACGGCTTCGATGGCCCCGGCGGCGCCGAGGGTATGCCCCGTGGCGCCTTTGGTGGACAGGAGCGGGACGGCGGGCAAGGCCTCGGCCAAGACTTTGCTTTCCACGGCGTCGTTGTCCTTGGTTCCCGTGCCGTGGGCATTGATGAAGGCGATGTCGTCCGCGCAAAGACCGGAGAGGCGCAGTGCCTCGGTCAGGGCGGTTTTCAGCCCCACCCCTTCGGGGTGCGGCGCGGTCAGGTGATGGGCGTCGCAGGCCGTCCCGTATCCGAGAATTCTCCCAAGTATTTCCCTCAGCACTCCCTTCCCCGCCTCTTTCCCCGACGGCTGGGCCTCCAGAATCATGATCCCCGCGCCCTCGCCCAGATTCAGCCCTCGGCGAGCCCGGTCAAAGGGGCGGCACGGCTCCGGGTCCATGATCTTCAGGGAAGCGAAGCCGTTGTAGGTTACCCGGCACAGCTCATCCGCGCCTCCGGCCACCACCACGTCACACAACCCCGCCCGGATCCACCCGGCCCCGATCCCGATGGCGTCCGTACCCGAGGAACAGGCGTTGGTCACGGTCTGACACGGCCCCCGGAATCCGAATTCCCGAGCGATGGCCGACGCGGGGTTGCCGCGCAGATAGCGCCGCACGGGCTCCATGTCCGGATGCAGGGACTGGAGATATTCGCGGTAAAATTCCTCACTGTTCAGCGTCCCGCCCACGGTGGTGCCGATGCAGACCCCGATGCGCAAATCTTGGCGACGATCCGTCGAGAGAACAGCCTGCTCAAGGGCCTCGCGGGCCGCGTGCAGGGCGAAGCGCACGGTCAGGGTCCGGCGGGTGTTCTGATCCTTCGCGAAGAACGCCTCGGGGACCTCAAAGACGGGGTAGGCCGTGGGATGGCTGCTCTGAAACCGTCGGGCCGGGGCCGGAGCGCGGCGGCCCGAAAAGATGGTTTCCAGGCTCTGCTCCAGGTTCAAACCGGCCGCGCAGATGCATCCCATTCCGGTTACGGCTACCGGCGCGGGGCTGTTCGCGGCATGGTTCGGACAAGATCCGCTCACTGGGGATTGCGCTCCTGGATGAAGTCGCACAGCGCGTTGACGGATTGAAAGGCCGTGCGCCCTTGCTCCATGTCCGCGATGACCACGCCGAAATGCTTCTGGATGATCACCACCAACTCCACCGCATCCAGGGAGTCCAGCCCCAGTCCCTCCCCGAAGAGCGGCGCGTCGTCGTCAATATCCTCGGGGGAGACATCCTCCAGATTCAGTTCCTCGACCAGGGTTTGTTTGACTTTATCCTTGAAGGTCATTGTGTCGTCCTTTGTTCGTCTTGAACGGCGTCTTATTCGTTATCGGGGTGTGTTCCACATGTCGTGAAAGTTGTAAAACTGGTAGGGATTGGCTTGAACATAGGTTTCCAGGGATTCCACGAATTCCAGGGCGAACGGTCGCAGGGCCTCCAGCCGACGATCCCGGATTCGGGGGACCCGGATCACCCGGGCCAGGTCCAGGGCATAGGCGTCGGGAGCGGTCTTGCGCGAGAAGAGCACGGCCACCGGGGCTCCGGTGGTGGCGGCGATTTTGTAGGCCCCTACCGGAAAGGCGGCTGGTTCGCCCAGAAACGGCAGCTCCAGATGGTTCTGGTCGTGGCCGAAGATCCGGTCGCCCATGACGCTGACGATTTCCCCGCGCCCCAAGGCCTGGACGATTTCCACGGCCCCGCCCAGAAATCCGTTGGGGTCGATGATCCGGTATGGTGATTCCAGACCCTTATGTTCATGATAGTGCCGGTCCACGTCGCCCTGGTCCCGCTGCATGAGCAGGTGCGTCGGAACCTGAAGTCTGTTCAGGCCGGACATGGCCGCCTGCCAGCAGCCCACGTGGGCGCCCATCAGGATCAGTCCCTTTCCGTGGTCCAGCAGCTCCCGGAGTATCTGGAACCCGTTGAAACGGACGGCCAGGCTTTCCGGGCCGAGGATGCCCGCCCGGGCCCTGTCCACCAGGGCCTGGGCAAAGCAGAGGCTGAGCCGGAAACTGTCCGTAAAGGCCCGGAAGCCGGTGCGGGTCGGGAATCGGCGGCGGAGATAATGCCGGGTTCTGGCCCGAAGCCGGGGCCGAAAGAGCAGGTAATACGCAACCACCGGGTAGGTCCAGGCATAGGCCAGACGACGCCCGCCCAGGCGAACGGCCAGATAGAAGAACTGGTGCTGCCATTTGGCGGCGATGCTCCGGCTGGACCAGGATGAGGAGGCGGAACTATTCAGCATAGAGTAATACCGTTGCCGGGGTCGGAATCGGTATCGGGATCGAAAACGCTGGGAAGCGTTCATAATTTTTCCTGTTCCGATTCCGATTCCGATAGCGACCCCGACTCCGATTGCCGGAGCAAGGGCGGACACAAAATGTGCTGAGAAGATACGAAGAGCCAGCGGGGCGGGTCATGACGGATCGCGTTCTTTGGCGTTTCGCCGGATGGAGAGGCGCAGGAAGTGGGCCGTCATGAACGTTGCTCCGGCCACCAGGGAAGCCAGGACCGGAGCCAGGACCAGGGAGCCGAGCACCCATTCCCAGAGCCGGGCCGGGGCCTGCTGGCCCAGGGTCTGGACGGTGAATTCCGTCAGCCATGAGCCGTGGCGCAGATAATGGCCGACCTCGATGCACAGCGCCGGTACCAGCGGCGGCATGCACAACTGGCTGGCGGTCAGGGCCACCACCCGGTTCTGGCCCAGATACCCGGCCGTGAGCAGGATGACCATGGTATGGATGCCCACCAGGGGCAAGGTGCCCAAGAACACGCCCAGGAAAGCGGCCCTGGCCAGGCCGCCCGGCGTGACCGTGTCGCGCAGCAGGATCTTCAGGGACTGGATTGGCCGGATGACGCTTATGGCCGCACTGTCGACCGCACTCCCTTGTGTCCGCTGGATGATCCGGCGATGGGGCCAGGGCAGCATGGAGCGCAGGGTCAGCCGGGTGTTCAGCCAGGATATCCGGACATTGTCCATGATCGCCCGAAAGTGGGAAACCCGCTGCGCGGCCGGGGGATAGTGGACCCTTATAGGCACGTCCAGCAGGTCCAGCCCGGCCCAGGCCGAGCGGACCAGCACCTCCACCTCGAAGGCGTAGCGGGTTTCGGTGAACTTCAGATGTTCGAACAGGGCCACGGGGTAGGCCCGGAAACCGCTTTGCGTGTCCAGGAGTTTGCGGCCGGTCTGGACGCGCAGCCAGAAATTGGAGAACCAGCGCCCGAACCTGGACGCCCGGGGCACGTTGGCCGCGGCGAAATCCCGTGCTCCAACGATGACGGCCAGGGGATGGTTGCGCACGGCGTCGAAAAACCGGGGCAGATCGGCGGGATCGTGCTGCCCGTCCGCGTCGATGGTCACGATGTGCGTCACGCCGAGGGCGGCGGCCTCCTGGGCCGCGGTGCGAATCGCCGCGCCCTTGCCCTGGTTCGTCCGGTGCGTCCGGATCTTGACGGGCAGGTCGGCGATCCGCGCCAGACCTTGGTCCGTGCTCCCGTCGTCCACCACCAGCACGTCCGGGTGCACCGCCAAAACGCCTTCCACCACCTGCCTGAGGGTGGCGCCGTGGTTGTACACGGGCACGACCACGAGGATTTGGACTTTTGGGTTACGCACCGTCGAACCTGTCCCTTCCGCGGGCAAAGCGGATGAATGTTCCGAGATTGGAGAGGAACCGACGCCAACTGTCCGGGGAGCGCCAGAGCATGGCGGCGTAGTCCAGGAGAACCCGCGGGCGCTGGTAATGCTGGCGGTAGAAGGAAACATGCAGATCTTCCAGACGTTGGCGGGTAAAGCCGCGGGGCACGAACAGGAAGTGCATGCAGTCCATGCGGCTCCAATCCTCGTCGAACTCTCCGTGGTCGCGGATGGTCGCGTAGGCCGGAGCGCCGGGGAAGGGGGTGAACTTGGTCAGGTTGAAGTCGTCCACGGGCAGGGAGAAGAGGAATCGGCGGGTTTTTTCCACGCTTTCCTCGGTCTCTCCGGGCAGGCCGATCATCAACAGCCCCTTGACGCGAATGCCGGCTTTCTTGATCAGCCGGACCCGCCCGGCCAGTTGTTCCAGGTCCACCTTGCGGTTCATGGCGTGCAGCAGGTCCTGGTCCCCGGTTTCGATGCCCAGGCTGACCATCCAGCACCCGGCGGCCTTGAGGCGGCGAAGCAAAGGCTCGGTGACGTGTTCGGCGCGCACCGCGCAGTTGAAGGTCATGTCCAGGGGCGCATCCGCAAGCAGGTCCGTGAGTTGTTCGATGCGCTGGAGATGAAACGTGAACTGGTCGTCGTAGAAATTGACGTGCCGGATGCCGAAGCGCTCCTTGAGATAGCGCATGTGGTCATACAGATAGGCGGCGGAGTTGAAGCGGTAGCTGCGCTCGAACACGGACCGGTCGCAATAGGCGCAGGCGTACGGACATCCGCGACTGGACAAGGCGCTGGCGTTGGGCGTCGTGGGGTAGTTGAACACGGGCAGCGTGTAGCGGCCAGGGTAGCCCGGCAGGCGCTCATAGGCCGGGTAGGGCAGGTCGTCCAGATTCGGGATTCGGGGCCGGGGCCCGGCAAAGACGATTTCGTCGGCGCAAGCGCCTCGGGAGATCACTCCGAGGACATCCTGACTCCGGCCTGCGGTCTGGATCAGTTCCGCCAGGCTCTGCTCGCCCTCGCCGATGACGATATGGTCGATCACCGGGTGGTCGCGGAGCATTCGGTCCCGCAAGGCCGAGACATGCACCCCGCCGAAGACCACGCGCACCCCGGGCAGCACCGCCTTGGCCAACTTCGCCAGCCGGACTCCGTCCAGAAAGGCGGAAGTGGTGCAGGAAAAACCGATGAATCCGGGCCGCTTTTCCAGCAGCAGGTCGCGCATCCGTCGTTCCGAGTCCGGCCAGGCGTAAAAATCCACGATGTCCGACGCGATGCCCAGCTTTTTCAGGTACGCGGCCATTGTGGCCAATCCCAGGGGCGGCATGATGTTGGCCACGCGGGAAATGTCCCCACCGGCCCGGCCGACGGCGTACCCCAGGGGATGGACCAGAAGAACGCGATTGTGGTCAAGAGTGGGCATGGTTGCGTGCAGTCGGGCGTCAGGCTTCGGAAGTTGAAATACTCGCGGGGTATTGCGTGGCGAGATCGGTCGCGGGCGGGAAGGGGATGGACCGGCCGCCTTCTGGGGAGCGATGTGCCGGTGCAGAGGGAAAAGCTTCTTTTGACGAGCCGCCGTTCGCCTTCCCGTTCGTCCTCCCGTTCGCCCTCCCGTTCGCCCGGCCGTTCGCCCGGCCGTTCCCATTTTTTCCCCGACGCTGCTTCTCCGCGCTGATCAACTGGTCCCAGACCAGGCCGCGGTACCCGAAGCGGCGCATCACGTTCATGCGGTCCTGGGCGTTTCGTGGCGGGAAAAAACGGTCGCGACGACCGCGCAGGGCCTGGCTCACGGTTGCGTGCATGGTTTCGCGGTCCAGCAGCGGACTGTGGTAATAGGCGGGATGAAGCAGCGAGGTTTGCCGGTCGATCAGGCCTTCGGCCACGGCGCGGCGGTGCAGCCTGGTTCGCGGAAGGATGCGCAAACCGGAATACAGGAAGGCCACGCAGTGTTCCATCTTCTCCAGGTTGGCCAGGGTTTCCTTGATGGTCGCCTCGGTTTCCTCCGGTCCGCCGATGATCAGGTAATGGGCCAGGGGAATGTTTCGGGCCGCGCAGACGGCATTGAACCGCAATACGTCCGAGCAGCAAAAGCCTTTGCCGAGTCCGGCCAGGGTCGATTCGGCCAGGGCGTCCGAACCGACCTCCATGCCCAGGAGGCCGGAGCGGAGCAACAGGTCCAGCTCCTCCTCCCGAATGCGTCCGGGACGAAAAAACGCGCTCCAGCGCACGGGCAGGTTACGCCTGAGCAATGCCTCGGCCACGGCCAGATAGTGGCCTTGATCGTCGTTGAACACGGAGTCGGTGAAAAAAACGTGGTCCACTCCGTGTTTCCGGGCCAGTTCGGCCATGTCGTCCGCCACGTGTTCCGGGTCCCGCGGACGGATGGTGCGGCCCTCGATGGCCGGATAGCTGCAATACACGCAGTCGTGCGGACATCCTCGCTTGGTGTGCACGCCGGGCAGGCCGCTTTCCCGCTGATAGTACTCCAGGATCACGGGGTCCATCCGGGGCGAATGCATCCTGGTCGCGTCCAGCGGGCTGCTTTTGACGATGAGCGGCCCGGTCTCTCCCCGCTCGATGCGGGAGAGCAGGTCCAGGACGGCCCGCTCACCTTCTCCGGCCACGCCGAAATCCGCGCCCAGGTACGCAAGGATGGCCTCGGGCATGATGGAAAACGCCGGACCGCCGACAATGATCGGGACGTCGTGGGTCGCGCGGAGCAGTTCCACGATTCGCCTGCTCCGGTCCAGAAACCACTGTTCCGGACCGCCGCAGGAGTCCACGTCGTCGATGTTGCGCAGCGAGAGGCCGACAACCCGGGGCTGAAATTCCAGCAAGGCCGTCCGCAGCGCATCGTCGGACTCGCCCATGGCCAGATAGTCGATCTGCCGGACTTCATGACCCGCGGCGCACAGTGCCTGGGCGACCACGGCCATGCCCAGGGGATACACCGGGTAGGGCTCGCGGTCCGTGTTCGTGGCAAGCAGGAGTATTTTCATCGGCACGAGGAAGGTACAAGATCAATCATGGCGGGAATGCTCCGTGTCCGGGTTCTTTTTGGGAAAGGCCCGTTTGCGTTTCAGGTCGTAGCGACGATAGGTGCCGTCGTCCATCTCCTTGGAAATGACCTTTTTGAACAAGTTGCCCATTCGCAACTGCGGCCCTCCCTCGGCGTAAAACGTGTCCCAGGCATAGTGAAAGAGTTCCTGCAGGGTGTCCGGAGGCATTTGCTTGGGCTGAAAAACCACTTTGTCGCAGGTGTACTCCAGCCAGTTGTTGCTCAGGATACGGTCTTGCTGCTCGAACATCTCCCGGATGGGGGTGTGCGGGAACGGGGTCAGGATCGTGAACTCGGCCATGTCCAATTCCACCTCCAGGAGGAAGTCTACCATCCGCTTGATGTAGGATTCGTCGTGATCGTCCAGACCCAGGAGGATGGTGCCTTCAATGCCGATGTCGTGGTCCTTGAGCATCCTGATCCGTTCCCGAATGGTTTTCGAATCGTCGATCACCGCCTGGTACACGTACCAGCAGCCGGCCTGGGCCGCGAGGTCCAGGATTTCCGGGTCGTACATGATGGGATGGGAAATCCACTTGCGCTTCAAGGGAATCATGGCCGTGAACAGGTCTTTCAGCCACTCCCGGTCCTGGGCCAGGGAATTGTCCACGAAGAACAGCCGGTTGTTGGCGATGGATTCCATCTCCGCGATGACCTTGTGGATGGGACGCGGCCGGAAGGACTTGCCGCCCAGATAGGCCACGCAGCAGGGCATGCAGTTGAACTTGCAGCCTCGGGAGGCGTGGAGCAGATCCACCATCTGGACGCCGCGATAGTTGTACAGGTCGCGCTTCAATATGCCGCGCCGCGCCGTTCCCGCCAGGGAGATGTCCGGAGGAGCGCCAAGATAGTCATAGACGGGGCGCAGGCGGTTTTCCTTCAGATCCTGGATCACCGCGGCGAAGCGGCCTTCCACTTCGCCCAGAAAGAGCGAGTCCGCGTGTCGGGCCGCTTCCTCGGCGTGAAGCATGGTCCCGATGCCGCCCATGATCACCGGCACGCCCAGTTCCCGGTAACGGTCCGCGATGGCCAGGGCCCTGGGCAGCTGGCAGGTGAGCATCACCGACAGGGCCGCCAGATTCGTGGAGGCGTCGAAGTCCAGGGGCTCCAGGTTCTCGTCCGTGAACGTGATCTCCACGTCCTCGGGGACTTCCGCCGCGAAGACCACCGGCCCGTGAGGCGGCAGGTGGAATTCGGTCTGGCGTTCGAGCTTGGGCCATTTGGGGTAGATCAGGTGCATGCGCATGGTTTGTCCCGTTTCCATCGGTCGCAGAAGGCTTCGAAAAAAGGAGGCAGGGCGATGAGCACGTTCATCTTCAGGTCCAGGAGCATTTGCACGGTATAGCCGGTGGTGGCGATTGTCCCCGCGACGTTGCGGACCACGTATTCGGTGTTGATCCGCGCGGACTCGGAAAAATGCTGGATCCCCTCCACGGTGAACTCTTCGTCGAAGCGCAGGGGCTGGTGGTAGTCCACGTGCATCATTTTAATGGGCGTGACCACGCCGTGCTCGTAGAAGGCCATGTAGCCGATGCCGTATTTGTCGCCCAGGGCCATACGCGCGTCCTCGAAAAAACTTGGGTATCGGCCATGCCAGACAATGCCCAGCGGGTCCACCTCCTCGAAGCGCACCCGTCGCGCACAGACGGCTCGCAAGGGCTCGGGGTGGCCATCCTGTTTTGGGAAATACGGTTTGCGCATGTTCATCCGTCAGCGGGGGCGCCTGGTTCAGAGGTGGAGGCCAAGGTGAATGTAAGGGTGTACGCCGCGGCCTGTTGCTGGTCCACGGTCAGCACAACGTTGCAAGCCCCGCCGCCGGGGCCGCATCGGGCGCAACGGGAGCATCGGGCCGTAATGGTTTCTCCGGGCTTCAGTTTCCGCAAGAATTTGGCCCGGGTTACGGTTTTCAGCCGCTGGTGACCGGTTTTCTCCGCAAGGAGGGCCTGGGACAAAACAACGCCGAGCCCGATCTGGACCACGGCCGGCAGAATCGCTTCTTCCGGAAAGTGTCCGGCGAATCCGACGAACTCGGGCGGGAAGGAGAAGTCCTGGCGGATGGTTTGACCGTCCTCCCGGATGGCCGGACCCAACCGGGCGGCCAGGATGCCGTCGCTGATCGTGTTCATGGCTCAAAGACCTCATGCAGGACAATGGTCAATGCGTATCCGGCCCGGTGGTCCTGGTAGACGATTCGTCCGGGACCCGTAAAGCCGTTCATGGGTTGGTAGGCGTCGAAGTCAACGCTCCAGCGCCGCTTTGGATCGTAGACACGGCGAACCTGCCCCTTGCGCGGGTCGCAGGTCTGAACCACCGGCGACCCTTGAGACCGGTCGATCAGCAGCAGATCTTCCGGCCCGAGATGGGCCTCGGCGTCGGCCATGTCCCGGTGGGACAAAAAAATCCGGCGCGTACTCAACGCGATCTGGTCGGCCAGCCGCTCTCCGTTGGCTCCCAGGGTGGGGGCCAGAGCAAGGATATCGTGACCTTCCGAGGTGACCTTCAGATCGAACAGCTTCATTCCCAGTTCGGAAAGGCCGACAATTCGCACCTCAGCCCGATCCACGTCAAGAATCATGAACCCCTGGAGCACATGGGTTTGTCCTTGGGTCTCCAAAAATACGGTTTGACGCAGATGGTACGGAGTTTCGCCCGCGGGCCACGGTGTCAGGCAGGAGTCGGTGGGAGGGATCACGTGTGGCAGGTAGCCGTCCGGTGGAAGGTACGGACGGGAACAACCCGTCAGGAGGATGGCGAGAAAGATGCCTTGCAAGATGCCGTGAATGATGCGTTGCGACATGGGCTTACCGGTGGGATTTTTTGCGCGGCTCCAGGCACGGCACCACGAACAGGGCCGCCGGGATCGCGGCGGCGATGCCGATGAGGACGGTCAGGCCGATGGAGTGCAGGGCTGGATGGTCGGCCAGGACCAGGGCTCCGAAGCCGAGCAGGGTTGTCAGGCCGGAGACCAGTACGGCCTTTTCAGTGTCCAGGTCAGTGCCCAGGCCAATGTCCAGGTTAGCGTCCAGATCCGTGCCCAATCCCGAGCCCAAGCTGTCCCGCCCCCGGTCGAGGCGCATGGTCATGAAGATGCCGTAGTCCACGCCCAGTCCCAGTATCAGAAACGTGGCCGCGATGGAGTAGAGATTAAAGGGAATGTTCAGAAGTGTCACGACAACGATCAAGGCGGACAGCCCGGCCAGGGCCGGGGTCAGGGACTGGAGCATGCGTCGCGGGTTGCGGAACAACACGGCGGTCATCAGGGTCACGAAGACTCCGGCGGCCAGGAGAAAGCGGGTCATGTCCCGGTGCAGGGCCGCGGCGATGTGCCGGCCCAGGAGAGACTGGGATACCAGCCGGGTTTCGGAAGGGAGGAGGGCGTGGAGTTCGGGCTTGTCGGGAAGCAGCGTGAGGATGGTCACGCCCGCGTTGTCCGGAACAACGAGCATGTCGATCAGCTCTTCCATACCGAGACGACGGAGGTGATCGATACGGACCTGTTCAGGCTCGGCCTGGAGGAAGTCAAAAAACGGGGCAAAGGCCTGGGGCGCGAAGCCCAGGCGCGCGCCTTCCCTGGCCATGATATCCCGAAGCCCGGCTCTTCGTTGCGTCCAGAAATCCGTCCATCGGCAGATGGATTCCTCTTGAACCGACGCGGGGGGCAACAGCGGGGCCAGGCTGGCGACGGGCGTGCCCGGGCCCGCTTTTTCCAGAAAGGCATGTTGGGCATGGGCCGTTTGCAACGCATTTTCCAGGGTATCGCCCTGGGCAACGAGCATGGCCAGGCTGCGCACCCCGCCCCAGGACTGCGCGACGACCCGCTCGGCCTGAGCCAGTTCTTCGGGGACCATGCTCAGGGCCTGAAGGCGTCCGTCGAAATGAATCGAGGGCCAGCAGAGCACGGCGGTCGCCAGCAGGGCGACGAACGCCGAGATCGCCGGCCTGCGGCGAGTCGGCCATGAGGCCAAATGCGCCAATGGTCGCTCTGGCGGATGAACTGGCGTGGACGGACGCCGCTTGTTTCGGCGCAGCAGCAAAACCGGCAGGACCGTCAGGGACAGAAGCATGGCCGCGCTCAGGCCGGAAACCGTGAACAGGGCCAATTGCCGCTGTCCCGGCAGGCTGGAGAACAGGAGCAGGCTGAACACCCCGGCGGAGGTCAGCCAGCAGAACAGGATCGGCTTGGCCAGCAGGGCCAGAGTCTGTGCCGGATCAGCGCCGCGTCGCAGCCCGTACCAGACATGCAGCCCGTAATCCACGGCCAGCCCCATGAGTACGGCCCCGAAGCCCAGCGTGATGCCGGAGAGAGGATTGCCGGTGGCGGCCACGGCCGCGACGCCAGCCAGCATGGCGACCAGGGGCGCGGCGTAGGCGAATGCAGCCCGCCAGGAACGCAGAAACAGAACGAACAGGGCCAGAATGCCCAGGGCCGAGACGGGAAGCACCAGGGCCAGATCCCGCTGGATGGCCTGGGCGTTGGCCGCGGTATAGGCGTGGCCGCTGATCACGAAGGCCCGTATCGGGCTCGAAAGATCATTCGAAAGGTCATCCGAAGACGCATCCGCCAGCGCCGCGGCCAGAATGTCATCCAGGGCCGCCAGCATGTCCCGGGAGCCCCGGGCGTCGGTCATGGCCACGGGAGTGTCCAGGACGAGCAGGGCTCCGGGATGATCCGGGTTCAGGAAAATGCCTTCACCGGGATTCGACATGGCGAGGCCGTCACCGATAATGTCAAGGGAAGACAGCTTACCCCAGATCAGATTCCGCAATCCCAGCGGGTCCGAGCTGATCAGTCCCTTCATCCCGATACCCTGCAATCCCAGGAGCGTCTCGCGGGCACCTTCCAGGGCGCGACGGACGGATTCCGGATGGAGCAGCGTCTCGATGCGCTCCAGGTCGGATGGCGTGGAAAGCGCCGGAAGCAGGGAAAGAAACTGATCCGCCATATCCTGAGCTTCCGGCTGGTCGGGGGCTGTGCTTGGTTCGGCGAACCAGGGCGGGCCGGCCGCTTCTCGAATATCTTGAGCCGCTTGCCTCAGAACTTCCAGATCGACAAGCCCGGACTGCCCAGGCACCGGTTCCAGGATCACGAGCACCTTGGACAGGAACGGGGCATGGCCCAGCAGACGGACATCCCCGGCCAGGCCGGAGCCGTCGTCGGGGAGCATGGCCTCGATGTCCTCCGCCAGGGTTGCCTGGCGCAGAAAAAAAAGTCCCATGGCCAGGCAGCCCGCGAGGAGCAGGAGAACTGTGGCTTTATGGGACAATAAAACGGTGAAAAGGCGCACCGTGGCTGGAGTTCGCGCCATGATCCTAGAACAGCCCCGGTGAAACATCCTCATTGACGCGGACGTTGAAGAAGCGGATGCGGGTGGTGTCGCCGTCGGGTTCGAAGAGCACGATCTCCTGAAGGTGGGTTTCGTCCCGGTCAAAGGAGACCTGGACGCGCTGGAGGACCGCCGCGAGTTGACGGGTTCTGGGCAGGAGTTCCAGGGTAAGCGGGGCTGTTTCCGGGGTCGATTCTGGGGTCGTCTTTGGCACGGCAAGGGTGAAAGAGGCTTCCAGTTTTTCGGCGTCCATGGTGGACCAGGCCAGCATCTGGTCCACGATCACCGAGAGGATTGGATCCCGGGCCAGCGGGGAGGGGGCGGACATCCCGGAATGTTCATTCCAGCGCCGGACCTGTTCCCCGTCCGAGGCGAATCCAAAAGCGGAGGGCTCCTGATAGGCCCAGTGAATTTTGCCGGGTTGCTTCACGGCGAAGACGCCCATGGAAACAAAGGTTCGGTCGAACATGCTCAGGCGCTTTTCCTGCTCAAAATCCCCTTGGACCGATCGGGTGCCTTGGTGAATGACCGCCAGGCGTTCCCGTAAGGCCGGCGTCAATTCCTTGAATTCGTCAGTCACGGCGGTTGGGGGAAGTCCGAGAGACAGGAAGAGGAGGAGAAAACAGGACAAGGCCAGGCGGTGAATCGTCATGCCGGGCCTCCTTGCTCATCGCCGTCCGAAGCGATCCAGATTTTCAGTTCTCCCTGGGCCAAAAGATCGTCGTGACGGCGGACCTCCGCGTCGATGATCACGAATCCTGCGAACTCTCCGGTGGGCCGGACTCCGACGGTCAGCCGGTCGCCGACCGAGACGCTCGGCTGGTTGGCTTCCGGTGTGGGAAACGAGACTTTTTTCACCCCCACCAGATACCCCGTCCGCCCCGGACGCCCGGCCTGGAGATCACTATAGCCGCTGACCGCGGCAAAGGTCTGGGCCATAAGTTCCACCATGGCCTCGGGGAGCAACGCGTCGTCCCGGTCCAGAAAAATATTGTCCGCCCGGATAACGGTCTCCGCCGTGCCCGAACCGTCCGGCTCCACGGACAGGACCGTGTCGATCAGGCGCATGGGAGGCTGGTGGGGCATCAGGTCGGCGGCGGAGTGGGGGAGTTGGATCATGGGTGCGTTCCTTTGAGATTAGCCGTGAATATATCCGGATTTGACATGCTCTCAAGCGCGACGTACTTCTTGGGGAAGAGTGTACGTCAAAGAGGAGGAAGCATGAACACGAAACTGACCTTGCGCTTGGATGACGAGCTGATCGATTCGGCCAAGCAACACGCCGCCCGGACGGGCAAATCCGTTTCACGCATTGTCGCGGATCTGTTTGAAATGATCCGAAATGAAAAGCAAGGCAGGGAGCTTCCACTGCCACCGGTCGTGAAAAGCCTCAAAGGGGCCCTGAAAGGCAGGCCTGTGGAGGAAAACGAGTACCGGAAACATCTGGAAGAAAAGTACCTGTGAACGTTCTTTTCGATACCAACGTGATCCTGGACGTCCTGCTGGACAGAGAGCCTTTTGCCGATGATGCCGCCCTGCTCCTGGCAATGGTGGAACGCTCCGAAATTAAGGGCTCCATTTGCGCCACGACGGTGACCACCATCCATTACCTCGCGGCCAAGGTGCTCGGCACCCAGGCTGCCATGGGCCATGTCCGTTCCCTGCTCGCCTTGTTCGTCGTCGCTCCCGTGAATCGCGTGGTGCTGGAGAGCGCTCTGGCTTCTGGTTTCGCCGACTTCGAAGACGCGGTCGTGCATGCGTCCGCCCGTCATGTCGGCGCGGAGTACATCGTGACCAGGAACGTTCCAGACTTCAAGAATGCCGCGCTCCCCGTGCTGACACCATCGGAATTGATCATGCACATGGCTTGTTTATGAGTTGATCCGCTCCGGATTTCTCCAGCAAAGAGGGTCCGCGGCCAGGTAGTCGCCGGTGTGCTGGTAGGCCATGCCTCGGCAGCCGTAGCAGGAATGGTGGAACTCGCAGGTTTTGCAGGCCCCTTTGATGGTTTCGCGGATGTTGCGCAGGTCGCGGATGACCGGGCTTTGGTGGAGGATCTCAGCGAGCCTGGCCGTGCGGATGTTGCCCACGGCGATGTCCACGCCCGGACAGGGGACGACGTCGCCGTGCACGGTTATCGTGCAGGTGTAGAAATGGCGGTTGCAGGTCAGGCCGGCCACCGGGGGGCGTGGGTCCCATTCCATGCCGAAGCGGGTTTTGTCCAGGTCGGCCAGGGTTTGAAACAAGGACCGGATTTCCTCGGGGCCGACGAGCAGTTCCGGGTAGTGGCGGGCTCGGCCCTGAAGGGTGATGGTCTCGAAGTACGGGACCATGCCCTGGTCGCGAATCCAGGCCCACATGGTCGGCAGTTCCGAGAGATTTTGGCGGCAGATCACGGTCTGCACGCCCAGCGGAAGCTCTGGCGCGGGGTATCCCGCGTCGCGCAGATGGTGCAGCCCCTGGCGGATTTTCGCGAAGGTCCCGGGCTTGTCCGCCAGCACGTCCTGCACCTCCTCGCGCATGCTGTTCATCTTGATCACCGGACTGACTCCCAGGGCCATGAATTCCTTGGCCAGCTCGGCGGTGATCCGCGTCCCGTTGGTGAACAGATCAATGGCCGCTCCGCGCCGGTGAATATGTCGCAGGATGGCCAGGATGTCTGGATAAACCAACGGCTCCCCGCCGCCCAGGACGATGATCCGCCTGGCCCCCAGTTCCACGGCCTGGTCCACGGCATCCAGAATCTCCGACAGGGACAACTCCGCGTCCAGGGCCGTCCCGGAATCCGCATAGCAGTAAATGCACCGCAGATTGCACGCCCTGGACAATTCCAGTTCCATGGACAATAAGCGTCCCGTTTGCTTGGCGTCTTCGATGTCTTCCGGCGAAAATTTGCAAGAAAGGTTATTTTTCATGACAAAATTTGTTCCACGCATCCATTGCGAGGCTCAGCGTGCGGCGGATTGCGCTTGATCGTTCCGATTATTTCATTTTGACCCGGGCTGTCGCGTTTGCCAAGCTCAAGGCGGTTCGCAACATTTCCGACGTGTTCGGTGATGAACTGCTCATCAGTCCGGACAGCGATTTTCAGGTGGAGCCGCTGAAGGCAACGCCGGATGAACTGGCCCAGGCCTCCGAACAGGTGGCCGGGTATTTCGGCCTGTCGGCGGAAAAGGCCGCGGTTTTGGCCGGGTTGCCGACTCTGGGACAATGGGCCGGATATCTTTTGGAACAGATCGGTCCGCGACCGGAACGCATCGCCTTTTCCACTTCCGGCAGCACCGGCGAACCGAAAACCGTTGTTCGCGACGTCTTTTTCCTGGAACAGGACGCCGTGCATCTGGCCGACTTGTTTCCTCACGTCAACCGTTTTTTGGCCCTGGTCCCGCCGCACCACATTTACGGGTTCATCCACGCGGTCCTGGTTCCCAAGTTGCTGGACGTCCCCTGCCAGGATCGGCGCTTCATAAATCCTTCCGCCTTGATCAACGAGCTGCGTCCGGGCGACGCGGTTCTTGGCTTTCCGCATGCCTGGCGGCTCTGCGTTGAAACCGGTGAAACGTTTCCCCCTGGAGTGCTCGGGGTCACCTCCACGGGGCCCTGTCCGACGGAAACCATCCGGGATCTCAAGCGCCGGGGATTGGAAACACTGCTTGAAATATACGGCTCATCGGAAAACGGAGCCATCGGTTATCGGACCGGACTGAACGATCCCTTGACCTTGCTGCCCACCTGGAAGCGGGTCGGCGAGGATCAATTGGCGCGTGTGTTGGAGCAGGGCGGATCGTCCGAGCCGTTCACCATCCAGGATATGTTGGACTGGGTGGATCACACCCGTTTTTTCGTCAAAAAGCGCCTGGACCATGCCGTCCAGGTCGCCGGGATCAATGTCTATCCTTCCCGGGTCCGCAATGTGTTGCTGGCCCATGAAGCCGTGGTCGACTGCGCCGTGCGGCTGATGCGCCCGGAAGAGGGCCATCGCCTGAAGGCCTTCGTGGTGCTTCAACCGGACCGGGAGGCCGATCCCGGCATCCGGGACGCCTTGCGCGTCCATTTGGCCCGCCACCTGTCCCACCTTGAACAGCCCGCCTCCATCATCTTCGGTCCCGAACTGCCCATAAACGAGATGGGCAAGGCGGCGGATTGGACTATTCATTCCGGCCCGGCCCTTCTTCTGGGGCAAGCGACGCGGGGATAGCGACAAACCTCCGTCGCCTCGATCCGGGCTCAGCGACCCGTTTTCTCACCGCTGTTTTTCAAGGGCCTCGGCCATGGCCGCCTTGACGGTCTTGCGCAGGGCCACGTGTCCGGATTCGCCGGTGAAGGTGGACGGATCAACTGCCGATAGTGCCTGGAGGCGGATGGTAGTCGGGGCCATGAGCAGGGCGCCCGGCGGCAGGAGGTGATCCGTGCCGGAAATGCAGACCGGCACGATGGGCGTGTTGGTTTCCACGGCCAGCTTGAACGCCCCGGAGTAGAACCTGCCGAGTCGTCCGTCCCGACTCCGGTGGCCTTCCGGGAAAAACATCAACGAAATACCTTCCGCCAGGAGTTCACGGCAGCGGAGCAAGCCTTCCTCCCGGCCCAGGGATTCCATGTCCACGTAACGGGCTAGGCGCATGAACGGGGCGTACCAGAACATCCGGAACGGCCAGGACCGCAGGGCGAACCCGCCGTTGCTGAAGGGCAGGGCCCCCATGCAGAAAATATCGAAAAGAGAGCGGTGGTTCAGGACGATGATACAGGGTTGGGGAAAGCGGTCCAGGGCCAAGTCGATTTTTTCAAAGCGCGTGAAAGGGGCGATGAGGACCATCCAGACCTGGCCGTAGAACCGGATGAAATACCGTACGATCCGGTCCATGGGTCGGCCGGTGGCGAGGCGGGCCAGGGGGAGGACTATCGGGGCCAGGAGAACGAAGGCCAGGGTTTGCAGGATCAGCAGAGGATAAACCACCGCGCTCATCACCAGCGCTGACGGCCCCAGGCGCCGTGAAGCCGCGGGCGGCGCGGCCTCCGGCGGGGGAACCTCGGTCATTCCAGTTCCTTGCGCTTGGTCTCAATGAAGGCGTACAGGTCGCCCAGGGTGCGGATTTCCCGGATGGCCTGCTCGTCCCGGAGCTTGCAGCCAAAGGCCTTCTCCAGGACGATGACCATGTCCACGGCATCCAGGCTGTCCAGCCCCAGTTCGTTGAACAGGTGCGCCTCGGGCTTCATGGCCTCCGCGTCCAGTTCGAATTCCTCGGCCAGGGCGGTGTTTACGGTATCAATAATGTCTTTCTGGATGTCTTGCTGCATGTTCGGCGAATTTCCTTACGATCAATGAGGCATTGACTCCGCCCAGGGCGAAGTTGTTTTTGACGGCGATATCCATAATGCGGGGTTCCGGTTCCCGGACATGGCGGACCATGGCGCATTCAGGGTCGGGTTGGTCCAGGTTCAAGGTCGGCAGGCACAGACCGTCCTGGAGCATGCGCACCACGGCGATCAATTCCAGGGCTCCGCTGGCGGCCAAGGTGTGCCCCAGGTGGCCCTTGAAACCGCTGACGGGCACGGCGTCGCCGAAGAGCCGGGCAATGGCCCGGCATTCCGCCGGGTCGCCCAGTTCCGTGGCCGTGGCGTGGGCGTTGACGTAGTCGACCTGACCGGGTTCCAGCCCGGCGTCGGCCAGGGCCAGGCGCATGCATTGCTCGATCCGACCGGGGTCCGGGGTGGAGATGTTCGTGGTGTCGGAGTTGGAGGCGAACCCGATGATTTCGGCCAGGATCGGGACACCCCGCTCCAGCGCGGAATCCAGGGATTCCAGAACGAGAACCCCGCCGCCCTCGGAACAAACCGTGCCGTCTCGCCGGGCGTCGAATGGTCGGGGCGATCTGCCCGGATCGGTATTGTATCCGGTGGAGGCCGCGTTGATAATATCGAAAATGCCCACGGTCAACGGATGCAGTTCCTCGGCACCGCCGCAGAGCATGATCCCTTGTCGGCCCAGGGCGATGGCTTCGTAGCCCAGGCCGATGGCCTGCACTCCGGTGGCGCAGGCGGCGGAGGGGGCCATGACCCGGCCGCCGATGCCCAGGGCCTGGGCCACGTTGGCCGCGCAGGTGTGGCCCATGATCTTGAAGAACAGGGACGACTTGACCTGCTCGATGGAAAATTCCCGCAAATACTCCGCGAAGAAATCCTGCAGGGTCTGAGGGCTGCCCACGGTGGTCCCGATGATCACGCCGGTCTGCTCGGAGCGGCGCAACGACTCGTCGACCCGGGCCGATTCCAGGGCCTCCATGGCGGCCAGCACGGCGAAGACGGACATCCGGGACATGGTGCGACGGTGTTTTCTGGGAATCTCCCTGGCATCCAGCTCCGGAACGAGCCCGGCGATGTGACAGCGCAAGCCCTTGATCGCTTTGAGGTCTGGATGCTCGGTTATTGCGCTTTGGCCGCGGGTCATGGCCGCGTACAGCGTCTCCACGCCCACGCCGTAGGGCGAGACCGCTCCCAGCCCCGTAATCACCACCCGGTTCAGCGACATTGCTGGACCTCCTTGCGCAGCGTTTCCGGCCCCAGGATGAATCCGCAGGTCAGAAAGGCGGAAATCGTCGCGCCCAGAACCCCTGGGCCGGTCAGGGCTTGGCCGGTCAGCAACAGGCCCTTGATCTTGGTCAGGGGAGACGGAGCGATCTGGCCGTGCTTCTGTTTGATCCCGTAGAGGCTGCCCGAGGGAATGTTGACCCAATCCCTGAACGTCAGGGGGGTGGCGCAGTCCAGCATGGTCATGGAGCCGATTTCCGGGACCATCCTCAATACATGGGCCTGAACCCGGTTCATCAGTTCCTGTTTCGTCGTCCGGTAGGATTCCGGACGATCTCGTGGGCCGGAGTTCAGCCAGGGCCGCATTTCCTCCATGGACGCCGGACAGAGCAGGATCATTCCTCGTGCGGAGGAGCCGTCGGCCGCTCCGGCGGCGGCCAGAAAAAACGGACGCTTCTCAATAGGCCGGTCGGGCCGGCAATATCCGTCCAGATCCAGATCCGGGCAGAGAAACAGATTCTTGCGATCCAGGATATTGGGAAATGTATCCACCGCGGCGGAAAACATGAAGCCCGACGAAGTTTCCTCGTAGGCCTGAAAGCGACGTCTGGTGGCGGGGCGAAAGGCCGCTTCATCAACCATGGACAGCAGGGAGCACGGGTGGATGGCGGCGATGCAGGCATCCGCCCGGACAACCTCGCCGTCTTCCAACGCCACGCCACGACAATGCCCAGAAGCAACTTCAATTCGCTTGACGTTGCGTCCGGTCAGCAGAACCACGCCCAACTCTTCCAGACGGCGGGTCAAGGCCGCGACCAGGCTTTTGCCGCCACCCTTGATCCCATGCACGGACTGATACAGGGAGCCGCAGACTTGGGCGTGCAGGGCCATGGAGGCCTGGCCCGGCTCCACGCCGTACAGCAGAAAGTGCAGGGACAGCAGGGCCCGCAGCCGTTCGTCCCGGAACAGCCCGCCCAGACAACTCGCGACGCTTTGCTCGTGCAGGGGATTGAACGCGCCGACGGCGTCAAAGGGCAGGTCCAGGTTCAGGTGCGGGGAACGGTCAAATTCCTCGGCCACGATCCGCAGATAGGCGTCAATTCCGGCCTTTTCCCCAGGATAATCCGCGTGCAGCCGCTGACGAAGCCGGTCATACCCCTGGGGAAAACCGAAGGAAAAATCGTCCAGAGGAAAGCGCGCCGCGTCAAAGCAGTCGGCGTCGTAGGGGACCTTGGTCAGCCCGTCCTCGATCCCCAGGCAGCGAAAATAGACGTCCAGAACCTCGCCCCGGCCATACGCGCCGGTGTAATGAAACCCGGTATCGAAATGCAGGCCCTTGCGCTCAAACCCCTTGAGCAGCGGGGCGGCCTGACCGGTCTTCTCCACCACGGCCACCCGGCGCCCCCTCTGGGCCAGGATGACGGCGCAGGCCAGCCCGGAAATTCCTGAGCCGATAACGATATGGTCGAACTTCATTCCGGAAAACCCAAAGCCAGACAGGCATTGGTCCCGCCGAAGCCGGCGGAGTTGCAGAGTACGTTGCGCAGCCGGGCGGAGCGGGTTTCGGTGACGATGTCCAGTTTGGCCGAGGCGGGGTCCGGGCGTTCGAAGTTGATGTTCGGGGCGATGAAGCCTTCCCGGGCCATGAGTACGCAGTAGACGGCCTGGGCCGCGCCGGACATCCAGAGTTCATGGCCGGTCATGGATTTCAGCGAGGAGACGGGAGGGGTGGGTGTTCCGAAAAGCCGGGCGATGCTTTCGGCTTCCACGGAGTCCCCGGCGGGCGTGGACGTGGCGTGGGCGCAGATATAGTCGACTTCCGGCGGGTTCCAGCACGCCTCGCTCAGGGCCATGCGCATGGCCCGTTCCAGGCCGTCGCCGCTGGGCACGGAGATATGCTCCCCGTCCGAGGAAAAGCCGTATCCGCGGACCAGACCGAGCACCTGAGCGCCGCGTTTGCGGGCCAGATCCAGCCGTTCCAGCAGCAGGGTCGCCGCGCCGCCCCCGGGTACCAGACCGTCCCGGTCCGCGTCGAATGGACGGCTGGCGGTCTGGGGTCGGTCCATGCGGGTGGAGAAGGCTCCCAGGCCGTCGAAGCTGCACACCGATTGCCAGTTGATTTCCTGAGCTCCGCCGCAGAGCACCCGGTCCTGACGGCCCGAGGCAATCAGGTCCGCGGCCTGGCCCACGGCGTGCCCGCCGCTGGAGCAGGCCGAGCTGATGGTCCAGCAGGCGCCCCGAGTGCCCAGCAGGGTGTTCAGGTTCATGGTGATGGTGGAGGTCATGGAGCGAAAGATATGCCCGCTGCCGATGGACCGCGTGTCCAGGCGTTCACGGAGCATGTCCACTTGTTCCACGCCGGCCAGGCAACTGGAGTCGCATCCGAACACCAGTCCGGTGCGGTCGTTGCGCAGATCATCCGGGTCCAGCCGGGCCATGGCCAGGGCTTCCATGGTCGCGGCATGGGCCTGGACCGCGAACTCGGGCATGGTCTTGCGCTGTTTGCGACTGAGGTGTCTGGCGGGGTCGAACCCGCGAATCAGGCCGGTCAAGGCGCTTCTGAAGCCCAACTTTATCCGTTCCAGATCTACGCTGATTCCGGACCTGCCCTCATACAGGGCCCGGGCCGCGGAATCCGCGTCGTTGCCCAAGGAAGAGACGATCCCTACGCCGGTGATGGCCGCTTGATGCATGCTTAGATTCAAGAGGAAATACAGGTTGAAGGCTGAAGGTTCAAGGTTGAAAGGGAAGTCAGGTGTTGCCTCATGCCGCGCTTTCCAAACCTTCAACCTTGTCCTTTTTCAACCAAAAAAAATCATGGATTTTGGCCGAATGGCGTTTACATGTATATCCCGCCATTGACCGCGATGGTCTGGCCGGTGATGTATGTGGCCTTGGCGGAACAGAGAAAGGAGACGACTTCGGCGACTTCCTCGGGCCGGCCGACTCGGCCCAGGGGAATCTTCGGCAGGATGGCGTCCCAGGGCAGGTCGGTGGTCATGTCGGTCTGGATGAAGCCCGGGGCCACGGCATTGACCAAAATGTTCCGTTTGCCCATCTCCTGGGCCAGGGCCTTGGTCGCGCCGATGAGTCCGGCCTTGGCCGCGGAATAGTTGACCTGGCCGGCCATGCCGGCCTGGCCGGACGTGGAGACGATGTTCACAACCCGGCCCCGGCGCTTGCGCAGCATTTTGGCCAGGACCAGTTTGGTGACCAGGAAAAAACCGTCCAGGTGCACGTTCAGCACCCGTTTCCACTCCCGTTCGAAGTCCATGGTCAGCATCAGGGTGTCCGCCGCGAATCCGGCGTTGTTGATCACGGCAAAAGGCGTGGCCTCGTCCAAAAGCGGTTCCAGGGCGGCGGTCGTCGCGTTTGCATCGGCCACGTCAAAGGGCAACAGCCGACAGTTCCGGCCCAGGGCGACGACGGCCTCGCGCACCGTCGCCGCCGCGTGATGGTCTCCGCGATAATTCAACCAGATGTCGAACCCGTCACGGGCCAGGACCAGGGCCGTGGCCGCGCCGATGCCCTTGCTCGCGCCGGTGATCAGGGCGATGGGAGTGATGTCCATAATATGAAGAGCCGAACGGATATCGACTAATCGGTTATGGAGACGACCCGTCCGTTGCCGTCAAACACCACGCCCATGGTCATGAAGCGGTTGCGCCAATAGATCCAGGTATTGCTTTCCAGAGAGGGCGTTCTGTGTTTGGCCGGATAGCCGAGGGCAGTGAGAACTCCCTCTTTGGTCATGCCGGTGTATACTTTACCGGTCTTGATTCCTTTCCTGTCCTGCTCCGAAAAGCGGTCCAGGGAGACGGGTGAACCGGACGTGATCAGTTCGATGTACTCGTGTTCGCCCATGCCCATCCGGCCTCGGTGAAATTCGAAAAACACCTTTTGTCCGGTGTCGGCCACGGTGAACCAGAAACCGTTCCTCCACCGCTGCCCCTTGCCGGGAAACATCACTTTGGATCCCGCAGGGATAACAAAATGTCCGTCCCCGGAGTCGACATATCCGGCATAGCTGGCTTTGATGTCCCGGCGGCTCTGTTGGGCGTGAATATTGTATTTGGTGTACCGGATTTCCGAAGTGGCGCTTGTCATCTGCCCTGATGAGCCGGTGGAGCGACAGGAGGAGAGCAAAACAAGGACGAAGCACAGTAAGAGCATCGCAGCGAGCCAACGGGCTTGAATGATGCGGTTAGCGGGTGCACGGTCCTGCATGGTCATGGGATGGTCCTCCTGTTGATTTTAGGGGTGAGATGAAGCGGTCATTTTTCGAGGCGGGGCGAAGCCTTGAAGGTCCGTATCGCCGTCGCCGCCACGATGTCCTCGGCCTTGTCGAGTGCCACAACCAGATCACCGGCGTCAATCCTGCCATGTCGAAACATGCAAAAGGCCCGAATCGCAATCTCTTGCCCAGAATCCCGTCATTGCATAAACTTCGCGGCAATCATGCGTGAAACGTCATTACACACGAATTTTCTTGCTTTCCCGCCGCCTCTTGCCGTTTCGGGCATCGGGGTTGTCGGCGGATTCGGGGTCGGGTTGGGTGAGTTGCGGCTGGCCGTGGAGGGGAAACGGTCACCGGTGGTCGGTGGGCCCGAATTCCAGGGGGGGCAGGGGATGGAAAGCGTCCCGGCATTTCAGGCCGATCTGACGGCCCTTGACGAGTTCGTTCCCAAGCGGTCCCTGCGCCGCGTGGATCGCCTCTCCCGTCTGGCTCTGCTGGGTGCGAGCCTGGCCTTGCGGGACGCGGGGCTTTCCGGGCCCGGATCATTGGATAGCCAAAATGAAAGGACCGGCGTCATCGTGGCCACGGGCTACGGCGCGGCGGCCACCACCTTCGCCTTCCTCGACTCCGTGATTCACGACGGCGACGCCTGCGCTTCGCCGACCCATTTTTCCAACTCCGTGCACAACGCCGCGGCGGCCCATATCTCCATTCTGCTGAAGATCACCGGTCCCTGCCTGACAGTCAGCCAGTTCGAGCTGTCCACGGTATCGGCTCTGCTCACGGCCGGGCAATGGCTGGCGGAAGGCCGGGTGGACAGGGTGCTTTTCGGGGCCGTGGATGAGCACTGCCCGGTGCGCGGATATTGCTGGTCGCGTTTTTTCGGGCCGCAAGCTGCCGGTCAGCCTGTCATGCCCCTGGAGCTTGACCGGCAAACCGCCGTCCTGGGCGAGGGGGCGGCCTTTTTCGTGCTTGAGCGATCAGAGCCCGGCCGTTCGGGCGCGTACGGTCATGTTGTGAATGTCGGCATGGGCCGTGAGGACCATCAAAACTTTGATGGTTTTTTCGATGGATCGCCAAGCAAGCCGGACTCTCCGGGGACACTCCTGCTTTTGGGGGCTGACGGACACAAGGCCACCGGGTTCCGGTACCGGCATGTTCTGGAAGCGGCAGGGCGAAACCCTTTGGCAATCGCGGCTTGCGCCCCGGCCTACGGCAGTCTGCCCATTGGCCAGGCTTTTGATCTCGCCGTCGCCGGCATGGCCATCCGGGAGGGATGCCTGTCCTTCGCGGACCACATGCGGCACGATAATCGGTATTCTGGAGCGCTTCGGGAAGTTTCCCGGGTCGCCTGCCTCAAGTATGGATCAGGAGGGGAATATGGGACGATTGTCCTGGCTGGTTTGTGATCCAAGGCCGCGGTCTTGGATGAAGACGGCGTTGGCCGTCGTTGCGATTGCCGTCCTGTTTTTGGGGGCCTCCGCGCTCACGGCTCGGGCCGAGTCCACGCTCGAAGGGGTCGGTCATTCTCCTCGTCTGGGTTTGGGCTTGGGATACGGCTTGGCTTATGGCCCTGGAGACGTCAAGGACTTCGCGCTGGTCACCGGGTTCATGCTGTTCGATTACGAGGACATCTGGCCGCATGCGGCGCCCGAGCCCTTGCGTTTTAAAATCGAGGCGAGCCTGGGCGGCACGACGGAAGGCTCTTCGCGAGGGCTGGCCTCGGTGGGCGGGTTGGCCCTCTATTACCTGGACGGTTTGGGCGGTTCCCTATTCCGTCCTTACGGAGAGGCCGGTGTCGGGGTGATGTACTCGGAGCACAAAGTCGCCGGGCAAGGCTCGCGGCTGAATTTCAACCCCCAAATCGGGATCGGCGTCGAATTCCCCGGCCATAACCAATCCCGAATCTGGGCGTCCCTGCGCCTGCACCACCTGTCCAACGCCGGACTGCATAAGGACAATCGAGGCGTGAATTCCCTGGTCTTGATGATGGGGTATTACTTCGATTGAATCTTTGATCCGCCATCGGCTCCCGAGATGCGGATTCTCCCTTTTCCTCCTCCTTTATTCTTCCCTTCGTTTTTTTCGTTCCCAGGTCGGACCGGGAACTTCGAGTCGTCGCGTTTCTTCGGACAAATGTCATCTTCCCGTCATATTGTTGTAACAATTCCCTCCTATGTTCACGGTCATGGAAAATGGCCTTGGACGGTTCGCCATGTCGGCGGGTCGAAATCGCCACAAATGAACAGGAGGAATCTCTTTTATGCGGAAGATTTTAGCAACTATCATGCTTTTTGGAATGCTGACCGCGGGCAATGTGTCGGCTCAAACCGGAGTTGACCCGGCCCTGCCCGAGTACACCCCGGTTTCCGGTATTTCCGGCAATCTGTCCAGCATGGGCTCGGACACTCTGAACAACCTGATGACCCTCTGGGCTGAAGCTTTCCAGGGCTACTACCCCAATGTGAACATCCAGATCCAGGGTGCCGGTTCGTCCACCGCCCCGCCGGCCCTGATCGAAGCCACGGCTAATTTCGGGCCCATGAGCCGGGAAATGCGGGCCACGGAAATCGAGCAGTTCGAACAGCGCTACGGTTACCAGCCCGTCAAGGTGACCACGGCCGTGGACACCATCGCCGTGTATCTGAACAAGGACAACCCCCTGGACTGCCTGTCCATCCCCGAGATTGACGCCATCTTCTCCGCCACCCGTCGCTGCGGTCACGGCGAAGACGTCACCCGTTGGGGGCAGGTCGGCCTGACCGGCGCCTGGGCCAATCGCGACTTCACCATCTACAGCCGTAACGCCGTGTCCGGCACCTACGGCTTCTTCAAGGACGTGGCCTTGTGCGGCGGCGACTACAAGCCGACCATCAACGAGCAACCCGGCTCCGCCTCCGTGGTCCAGGGCGTGACCGAGTCCATCAACGGTATCGGCTATTCCGGTATCGGCTACATCACCTCCGGGGTGAAGGCCGCGTCCATCAACATGGGCGGAACCTGTTACGAACCCAACGCGGAAAACGCCGCCTCCGGCAATTACCCGCTGGCTCGCGGTTTGTTTCTGTATGTGAACAAGAATCCCACCGAGCCGCTGGCTCCGGTGGAGCGGGAGTTCCTGCGCCTGGTACTCTCCAAGCAGGGCCAGGAAGTCGTGGTCCGCGACGGGTACATCCCGCTGCCCGAAACCGTCGCCGCCCAGGTCCGCGCCCAAATCGGACTGTAGGCCTTCCCGAACCATCCGCTTGACGCCGCTCCATGCTCCGGCATGGGGCGGCTTTTTCTCTCTCGACGAATCGTCATCGGAACCTCCATTCGGCTTTCGCATCGTGTACAGGAAGCGACGCATCATGAAAAACGGCTCATCTTCTTCAACTCCCACGCATGACCTGGACAAGCTGTTCGGGGCCATGCCCGACGCCACGGCCCGCGCCTCGTTGCGGAAATACCGGACGACCAAGGACGTTTCCGCCAAATATTTCATCAGTGCCGGTGGAATGGGCGTGGTTTTGGCCCTGGCCCTGATCTTCATCTTCTTGTTCATCGAACTGGTCCCGATTTTCGCTCCGGCCAAGATCGAGACGAATACCGCGTATGTCGTCCCCGGAGGGCCGGAGGAACGCACGTTGTTGCTGGATATGGATCGGTACCAGGAAGTCGGTGTCCGGTATCGCGGCAACGGCGAGGTGCTTTTTTTCGAGCTGGCCACCGGTATGCCCATGGAGAAGGTCGTTGTTCCGGTACCGGAAGGCGTTGAGATCCGTTCCTTCGGTGAGGGGGAACCGCGTTCCAATCTCGTTGTTTTGGGGCTTTCGGACGGCACGGCCATCCTGGTCCGCCATGAGTTCGAGCTGGACTGGACCGGCAATGTCCGGACCATTGTTCCCAAATTGAGCTTTCCATTCGGCAGCGAACCCGTCCCGGTGGATCCCTCGAATCGTCCACTGCGCCGCATTGCCGTGCAGCGGGCTGCCGCCGGAACGGCCGTGGCAACGGTGACGGACGACGACCGGGTGCTCCTGGTTCAGCTCGCCACCCGGACGTCCTTCCTGACCGGAGAGACCGTGGTCACCACCACCAAGCACGATCTGGGGCCGGCACCGGGCGAGGTCGTGGACGTGCTGATCTCCTCGAACATGATCAATTTGTTCCTGGCCGATGCGCACGGCAAGCTGCACTATTACGATCTGCGTCAACCGTCTCAGGCCGGACCGGCACACAGTCTGGAGGTGGTTCCGGACGCATCCGTGTCCATCACCGCCGTGGACTTCCTGCTTGGTACGGTTTCCCTCATCGTCGGCCGGTCCGACGGAACCTTGAGCCAATATTTTTTGGTCCGGAATGAACAGAACGAATACTTCATCACGCACGTTCGGGATTTTGACCGTCATGCCGCCCCGATCACCATCCTGGCCACGGAGTACACTCGCAAGGGGTTTGCCGCGGCGGACGCCACCGGGGTCGTGGGACTGCACTATCCCACCTCCCAGCGGACCCTGCTGCTGAAACCCGTGGCGGACTCGCCCATCCGGACTTTGGCCTTTTCCCCGACCAACGCGGCTCTGTTGGCCCTGGACGAGACTCAGAATTTGCACCTGCTGGATGTGGACAATCCGCACCCCGAGTACTCGTTCAGCGCCTTGTGGCAAAAAGTCTGGTATGAAGGCCGGGCCGCACCGGACTATGTCTGGCAGTCCTCGTCGGCTTCGGACGAGTTCGAGTCCAAGTTCAGCCAGATGCCCCTGACCCTGGGCACGCTCAAGGCCTCGTTCTACGCCATGCTCATCGCCATGCCCCTATCCGTGCTCGGGGCGATCTACGCGGCATATTTCATGAGCCCCAAGCTGCGGGCCGTTGTCAAACCGTCCATCGAAGTCATGGAGGCCCTGCCCACGGTCATTCTCGGTTTTTTGGCCGGGTTGTGGCTGGCGCCGTTCGTGGAGAGCAACCTGCCTGCCGTCTTTTCCATCGTGGTCTTCATGCCTCTGATGATGCTGCTGACCGCCTTTTCCTGGAGCAGGTTGCCCCTTCGCATCCGCCTGCTGGTTCCGGACGGCTGGGAAGCGGCCATGCTCGTACCCATAATTCTGGTCTTCGGGTGGGTCTGCGTCACGCTCAGCCCGCACATTGAAATCTGGTTCTTCGACGGCAGCGCCAGGCAATGGCTGACGGATGTGGGCATCACCTACGACCAACGCAACGCCCTGGTGGTTGGGCTGGCCATGGGTTTCGCGGTCATTCCGACCATTTTCTCCATAGCCGAGGACGCCATCTTCAATGTGCCCAAACATCTGACCCAGGGTTCCCTGGCCTTGGGGGCCACTCCCTGGCAGACCGTGACCCGTGTGGTCCTGCTCACCGCCAGTCCGGGAATATTTTCGGCGATCATGATCGGTTTCGGCCGGGCCGTGGGCGAGACCATGATCGTGCTCATGGCCACGGGCAACAGTCCAGTGATGAACTTCAATATCTTCGAGGGTATGCGCACCCTGTCCGCGAACATCGCCGTGGAACTGCCGGAAACAGCCGTGGGCAGCACGCACTACCGGATTCTGTTCTTGGCGGCCCTGGTGCTTTTTGTGCTCACGTTCATTGTGAACACGGCCGCGGAGATTGTCCGCCAGCGGCTGCGCAAGAAGTATAGTTCGCTGTAGATCCAAGTGCCGGTTGCCAATCGATTACAGTATCAACCGAAATCGAAATCGCAATCGAAATCGATTCGGTATCGCAAAAAGTTTTCGCCACGTCTGGAGTCAAGTTTGTTCGGAGTCGATTACGATCACGATTTCGATTCATGCGAGATACAATGTGAAACGTAGGATAACGGGATGAATACACGTCAATGGTTCAAAAGCGGCTCTCCCTGGATTTGGCTGACCGGGGGGATGATCAGCTTAAGCATGATCATGGTCTTCGGTCTGTTGGCCTTGATCGCGGTGCGCGGGCTGGGTCACTTCTGGCCGGCCCCGGTGGTGGAGTTCGAATATCATCCCGACCCGGAGACCACGATTCGCGTGCTGGGCAACCCGATGCGTTCCCAGAATGTTACCGGATTGGTCCTGCGGGAGTCCGGGCATCTGATTCCGGAAGACGTGGACCTGACCCAGCGTTTTCTGATCAAGCAAGGCAACCGGGATCTGACCGGCCGGGATTTTTACTGGTACCCGGAGCCGCTGGTTTCCGAGTGGACCACTCCTCGGGAGGCCATGGTCGTCGAGCGTCGGGAATGGGGTGATTTCATCGGGTTTCTCCACCAGGTCAAGCAGGACGGAGTGGTGATCGCCGAAGGCTACGCCGGCAAGGATAAGCTTTTACCTCTCGTTGACCGCGCCAACGAACTGGCCGGGGAAATCAACCAGATCGAACGCTACGAGATCGGCGGGTTGAATAGGCAGCTTGAGCGGATTCGATTGGCTGAACGCGGCTTGGAGCGGAACGTGGATCTGGAGTCCGCGGAAATCCAGCGACGACTGGCCGAATTGCAGGCAGAGCGGGACGAACTGGATCGCCAGTACGCGGGAATCAACGCCCGTCGGCTGGATCTGCTGGAACAGATGCGCCGGGACATTCTGGTGGCTGAGTCCATGGATGGTCGCCAGGTGGAAATTCCCCTGGCCAACGTTGTCCACGTGCACTGGCCCAACGACATGTCCCTGGTTCAGAAAATGGGCCATTACGTGACCATGGTCTGGGGATTTCTGAGCGGCTTTCCTCGGGAAGCGAACACCGAGGGCGGGATTTTTCCGGCCATTTTCGGCACCGTGCTGATGGTCATCCTGATGTCCATCGTGGTCACGCCCATGGGCGTGCTGGCGGCCATTTACCTGCGAGAGTACGCCAAGCAGGGGCCCATAGTCCGTCTGGTGCGCATCTCGGTGAACAATCTGGCCGGGGTGCCGTCCATTGTCTTCGGGGTGTTCGGCCTGGCCTTTTTCGTCTACTTCGTGGGCGGCAACCTGGACCGGATGTTCTACCAGGACTCCCTGCCCGCACCGACCTTCGGCACGCCGGGGCTGGTCTGGGCCTCCCTGACCCTGGCCCTGTTGACCCTGCCCGTGGTCATCGTATCCACGGAAGAAGGGCTGGCCCGGATACCCAGCACCATCCGCCACGGCTCCCTGGCCCTGGGCGCGACCAAGGCCGAAACGCTCTGGCGCACGGTCCTGCCCCTGGCCACCCCGGCGATGATGACCGGGTTGATCCTGGCCGTGGCCCGGGCCGCCGGGGAGGTGGCCCCGCTGATGCTGGTGGGCGTGGTCAAACTGGCCCCGAACTTGCCGGTGGACGGGTATTTCCCGTACCTGCACCTGGAGCGCAAGTTCATGCACCTGGGTTTCCACATTTACGACGTGGGGTTCCAGAGCCCCAACGTGGAGGCCTCCCGGCCTCTGGTCTACGCCACGGCCCTGGTCCTGGTGCTGATCATCATCACCCTGAACCTGACGGCCATCACCATCCGCAATTATCTGCGAGAGAAGTACCGCAGCGAAAGCGATTAGCAGTCCGTTGAAAAACTCCCAATTGCTGCGTCGCTGCAAAAAGTTCAAACTCTCACGTATCAATAAATACGCTTCGATCTTGAACTTTTCTTGCTTCTTGCACTTGAGGTTTTTGAACGGACTGCGGATAATTCTTCATTACAACGGCAAGTCGTGATCAACGCCCCGTCGTCGAACCGACATTGAACCGCAACCCCACCGTAACCACGCAGCTTATGGAAAGGTGATATGAGTACCACGAACAACACCCCGGCGCCCCACGGTGTCATGGCCAATTTTTTCGCCGACAATCCGCGAGAAAAAATGGATTTCAGAAAGGAAACGTTTTCCCTGGAAGTGGAGAACCTTCAGCTTTACTACGGCAAGGACCAAGCCCTGAAGGACATCTCCATGAAGATCCCCACCCGGCGGGTCACGGCCTTCATCGGTCCCAGCGGCTGCGGCAAGTCCACCTTGCTGCGCTGCTTCAACCGGATGAACGACCTGATCGATATCTGTCGCATCGAGGGCAGCATCAAGCTGGACGGCGAGAATATCTACGATCGGACCGTGGACGTGGCCGAACTGCGTCGGCGGGTGGGCATGGTCTTCCAGAAGCCCAATCCTTTTCCCAAGTCCATCTACGAGAACGTGGCCTACGGTCTGCGGCTGCAAGGGGTCAACGACAGGAAAAAACTGGACCAGGTGGTGGAATACGCCCTGCGCGGCGCGGCCCTGTGGGACGAGGTCAAGGATCGGCTGCACGAAAACGCCTTCGGCCTGTCCGGCGGGCAGCAGCAGCGCCTGGTCATCGCCCGGGCCGTGGCCATTGAGCCGGAAGTGATTCTTCTGGACGAGCCCTGCTCGGCCCTGGACCCCATTTCCACGGCCAAGGTCGAGGATCTGATCTTTAAGCTTAAGGAAAAATACACGATCATCATCGTCACCCACAACATGCAGCAGGCCGCCCGGGTTTCGGACTATACGGCCTACATGTACCTGGGCAACCTGGTGGAATACATGGACACCATCACCCTCTTCACCCAGCCCAAGCAACGGGCCACCGAGGATTATATCACCGGTCGGTTTGGATAATGTCGGAGGGGAGAGTGGGATGCGGTTGCGGTGTCATCGGCATTTGAGTAACTGGCGTTCTCACAGGCAAAAGTCGCGTTATCGCTTTGTCTGGAGCTACTCATGACCAACTCCCCGCATTCCACGCCGCACCGCGGCAACACCAAGGCCCTGATGCGTATGAATCAGGCACCCAGGCTTTCCCATGATCAAAACCACCCTGCTGCAAAAACTGACCGCCCGCCAAGCCACCATCGGGATCATCGGCCTGGGCTATGTGGGCCTGCCCCTGGCCTTGCGATATCTGGAAGCTGGATATCGCGTCCTGGGGTTGGACATCGACCAAGCCAAAGTCGACCAGCTTTTGGCCGGCCGGAGCTACATCAAGCACATTCCCTCGGCCCCGATTCAGGATGCCGTCCATGCCAAAGCCTTCGATGCGTCCACGGATTTCTCCCGGGCTCGGGAGGCTGACGCCCTGATCTTGTGCGTGCCCACCCCCCTGAACGCACACCGAGAGCCGGATCTTTCCTACGTGCTGGCCTCCCTGGAGGAGATTCTGCCGCACCTGCGATCCGGGCAGGCCGTGTCCCTGGAGTCCACCACCTATCCCGGAACCACGGAGGAGGAACTGCGGCCGCGCATTGAACAGGTCGGGCAGGTCGTGGGCCGGGACGTGTTCCTGGTTTACTCCCCGGAGCGCGAAGACCCGGGCAACCCGAACTTTCAGACCCGGACTATCCCCAAGATTTGCGGCGGCAGCACCCCGGCCTGTCTTGAGGTGGGCTTGGCCCTGTACGGACAGGTCATCGACCATGTCGTGCCGGTGTCCTCCACACGCACCGCAGAGGCCGTTAAGCTGATGGAGAACATCTTTCGCAGCGTGAACATCGCCCTGGTCAACGAACTGAAGACGGCCTTCATGAAAATGGGCATTGACATTTTCGAGGTCGTCCGGGCCGCCTCCACCAAGCCTTTCGGCTACATGCCCTTCTACCCCGGTCCCGGTCTCGGCGGGCATTGCATTCCCATCGATCCGTTCTACCTGACTTGGAAGGCTCGTGAGTACGACGTGGCCACCCGATTCATCGAATTGGCCGGGGAGATCAACACCTCCATGCCCTCCTTCGTGGTCCAACGGGCCGCGGACGTGCTCAACGACCGAGCCAAACCGCTTAAAAACTCTAAAATTCTTCTCCTGGGTCTGGCCTACAAGGCCGATGTGGACGACGACCGCGAGTCCCCCACCTATCGGATCATGGCCTTGCTGGAGCAAAAGGGCGCCTTGGTTCTCTATAACGACCCCCATGTACCGGTCATTCGTCCCAGCCGGGAATACGCCCAATACGCCGGACGTACGTCCAGTCCCGTGGACGGGGAGTACGATCTGATCATCCTGTGCACCGCCCACGCGGAGTACAGGACCCTCGCCCCGGCCGAACTGAAAGCCCCGGTCTTGGACACCAGGGGCTTTTTTCCGGATTTACCGGGAACGGTGTACCGGGGGTGATGTGTTGTCCTGAAGATGTCCATGGCAAGCCAAGGTTCTTTCTTTTGGATCATTGATTTTTTTGTATCGGAACGTTTCATTCGTTCTTGTCTCAATTCACCACACTGGTGCTTGCGGTGCAGCGAGGGCGAGTATCTAAACCGACGGCTGGTCCCTGATTGAAACAGGGAGGGGCCGGAGGGGGAAGCAGAGCGCGCTCTTCAAAAGCGGGAAAGATGCGGGACAAAATCGACAAGACAAAAAAAGGGTTTAGGCCGTTTGGCCTAAACCCTTTGATTTTTCCTGGTGCCGAGGGACAGAATTGAACTGCCGACACGGGGATTTTCAGTCCCCTGCTCTACCGACTGAGCTACCTCGGCGGCGAAAGATTGAGCTTCTATCCAAAACTCCAGGCCTTGGCAAGTGTTTTGGAGGTGTTTTTTATCCCGTCTCCAAGATGGCCGGGGAATGTCATGAGAAGGTTTGGTCAATGAGTTTGCGATGGCCGGCGGGGAAGGCGTATTGGTTGAGTTCCTCCGGGCGGACCCAGCGGTATTCCTGGGCCGCGGTGAGGATGGGCGGGGGCTTGGGTTGGTCGTCGTTCAGGCGGCAGTGGTAGCAGTGCAGGGCGACGCGGTATTTGGTGTAGCCGTGGCGGATCACGGCGAGTTTGCGTAGCTCGTTCACGGCGAAGCCGGTTTCTTCCATGTATTCGCGAATAAGTGTTTGCTCCGGGGTTTCCGCGCCTTCGATGGTCCCGCCGGGGAACTCCCACAGGCCGGCCCAGACCCCGGTTCCGAGTCGCTTCTGGATGTAGATCAGTCCCTGGGCCATGAGCACGCCCGTGGCCACGTCGATGGGGATGGTGGTCACGGCCTTGGACGGGACCGGGCGTTCCAGGACGATGTCCAGGCGGCGGGCCTCGCAGACGTCATGCAGGGGGCAGAAGGAGCAACGCGGTCGGCGGGGCAGGCAGATCAGGGCGCCCAGTTCCATCAAGGCTTGGCTGAAGTTCCGGGCTTGTCCCGGCGGGGTCAGGGTCAGGGCCTGTTCGGCGATGAACCTGGCCGTGGGCCGTTGCCGGACTGGGGTGTCCAGGTCGAACACACGGGCCAGAACCCGGCCCACGTTGGCGTCCACCACGGCATGGGGCTGGTTGTGGGCGATGGCGCAGACCGCGGCCGCAGTGTACGGGCCCACTCCGGGCAAGGCCAGCCAGTCGGCATGGTCCCGGGGCAGGATTCCGGAAAGATTTTCCACCACGTGCCGGGCCGCCCGGAGCAGGTTGCGCGCCCGGGTATAGTAGCCGAGCCCCTCCCAAGCCGCCATGACCTTGTCCTCCGGAGCCGCGGCCAGGGCGCGGACGTCCGGAAACCCGGCGGTCCAGCGCTGAAAATAGCCCACCACCCGATCCATCTGGGTCTGCTGGAGCATGACCTCGGAAATCCAGACCTGGTAGGGATCGTAGGTCCTTCTCCAGGGCAGATCCCGGGCATGGCCCGCGAACCAGTCCAGCAGCGGGCGGGAGAACGATTGCTGATCAACCACGGCGGGATGGATCGGGTTTTCGGGCGGTTTTCCGGCCGCTTTTCGGAGAATCTTTCGGGACGCTTGCCCGAGCTTTCTTTGGGGCTTTCTTTGGGGCTTTTGGGGGAGCTTTTTTCTGGTCTTCTTTTTGGACGCCTTTTCGGCTGGAGCCTTTGGCGGCCCGCTTGGACGCGGTTTCCTCCGGCGACTTCTCCGGCTTAAGGGTCAGGTTGATCTCCAGGCGGGAGAGACTGACGTCCTCCAGGATTACGGAAACCTTCTGTCCCATCCGGAAGGTCCGTCCGGTGCGCCGGCCCACCAGTTCATGGCGTTCCGGGAAAAAGGCGTAATAGTCGTCGGTCAGTGAGGACAGCCGGACCATGCCGTCGGCCAGGAGGTCGGACAACTCCACGAAAAAGCCGAAGTCGGTCAGGGAGGAGATCACTCCGGAGAGTTCCTCGCCCACCCGGTCCAGCAGAAACATCACCGTGACCCGCTTGAGTATCTCCCGCTCCGCGGCCATGGCCCGACGCTCCCGGATGCTCAGTTGATCGCCAAGTGCCTTGAGCTGTTTTAAGGAGATTTTCGGGCCAAGCCCGGAGAGGACGGCTTTCAGGGCCCGGTGCAGCTCCAGGTCGGCGTAGCGCCGGATGGGGGAGGTGAAGTGGGCGTAGCAGGTGGAGGCCAGGCCGAAGTGGCCGAGGTTTTCCGGGCTGTACTTGGCCTGCATCTGGCTGCGCAGGAGCAGCCGGTTGACCAGGAATTCCATGTCCGTGTCCTGGGCCGCGGCCAGAATGGCCTGCAAGGTTTTGGGGTCGGCCGGTTCGCCTTTCTTGGGCAAGCTCACGTCCAACTCGGTCCGTTCCAGGACCTTGGACAGAGCGCGCAGCTTGTCCGGGTCCGGCTGGTCGTGCACCCGGTAGAGCATCGGCCGCTTGCGCTTGGTCAGGAATTCGGCCACGGCCTCATTGGCCGCGATCATGAACTCCTCGATGATCTGGTGAGAAAAATGCCTGGGCCGGGACTGGATGTCCGCGGCTTCGCCCTGGACATCCAGGAGCACGGTCGGGTCCGGCAGATCGAAATCCAGGCTGCCCCGGCCATGTCGGCGCTGCTTCAAGGCCCGGGCCAGGGTCGCGGCCTGCTCCAGCATGGGCAGCAGCGAACCCATAACCCGGCGCACGGAATGGTCGTCTTCCTCCAGGGCTCCGTGGACCTGTTCGTAGGTCAGGCGGGCGTGACTCTGGATCACCGCCTCGTAAAAGTCGGACCGCAGGGTCTTGCCGTCCGGAGAAAAATCCATCTCCGCGACCATGGCCAGGCGGGGTTCGTCGGGGTTCAGGCTGCACAGGCCGTTGGACAAACGTTCCGGAAACATGGGTTCCACGGATTTGGGGAAGTAATAGGAATTGCCCCGCTCCCGGGCCTCATCGTCCAGAGGGGTGGAGGGCGCGACGTAATGGGCCACGTCCGCGATGGCCACCCAGAGGGTGAAACCTTGAGCGATTTTCTTGACGCAGACCGCGTCGTCGAAATCCTTGGCCGTCTCACCGTCAATGGTCACCAGGGGGAGCTCGCGCAGATCCTTGCGGTTTTTAAAGTCCTCCTGCGCCGGCTTCTCAGGCAGGGTTTCGGCCTGCTCCAGGGCGGCCTGTGGAAACTCGGCGGGCACGTGATGGTTGAACTTGACCAGTTGCTCCTGGACGTCCAGATTGATCTCAGAACCCAGCACGGACTTGATGGAGCCGGACCAGAGATGTTCCTCCAACCGCTCGCCGATCCGGGCCAGGACGATATCGTTTTTTCGCGGTTGCAGGTCCGGGTCGGAGGAGGTCAGGAGCAGGTGAAAGCCCAGTTTGGGGTCCGTGGCCTGAGCCAGCCACTGGCCCCGGCCTCTGGCGTCCAGGATGCGCACGGCGTAGATCTCGGTCCGCCGTTCCAGCACCCGGACTACCCGGCCCTCGGGATTGCGGTCGCGGCGTTTGGGCATCAGGGCCACGGCCACCTTGTCGCCGTGGCGGGCGTCTCCCAGGTCCCGGCTGCTCACGAAGACGTCCTTTCCGCGGCTGTCCTCCGGGAGCACGAACCCTACCCCGGAGCGCTGGACTTCCAACTCTCCGGTGATGATCCGCATGGTCTCGGCCAGGCCGTAGGCGTCGCGCATCCGGATGATCCGACCTTCCCGGATCAGTTGGTTCAACATTTCGTCCAGATCGTCGCGATGCCGCTTTTCCACTCCCAGGAGTTGGGACAATTCGGCGTAGGCCAGGGGTGTGCGGGCCTTGCGAAAGGTCTGCAACACGCTTTCCGGGGTCAAGGCGTCTGATCGATTTTTTCGGGCCATGGCGGTCACGTCCTTTTGCAAGTAGTTAAGCGGAGCATGCCTCCGCCCGCAACATCTGATCATCCCCGACCAGGGCCAAAATGTCCAGAAAGGCCGGTTCAAAGCTGCCGGGGCCGGTGGATTTCTGGGCCGCCAGCTCTCCGGCCACATTGTAGAGAGCCATGGCGCCCACGGTCCCGGCCAGGGCCTCGCCCCCCGCGCCGACGAACGCGGCCACGGTGGAGCTCAGGGCGCAGCCCATGCCGGTGATCTTGGTCATCAGGGGGGAGCCTCCGGACAGACGGACGATGCATCGGCCGTCCGTGACCAGGTCGCGTTGCCCGGAAACCGCCACCACGCAGTTCAGTTTGGCTGCCAACTCCCGGGCCGTATCGGTGATTTCCTCCACGCCATGCACCGCGTCCACCCCCCGCGCGCCGCCCTGGCCCCCGGAAACGGCCAGGATTTCGGACGGATTGCCGCGCAGCACGGAAATACTCACGGCGTCCAGAATCCGGTTCACGGTTTCGGTCCGATACCGTGTCGCCCCGGCCCCAACCGGGTCCAGGACCACCGGTTTGTTCAGCTCATTGGCCTTTTTTCCGGCCAGGATCATGGCCTCCACCCAGGGGCCGCTCAAGGTGCCGATGTTCAGGGCCAGGGCGCTGGCCAGCCCGGTCATTTCTTCCACTTCCTCCGGCGCATGCGCCATCACCGGATACGCCCCCTGGGCCAGCAGGACGTTTGCGGTCACACCCATGACCACGAAGTTGGTGATGTTGTGCACCAGCGGCCCGGTCCGGCGCATGGTCCGGAGCTGGTTTGCCGCGATTTCCGGCCATTGTTTCTCGGTGTCGTGCATAGTTTTTTCCTCGTCATCCTGTTTCAGCCTGTTGCATCACATTGTCGCAACACTTGTTTGCCAAATTCGACTTGCCAATGCAAAGCGCAATCCTTACCTTCTTTGTCCGAAATAAGGTCAAACCTCATCCATGTGCGTCCCTGGAGGTCCCAATGACGTCAGACACCCCCAAGCAACCCTCGTCAAAGAACAATCTCACCGCCAAAAGGGCCGCTGTGCTGGGCTCGTCGCCAACCGGCGCACCGCCTTCGGCGTCGCGAAAAATCATCCTCGCCGCCTGCGCCCTGATCTTGATGATAATTGTCTTCCTGCTTTTCACCCATTCCGGACCAGGGGACAAGAGCGTTGAAGCGACCATCGTCACGCCGGTCAACGGCGAGTTGGTCCACTCGGCCGCCCTGTTTGCCGACGGCCAGGCCCGGCATTTTGTGCTGCGCACGGAGGACGGGGTGGGCATCAGGTATTTTGCCCTGCGAACGCCGGACGGCGTGCTCCGCACGGCCTTCGACGCCTGCGACGTCTGCTGGCAGGCCGATATGGGCTATGTCCAGGACGGGGACGCGATGATCTGTCGCAATTGCAATATGCGCTTCCCGTCCCGGATTATCGGCGAGGTCCGCGGGGGCTGCAACCCCACGCCCCTGGCCAGCCGACTGCGTGAAGGCGATCTGGTGATCCGGGCCGGGGACGTACTGGAAGGACGGCGGTATTTCGACTTCGGACCAGGGAGCGGACGCGGATGAACCTCAACTCCATCGCCATCGCCAACATCAAGCGCAGGAAGGCCAAGGCCGCCTTCGTGCTCACCGGCCTGCTCATCGCCGTGGCCACGGTGGTCGCCCTGCTCGGCCTGCGGCAAGCCGTCTCATCGAACATGCTGCTGCAAATGGAGCAGTACGGGGCGAACATCGTCATCCTGCCGCAAAGCGACAGTCTGGCCCTGAGCTACGGAGGGATCTCCCTGGGCGGCGTGTCCTTCGACGTGCGCAAGATACACGAGGAGGAACTGCAAAAAGTCTATACCATTCCCTACAGCCAGAATATCGCCGCCCTGGGGCCGGTGGTCCTGGGCGTGGTACAGGCCCAAGGACACAACGTGCTGCTGGCCGGGCTGGATTTCAACGCCGCGACGGTGCTCAAACCGTGGTGGCGTGTCGTGGGAACGGTTCCCGACCTGGAAAACCACATTCTCCTCGGCGCGGAAGCGGCGCGCCTCCTGTCCCTCGGTCCCGGCGACGTCCTGCGGGTAGAGGCGGGTGAAGTCGCGAACGAATTGACGGTCTCCGGAGTCCTGGAACCTTCCGGATCCCAGGACGATCACCTGCTGTTCACCCCGTTGCGCACGGCCCAGCGCATCTTGGACAAGGAAGGCCTGGTGTCCATGGCCGAAGTGGCGGCCCTGTGTCACGGTTGTCCCATCGAGGACATGGTGGAGTACATCGCCATGGCCCTGCCGAACACCCAGGTCATGGCCATCCAGCAGGTGGTGGAAAGCCGGATGCAGGCCATGGATCACTTCGAGAAGTTCGCCTACGGCGTCTGCGGCGTGGTCATCGTGGTTTCCGGCTTGATGGTCCTGGTCTCCATGATGGGCAACGTCCGCGAACGGGCGTCGGAAATCGGCGTGTTCCGGGCCATCGGCTACCGTCGCGGGCACGTAATGCGGATCATTTTTTTGGAGGCCGGGATACTCTCCCTGGTGGGCGGGGCTCTGGGCTACCTCCTGGGGCAGGCAGCGGTGCGCCTGGCCTTGCCGTTGTTCACCATCGGCGAAATGGACCAATCCCTGTCGCACCACGCCATCCACGGCGATCCGCTGCTGCCCGTGCTGGCCATCGGACTGGCCGTGCTGGTGGGCCTGACGGCCAGCGTCTACCCGGCCCTGATGGCTTCGCGGATGGATCCCAACGAGGCGTTGCGGGCAATCTGATTCCGACGCGAGTATCGCCAGTAGCGAAGACCATAAGACTACAGCGGAACTTCTTTTTTTCGTCGGGGCAATTCGTTTCAACCACAGGGCACACGGGGATCACGGGGAAAGGAATCCCAGCTTTTGGCAACAAGATGGAGAACCTGTTGCGGATACAGCGGTCCTGACGCACACGCGCCCAAAAAAATCCGTGTTTTTCCGTGTGTTCCGTGGGCTGCCCTGGACATATTCTCGAAGGAAAAACAAAGTTTCGCTAAAGTGAGAAGGAGACTCCCGTGAGCGACATCATCGCCATTGATTTAAGCAAACAATACGGCCAGGGCGAGGCCGCCGTGATCGCCCTGGACAAGGTCAGTCTGCGCATCACCAGCGGAGAATTCGTGGCCGTCATGGGCCAGTCCGGCTCGGGCAAGTCCACGCTGTTGTCCATTCTGGGCGCGCTGAACACGCCCACGTCCGGGACCCTCACCGTGGACGACCTGAACATCTACGATCTGAATCAGGATCAGCGGGCGGACTTTCGCCGGGAGTACCTGGGCTTCGTGTTCCAGAGCTTCCACCTGCTGCCCTATCTGAACGTCCTGGAAAACGTGATGATTCCCCTGGCCGTGATCGCCGAGCCCCGCAAGCGCAAGGAGGAGCGGGCCCTGGCGGCCCTGGCTGAAATGGGGTTGGACAAGAAAGCCCGGCGGTTGCCCAGCGAGATATCCGGCGGCGAACAGGAGCGGGTGGCCATTGCCCGGGCCGTGGTCAACGACCCGCCGATCCTCCTGGCCGACGAACCCACCGGCAATCTGGACAGCAAGACCGGGAGCGAAGTCATGGACCTGCTCGGCCGCCTCCACGCCAAGGGCCGGACCATCGTCATGGTCACCCACAGCGAGGACAACGCCCGGCATGCGGGGCGCACTTTGCGTTTGGCGGACGGGCGGTTGCCGGGCGGGGCAGATTGACGTCAGAAGATCAGCCTTGCCCCCCGCTCCAGCGCGAAAAACGCCAGCGGGACGCCCCTGTTTCGCGCCCTTCCAGTCGGCTAGAACAACGGCGGGCTGTGGTGGATAAGCAGTCGCAGCGGCTCCCGGCCGATATTCCGCACTCCATGCTCCACGCCCACCGGGGCCAGGAGATAATCCTCCGAACCGACTCGCCGCCACTCACCGTTGATAAACACTTCCGCCTCACCGGACAGCACGAAAATGGAGTCCAGTTGGGGATCATGGGTATGGATCGGCACCTCGACTCCGGGCTCGATCTCCAACTGAGACACGCTGACCCTGTCCGAATCCGCCCCCCGCACCAAAACCGCGATCCTGACCCCTGCGAATTTCGGGTGATCCGTAAAAACACGCTCTGCCTGGGGTAAAAACATTCCGTTCATACGTCCTCCTGGGTGCTGGGAAGTGATGAAAAAACACGCCAACCGCGTTACCGAAGAGACCAAGCCGTACGGTGTAGGCGGGTTCCCGCTCGTGTTACACACCCGGAGGTCCAGATATATCAGTTTCAGCGCGTTCCTCGTTCCAGCGCGAAAAGCGCCAGCGAGGCTCGCATGTTCGGCCAGAAGCGAACAGGTCGGGGGAGGTCCTGGCGGTCCAGGTTGACGAACAGCTCTTTAATCACCTGCCAGTGCTTTTCCTGGCACAGGGCCCGGAAGTCCTTGACCGTGGCCAGGCGGATGTTCGGGGTGTCGTACCATTGGTAGGGCAGGGTCGGGTTCACGGGCAGGCGGCCTTTGAACACGATCTGGGAGCGGATCCGCCAGTAGGTGAAGTTGGGGAAACTGACCAGGACCCGCCGTCCCACCCGCAGGGCTTCGGTCAACAGGTGCAGGGGCCTGGCCGTGGCCAGGAGCACCTGGTTGAGCACCACCACGTCGAAGGCCCCTTCCCGCAGATCAGCCAGACTTGCCTCCAGATCGGCCTGGATCACGGACAGGCCGCGGCTCAGACACTCGGCCACGGCCCCCGGCTCCAGCTCCACTCCGCGTTCTTCCACCTTCCGATCCGCCTTCAGACGCAACAACAGGTCCCCGTTGCCGCAGCCCAGGTCCAGCACCTTGGCTCTCTGGGGCACCAGGCTGACGATGAACGTGTCCAGAGCCCGGTCCCGAGGACGGCTGCGGCTCCAGTCCACCTGTTGAGCGGTGACGCAGTGGGCGATCATGACGCAGTCATCCTGGTCAGACGATCCAGAAAACCGGCCACCACGTCGCCCATGCGATGGCCGGGCAGCAGGAAGGCGTCATGGCCTTGGTCGCTTTCGATATTGCAGTAGGACACGTCCAGGCCGACCCGGCGCAGGGCCTGGACCAGTTCCCGGGACTGCTCCGGAGGGAAGAGCCAGTCGCTGGTGAAGGAAACGACCAGGAACGGACAGCGGCAGCCGGAAAAGGCCGTGGACAGCCGTCCGTAGGCCGCTTCCAGGTCGAAATAGTCCATGGCCCTGGTGATGTAGAGATAGGTGTTGGCGTCGAAGCGGCGTACGAAGCTCGATCCCTGATGATGCAGGTAGCTTTCCACCTGAAAGTCCTTGGTCAGGCAGAAGGAGCGGCCCTGGCCGTTGATGAAGCGGCGGGAGAACTTGTGGAGCATGGCCTGCTCGGAAAGATAGGTGATGTGCCCGATCATCCGGGCCAGTCCCAGCCCCCGTTCCGGCTGGGCGTCCAGGGTGTAGTCGCCCCCGTTCCAGTCCGGATCGCTCATGATCGCCTGTCGGGCCACCTCGTTGAAGGCGATGGCCTGGGGCGAGAGCCGGGCCGTGGTGGCGATGGGAATGGCCCCGCGGACCATTTCCGGGAAGCTGATGGCCCACTGCAAGACCTGCATCCCGCCCAGGGACCCGCCGATCACGGCCAGCAGCCGGGGCACGCCCAGGTGCTTGAGCAGCCGACGCTGGACCTGGACCATGTCCTTGACCGTATAAAAGGGGAAATCCAGGCCATACGGCTTGCCCGTAGCCGGATTGATGCTGGAGGGTCCGGTTGAGCCCTTGCATCCGCCAAGGAAATTACTGGAAATCACGAAGTATTTATCCGTATCCAACGGCTTGCCCGGTCCGATCAGGACGTCCCACCAACCCGGCTTTTCATCCTTTTCCAGACCGTAGTACCCAGCGGCATGAGCGTCACCGGACAAGGCGTGGCAGACCAGCACGGCGTTGTCCCGTCCTTCATTCAAGCGACCATAGGTTTCATAGGCCACGGTGACGGGGTGCAGGGTCTGCCCGGACTCCAGGTGCAGGGTTTCTCCGGGGCCTTCGAAGATGACCGTTTGCGTCCGGACCGGTTCCAGCCGCCGAATCTTCGGCGGTCGAATTTCCGGCAGGGTTTCCGGACGTTTGACAATCTGCGTCATGATGACTCCAATATCAGGCTCGTGGCCGAGGTCACGGTTGGGTTCACAGTTTAGGGCGCACCGGATAAACTCGGATCAAGCCCCGGGCGGTTCCAGCGCTCCGAAACCTCGGTTCGCGGTTCATGTCGTCTTTTTTGCGAACGAAGCCGCTTGGATTGGGGAAGGGGCCGAGCGAAGCGGGATCAACACCAGGGGGATGGGCCTGAACGCGACGAGCGCCTTCAGGCCCCGGCCATGCACCATAATAATGATGGTGCATCCGTAAGGGCATCCCGTTGCGGCGGATGGGCGAGGAGTGAAAAATGGATGATCTGCATGCTGCGACTTCCTGGAAAACATGGGATGAGGAGAAATTAGCGCTTTTCAGATGCAAGTCAAGAATCGCCGTTGACTCGTGGGCTCGTTCGATTTCGATCCCTAATTCGACTTTGATTGCGGCATTGGAGAGCGCGTGGATGGGGGAAATTATGCCGGGTTTGACGGCATTTGTGTCGCCCCGGGCCATGTCAAGATGCCATGCTGCGGATGTTGTGAGCTTTTTTGCCAAGGAGGAGGAGCTGATGAGAACGAGATCCGGCCCTGGCCGCTTTGGTCGCCATGCTCATGACGCTTGCCGCCACATTGGCAATGGGCGGTGAAATGCAATGGGTAGATTCCAGGGGATTAGTGTTCAACCTATTTTGGAGATGATCCATCTCGGCTCTGATACGCCTAACATCGAACCGTTTTCTCCGGAGTTTGTGGTTCCGAGCGACTGCCATGGCTTGCGTCTGGATCAAGCCCTGGCACGGTTGATGCCGGGGTTGGGAAGGCGGGGGGCGAGGCGGATTTTTGAGGAATACCCGGTTGATGTGGATGGGCGGGCTCGGGCGGCGGGGTTTCGGGTGTCCGGGGGGCAGCGGGTTCGGATAACGGATCACGTGGGCGGTCAAGAGTGCGACCTGACGCGACAAGGAGACGTTTGGACGCCTTTGGAGGCCGAGGCCCCGGTAATTCATGTGGCGGGTCGGGATGCCGATTTCGCGGCTCTGGTCAAGCCTGCCGGGATGCACTGTGAACGGCTTCCCGAAAGACTTCCCGAGGGGCCTTGCTTGGATTTGATCGGCAGGCCCCGGAACCGGGGCGTGGACGGGGTAAGGCTGACTCTGGAGGAGACCTTGTCTGATCTGTTCCCCGGGGCTTCAGCGATCCTCCTGAATCGTCTGGATCAGCCGGTTTCCGGGCTGGTCCTGGCGGCCTTGCATCAGCGGGCGGCCCGGGATTATGCCGTATGGCAGGATCAGGGTCGGGTGCGCAAGGAGTATCTGGCCGTGGTGCATGGACGGCTGAACCGGTCCCTGGTGATCCGGTCGGCCCTGGACACGGCCAAGCGGCGCAAGGTGCGGGCTTTAGGCGTGGATGAGCCGGATGCGTTGCGCTGGACACGGGTGACGCCTCTGGTCGCGACCAAGACAGAGTGCCTGGAAGTCGCGGAGGTTTTGGGGCGCTCGGCGCGCTTGGGGGGAGAAGGCGTCCCAAAAGTTCCTTGGGGGCCCGTTTGGGAAAACACCGGGGAGATCACCGCGGTCAGGGTGGAAATTCATAAAGGCCGTCGCCATCAGATTCGGGCGCACCTGGCCTCCATCGGCCTTCCGGTGTTGTTCGACCCACTGTATGGTTCGGGGCCGGACGTGGGGTGGATCGGTCTGCATCATCGCGAGATACTCCTTCCGAAATTTCGAGCCGATTCAGGTAAGGAATTCAAGTTGATCCAGGGGAAACGATGATACCGACGGCTTTGATTCGAAAAAATGTCGCCCGAGAGCTTGCATTTTTTTTCAGCCCCATGTAAATGCCTCTCTCTTTGTGGCTGGCGTAGCTCAACGGTAGAGCAGCTGACTTGTAATCAGCAGGTTGCGGGTTCAAATCCCATCGCCAGCTCCATGAAGTCGACCAGATGGTTGATCGGAGGGGTTCCCGAGTGGCCAAAGGGAACAGACTGTAAATCTGTCAGCGTAAGCTTTCGGAGGTTCAAATCCTCCCCCCTCCACCATATTTGAAATTGCTGTAGGAGACAGGACGTTTCGAGGGCCTGTTGCTGGACTACACGAACATAAATGTGTCAGCGTCCGTGCGGGAATAGCTCAATTGGCTAGAGCATCAGCCTTCCAAGCTGAGGGTTGCGGGTTCAAGTCCCGTTTCCCGCTCCACATCGGCCTCCCTATTTGCTCCACGCAGCATACGAGCCCACATAGCTCAGTCGGTAGAGCACTTCCTTGGTAAGGAAGAGGTCACCGGTTCAAATCCGGTTGTGGGCTCCATCTCTTTTGACGACTCAGTCGGGAGCGCTTTTTGTTGCATTTTTGCGCCGTCGTTGTTCATCGGCAACATTTTCACTCAAAATTCACGTTAGGGGGATCGTATGGCCAAGGCAAAATTTGAGCGGACCAAACCGCACGTAAATGTTGGCACCATCGGCCACATTGACCACGGCAAGACGACGTTGACCGCCGCGATCACCAAGATGCTGAGCATCAAGGGCGGCGCGAACTTCGTCCCGTTCGACCAGATCGACAAGGCGCCCGAGGAAAAGGAGCGCGGAATCACCATCGCCACGGCGCACGTGGAATACGAGACCGCGAATCGGCACTACGCCCACGTGGACTGCCCTGGTCACGCCGACTACATCAAGAACATGATCACCGGCGCGGCCCAAATGGACGGCGCGATTCTGGTGGTCGCGGCCACGGACGGCCCGATGCCCCAGACCCGTGAGCACATTCTCCTGGCTCGCCAGGTCGGCGTTCCCTGTCTGGTGGTTTTCATGAACAAGGTCGACCTGGTGGACGACCCGGAACTGCTGGAGCTGGTTGAGTTGGAAGTCCGCGAACTGCTGTCCAAGTACGGTTTTCCCGGCGACGATGTTCCGGTGATCCAGGGCAGCGCCTTGAAGGCCCTGGAGGCCGATGGCGTGGACAGCCCGGACGCCAAGTGCATCTTCGACCTGATGGACGCCCTGGACAGCTACGTTCCGGAGCCGGTGCGCGACATCGATAAGCCGTTCTTGATGCCCATTGAGGACGTGTTCAGTATTTCCGGTCGCGGCACGGTTGTCACGGGCCGGGTTGAGCGCGGCGTGGTCAAGGTCGGCGAGGAAGTGGAGATCGTGGGGATCAACGAAACCCGCAAGACGGTCTGCACGGGCGTCGAGATGTTCCGCAAGCTGCTGGACCAGGGTCAGGCCGGCGACAACATCGGCGCGCTTTTGCGCGGCGTGAAGCGTGAGGATGTGGAACGCGGACAGGTTTTGGCCGCTCCCAAGTCCATCACCCCGCACCGGAGGTTCGTGGCCGAGGTATACGTCTTGTCCAAAGAAGAAGGCGGGCGTCACACCCCGTTCTTCAGCGGATATCGCCCGCAGTTCTACTTCCGGACCACGGACATCACCGGCGTGGTGACCCTGGCCGAGGGCGTGGAAATGGTCATGCCCGGGGACAATGCGACCTTCAACGTGGAGCTGATCGCCCCCATCGCCATGGAACTTGGCGTGCGCTTCGCCATCCGCGAAGGCGGCCGGACCGTCGGCGCCGGCGTCATCTCCGAAATCGTCGAATAGCCCGGTTTCGGCATCCTGAACTAAAGGAAGCGTTATGCGAATCAATGTTTTGCTGGCTTGCCTCGACTGCAAGCGACGCAATTACGCCACGGAGAAAAACAAGAAAAACTCCACGGGGCGGATCGAAATGAAGAAGTTTTGTCCGTTCTGCGGAGGGCATCGGGTCCATCGGGAAACGAAGTAAGCGACGTTTTCTCTGTATCGCAGGCCAGTAGCTCTAACGGTTAGAGCACCGGACTCCAAATCCGGGGGCTGGGGGTTCGAATCCCTCCTGGCCTGCCAACTTCTTAACGGATGGGATATGGCGAAACTACAATCTGGCGACGATAAAAAGGCTCCGGCCAAACGCTTCGACATCAAGGAAAAAGCGCTTCAGTTCAAGGATTTTTTTGAAAAATCCAAGCTGGAGTTGAAGAAAGTGACCTGGCCGACACGCAAGGAGACGACGGCCACCTGTATGGCCGTCGTCGTTCTTGTAGTCATCATGTCGCTCTTTCTTGGTCTCGTTGATCTGGCCCTGGCCAAAATCGTTGAAGTGATACTCTACTAGGCTCAAATTCACTCGTCCAAATCCTTCTGTTGAGCCTCACGCGCTCACGACGGGCAACCCCCTTGATATCCATGGAAACGACAACAGCGAAACCGCAATGGTACATCGTCCACACGCATACGGGATTTGAACAGCGTGTTGAACGAACCATCAAAGAAATGATCCGGACCAGCAGAGCGCTTGGTCTGATCGAGGAAGTCGTCGTTCCGACGGAGAAGGTGGTGGAGCTTGTAAAGGGGGAGAAAAAGACCTCTACGCGCAAGTTTTACCCCGGATACATCATGGTCAAGATGGTTCTGACCGACGAGTCCTGGCATCTGGTCCAATCCCTGCCCCGGGTGACCGGTTTTTTGGGGGGAAAGAACAGACCGTTGCCCATGCCGGAGCGGGAGGCGTTGAAAATTTTGGAAATGATGGAAACGCGTCAGGAGCAGCCCCGTCCCAAATTTTCCTTTGAACGTGGCGACGAGGTGCGTGTCATCGACGGACCGTTCGCCAATTTCAACGCCGTTGTGGAAGAGGTCAACTACGATAAGGGCAAGTTGAAGGTGACGGTCTCCATTTTCGGGAGGCAGACGCCGGTGGAACTGGAATTCGTCCAGGTGAGCAAAACATAATTCCGTATTGTCGCGGATCATTGAGCAGGTATATTCATGGCCAAGAAAATCAAAGCGAAAATCAAGCTCCAGGTTCCGGCCGGAGCTGCCAACCCTTCTCCTCCCGTCGGCCCCGCGTTGGGGCAGCACGGGGTGAACATCATGGAGTTCTGCAAGAGCTTCAACGCCAAGACGCAGGACCAAAAAGGCATGATCACTCCCGTGATCATCACGGTGTACGCGGACAGAACCTTCACCTTCGTCACCAAGACCCCTCCGGCCTCGGTGTTGCTGCTGAAAGCCGCCAAGCTGGACAAGGGATCCGGTGAACCGAATAAGACCAAGGTCGGCAAGGTCTCCAAGGCCCAGGTGGAGGAGATCGCCAAGTTGAAGATGCCGGATTTGACTGCGGGGAGCCTCGATGCAGCTATGCTGACCGTCATGGGAACAGCGCGGAGCATGGGACTTGAGGTTGAAATTTAGGGGAAAGGAAGAAAGATCATGCCCATACATGGAAAAAAATATCGCAATGCCGTCCAGGATCTGGACCTGAAGAACAAGTTTCCGGTCAAGGACGGCTTGGATTTGGCCTTGAAGCTTGCTTACGCGAAGTTCGACGAAACCGTCGACGTCGCTGTCTGTCTCGGAGTTGATCCCAAGTACTCGGATCAAATGGTCCGAGGTGCGGTGACCTTGCCGCACGGCCTGGGCAAGGAAGTCCGGGTCGCCGCGTTCTGCAAAGGAGACAAGGAGGCTGAGGCCAGGGAAGCCGGAGCCGATTTCGTCGGCGGCGACGATCTGATCGAGAAAATCAAGGAAGGCTGGCTTGAATTCGATCAGGCCGTGGCCACTCCTGACATGATGGCCCAGATCGGAAAGATCGGGCGGATTCTCGGACCGCGCGGCCTGATGCCCAATGCCAAGACCGGAACCGTAACCTTCGACATCGGCAAGGCGGTCAAGGAAATGAAGGCCGGTCGCGTCGAGTTCAAGGTGGACAAGGCCGGAGTGATTCACTCTCCCTTGGGCAAGGTTTCTTTCGGTGCGGACAAGCTCGTGGACAATCTGCGCACCGTCGTCGACACTCTCACCCGTCTCAAGCCCGCCTCGGCCAAGGGCACGTATTTCCGTTCCATGGCCGTTTCCACGACCATGGGGCCCGGCATCAAGCTCGATATGCAGAGCATGCCGCGAGACTGACGTCCCGCCGCACGAATCCGTCGAGCCCGTGTTCAGCGGGCTCGATGTTTCATTTTTCGGATGGCAAATCCGGAGTCAAAGACAGCAGGTGGAGCGATCTCCTTAATTTCCTGCCGAGACCCACTTTGGCTCTTCTTTGCCGTACCATGCCGCAAAGGAGGTGAGAACACGTGAATAGAACGCAAAAAGGCGAAGTCATTGAGAAATTGCGAGGCAAGGCTTCCACGGCCAACATCGCCATCGTGACGGACTTCAAAGGTCTGAAGGTTGAGGAAGTGACGCCGTTGCGCGTCAAGCTTCGGGAATCCGGAGTGGATTATCATGTCGTCAAGAACACTCTGGCTCGCATTGCTCTGGACGGTACGCCGCACGCGGTCTTGAACGACTCGCTCAAGGATTGCTGCGCCATTGCCTTTACCGCCGGGGACCCGGTCGCCGCGGCCAAGATTCTTGTCGAATTCGAAAAAGGCGCCAAGAATTTCAGCACTCGGTTCGCGAGCCTTGAAGGCAAATTTTTGTCCTCCGCTCAGATCGACGAGTTGGCCAAGCTGCCCGGAAGGGAAGTGTTGCTGGCCAGGGCCCTGGGGACCATGAATGCGGTGCCGACCAATTTTGTCGGGTTGTTCGCCAATATTTTGCGGAACTTCCTGTACGCCTTGAACGCGATCAAGGACCAGAAAGAACAGACGCAATCAGTTTAATCTTACGAGCCAAAGCTTAAGCCATCAGGAGAATACCATCATGAGCGTTACCAAAGAACAAGTTGTTGAATTCATCTCCAACATGACCGTCCTGGAACTCGCCGAGTTCATCAAGGAACTGGAAGAGAAGTTCGGCGTCTCCGCCGCTGCTCCGGTGGCCGCCGTGGCCGCTGCTCCGGTTGCCGGTGGGGATGCCCCTGCCGCCGAGGAAAAGACAGAGTTCGACGTCGTCCTGGCCGGCGCCGGCGGCAACAAGATCAACGTGATCAAGGTCGTTCGCGCCTTGACGGGTTTGGGGCTGAAGGAAGCCAAGGCCAAGGTCGACGAAGCTCCTTCCGTGATAAAGGAAGCGGTTGCCAAGGCCGACGCCGAAGACGCGAAGAAGCAGTTGGAAGAGGCCGGCGCGACGGTCGAATTGAAGTAGTCGAGAACCGGGTATGCATTTCAGGAAGCGCGGGATTCCCGCGCTTCCTGTTTCCTTTTGTGATTATCAGTTCGTACCGAACCCGTCTTTTTCCTGCACGCCCATGGTCAATGGGGAATATGGAAAAAAACGTATCACCGCGTCAAGGTGAGTGATAGGATATTTTCCTTTCGTAATGCTCGACAACCCGCACGTCGATCCACGGCAAGATGAACGCCGAATGCCCAAAGGGCGAATGGATTCGTGATCACCGGCACGTACCGGCGAATTCGCGAAGTTGGACATCGAACCGTCATGGCGTTCCGCATGTGCTCCATCGGTCGGCACTTCGCTTCGCGGCTGTGTCTTTATTAAGAGATCGCGCGCCAGTGATCATGCACCGTGGATATACTCCGCGCTTCAGGCACATAGGGCATTAACCGTCAACATCTCCTCGGATTCCGAATCCGCCGTTCAGAATCTTTCACCTCACAATATTAGCTGGCATGATCCGATCCTCACACCTTTTATCTGATTCAGGGCGATGAATCAATATCTCCGAAGATCGAGATTGTCGTGATGACGACCGTCGATTTGTCGTCACATGCCGTTGCAATTACACGCTCATGCGCCCGGACGCGCATTTATCATAGAAACTTTTTACACGCATTACGTTGAGGGTGACGATGACACAACTTGTTAAAAAGTTTGGTAAAATCCAAAGTGTTCTCAATACTCCCCATCTTCTCGAACTACAAATTCAATCCTATCACCACTTTCTTCAAAAGGATATCGCGACGGCCGCGAGAGCAGATGTTGGACTTGAAGGCGTTTTTCGCTCTGTTTTTCCCATTCACGACTTCAATAAGACCGCGACGCTGGAGTTCGTCAGCTACGAAATTGGTCAACCCAAATTCGACGTCGCGGAATGCCTGGCCAAAGGGTTGCATCACGAAGCCCCCGTCCGCATTCGCGTCCGGCTCGTGGTCTTTGACGTGGATGAGGAAACAGGGAACAGGTCCATCCGGGACATCAAGGAACAGGACATCTATTTCGGCACGATTCCCTTGATGACGGAAAAGGGCACTTTCATCATCAACGGAACCGAACGGGTGATCGTCAATCAGTTGCAGCGTTCTCCGGGAATTATTTTCGAGCACGACTTCGGCAAGACCCACACCAGCAGGAAGGTGCTTTATTCCTCGCGGATCATTCCCATGCGCGGATCCTGGTTGGATTTTGAATTCGACCACAAGGATATTTTTTATGTGCGCATCGACCGGCGTCGCAAGATGCCGGTGACCATCCTGCTCAAGGCCATGGGGATGACCAATGAAGACATTCTGAACTATTTTTACAAGACCGAATACTACCAACTCGAAGGCGACAAGGTCTATCGCGAGATTCAGGAATCCCTGGTCCGCAAGGAGCAACTCTACGCGGACGTGGCGGATTCTTCCGGCGAGGTTCTGGCTTCTGCCGGAACCATGGTCAAGGCTCGGATCTGGAAGAAGATCATCAAGGCCGGGATCACCAAACTGGAGATCGACCCCGACCAACTGCCCGGTCAGTTTCTGGCCCAGGACGTCGTCCATCCTCAAACCGGAGAAGTGTTGGCCCAGGTGGGCGACGAAATCACCGAAGCGTTCCTGGAGCAGTGCAAGGAAGCCAATCTGCTGCGCCTCCCGGTGCTGTACATCACCGGGGTTGAAGTTTCGGCCACGGTTCGCGAGACCATGCAGTTGGACAAGACCACGGACATCGAGTCCGCTCAGGTGGAAATTTTCCGCCGGTTGCGACCCAGTTCTCCTCCCACGGCCGAGGTTGCCGCGACCTTTTTTGACAATTTGTTCCGCAACCCGGACTATTACGACCTTTCTCCGGTGGGCCGCTATAAGCTGAATTCCAGGCTGGGCCTGGATGTGCCCCTGGACCAGCGGACCCTGACCAACGACGACATCCTCAAGGCCCTGAAGCATCTGGTGGAGTTGAAGGACTCGCATGGGCCGTCCGACGACATCGACCATCTGGGCAATCGGCGTGTCCGGCCCGTGGGCGAGCTGGTGGAGAACCAGTACCGGATCGGCTTGGTGCGCATGGAGCGGGCCATCAAGGAGCGGATGAGCCTCCAGGACGTGGCCACGCTGATGCCCCACGATCTGATCAATCCCAAGCCGGTGGTGGCCGCGATCAAGGAATTTTTCGGCACTTCCCAGCTTTCCCAGTTCATGGACCAGACCAACCCGCTTTCCGAGGTGACTCACAAGCGGCGTCTTTCCGCGTTGGGTCCCGGCGGTCTGACCCGCGACCGCGCCGGGTTCGAGGTTCGGGACGTGCATACCAGCCACTACGGGCGGATTTGTCCCATTGAAACGCCGGAAGGGCCGAATATCGGCTTGATCGTCTCCATGACCACATTTGGTCAGGTCAACGCCTTCGGCTTCATCGAAAGTCCGTACCGGATCGTCAAAAACGCTCAGGCCTCCCAAGAAGTGTTGTACATGGACGCCTCCCGCGAGGCCGGGGAGGTCATCGCCCAGGCCAACGCCGAGCTGGACCAGGACGGCCGTTTCGTCAACGAGATCGTCACGGCCCGGGTCAAGGGCGACTTCGCCCTGGTCAACCGGGACGAGGTGACCTTGATGGACATCTCTCCAAGCCAGATTGTTTCGGTTTCCGCGTCCTTGATCCCCTTTTTGGAACATGACGACGCCAACCGGGCCTTAATGGGATCGAACATGCAGCGTCAGGCTGTTCCTTTGCTGCGTTGTGAACGGCCCATCGTCGGCACGGGCATGGAGAGCATCGTGGCCCAGGATTCCGGAAGCTGCGTTCTGGCCGCCGGGGACGGCGTGGTGCGCTACGCCGACGCCGAACGGATCGTGGTTAGCTATGAGGGCGACCTGTTCCCGGAAACCGGAGGCTTGAAGGTTTATGAACTGCTCAAGTTTCACAAGTCCAACCAGAACACCTGTTTTGGGCAAAAGCCGCTGGTCATGGAAGGCCAGGCCATTACCAAAGGGCAGGTGCTTGCCGACGGCCCCGGCATTCAGCAGGGCGAACTCGCCTTGGGCAAGAACCTGCTCGTGGCTTTCATGCCCTGGTGCGGTTACAACTTCGAGGACTCCATCCTGATTTCCGAGCGGGTGGTCAAGGAAGACGTCTTCACCTCCATGCACATCGAGGAATTCGAGTTGGTGGCTCGGGATACCAAGCTGGGTCCGGAAGAGGTGACCAAGGATATTCCCAATGTCGGTGAGGAGATGCTGCGCAACCTGGACGAAAGCGGGATCATCCGTATCGGCGCGCCGGTTCAGCCCGACGACATCCTGGTGGGTAAGATCACGCCCAAGGGAGAAACCCAGCTTACGCCCGAGGAAAAATTGCTCCGGGCCATTTTCGGGGACAAGGCCCGGGACGTGAAGAATTCCTCGCTCAAAGTCCCGCCGGGCATCGAGGGCACGGTCATCGACGTAAGGGTTTTCAACCGGCGGATGGGCGACAAGGATGATCGTTCCAAGGCCATTGAAAAGGACAAGTTGATCCGGCTGGAGGCCAAGGAGCGGCAGATCATTTCCGGGCTGACCGAGGCCATGCGTGAAAAGATCTGGCGGGTGGTGGACGGAAAGCGGCTCGGCCAGACCCTGATGGGCAAGCGCAAGGGCGAAGTGCTCGTGGAAGCGAACATGTTCATGACCCGCGACGTTCTGGATCAGGTGCCGTTGAAAAAACTGACCGGATTGTTCGCGGCCAAGGCCGTGAACGACCAGCTTCAGGAATTGATTCAGGACTATGAACGGCAGATCAGCTTTGTTCAGGAATCCTACAAGGTCAAAAGCGAGCGGATCACCGAGGGCGACGATTTGCCCCCGGGCGTGATCAAGATGGTCAAGGTCTACGTGGCCGTGAAGCGTAAACTGTCCGTGGGCGACAAGATGGCCGGCCGTCATGGCAACAAGGGCGTGGTTTCCTGTATTTTGCCCGAGGAAGACATGCCGTTCTTCGCCGACGGAACCCCGGTGGATATCGTCCTGAACCCGTTGGGCGTGCCCTCTCGAATGAACATCGGGCAGATCATGGAAACCCACCTGGGCTGGGGCGCGTTGGAACTGGGCAAACAGGTGGCCCGGATGGTCGAACAAGGCGACGATGTGGCCCATCTGCGCCGGGAGATCAAGGACGTCTTCGACTCGGAGGCCATCTCCTCCTTGGTCGACGAACAGGACGACGAGGAATTCGTCACCGCCGTGCGGGAACTGCGTAACGGAATCATCACCAAGAGTCCGGTTTTTGACGGCGCCCACGAGGAAGAAATCTGGAAGTGGCTGCGCAAGGCCGGATTGCCGGATGACGGCAAGAGCGTCCTCTTTGACGGCCGCACCGGCGAGGCCTTCCACAACCGGGTGACCGTGGGCAGCATGTACATCCTGAAGCTGCACCACTTGGTGGACGAAAAAATTCACGCTCGCTCCACGGGGCCTTACTCCCTGGTCACCCAGCAGCCGCTGGGCGGCAAGGCGCAGTTCGGCGGACAGCGGCTGGGCGAGATGGAAGTCTGGGCCATGGAAGCCTACGGCGCGGCCCATGTGCTCCAGGAGTTCCTGACCGTCAAGTCCGACGACGTCACCGGTCGGGTGCACATGTACGAGAAGATCGTCAAGGGCGACAACTTTCTCGAGGCCGGTCTGCCGGAATCCTTCAATGTGTTGATCAAGGAATTGATGTCCCTGGGGTTGGACGTCACGTTGCTCCAGGAAGAGAAAAAGAAACGCCGCGGTTCCGCCTAACAGGACGTTGGAAAGCATCCCGGACGCAAAGCCTGCACTGGGATGCCCGACGGCTTACGATGGAGCGGTTTTTCTCGATTGGAGATCATCCGGTCGAGATTGAGAGCGGTTTGCCACAGAGAGTGATCCGAGGACCCAAGGGGGACACGCCATGACTTTAGACGAACTTTTTTCCATGCGGGGAAGTTCTTCAACCACGCCCAACAGCAAAACGCTCAAGGGCATTAAGATATCCATCGCCGCGCCGGAGACCATTCGTGAATGGTCCTTCGGCGAGGTCAAGAAACCGGAAACCATCAATTACCGCACCTTCAAGCCGGAGCGGGACGGTCTGTTCTGCGCCAAGATTTTCGGTCCGGTAAAGGATTACGAGTGCAATTGCGGTAAGTACAAGCGGATGAAGCACCGGGGGATCGTCTGCGAGAAGTGCGGGGTGGAGGTGATCGCCTCCAAGGTCCGCCGGGAGCGGATGGGGCACATCGAGCTGGCCTCGCCGGTGGCCCACATCTGGTTTTTGAAAAGCCTGCCCTCCAAGATCGGCACCCTTTTGGACATGACCATGGCCGATCTGGAAAAGGTGCTGTATTTCGATTCCTTCATCGTCCTGGACCCCGGGCAGACCAACCTGCTGAAATATCAGGTTATCTCCGAGGAACAGTACTATCAGGTGATCGAACACTTCGGCGAAGACGCCATCACCGTGGGCATGGGCGCGGAATCCATCCGCAAGCTGATTGAGGAGCTGGATTTGGCGGCGCTCAGGACCGAGCTGCGTGAAGAGGGCGCCAAGACCAAGTCCCAGACGAAAAAGAAGAAGGTGGCCAAGCGCCTGAAGATCATTGAGGCCTTTCTGGAATCCGGAAATCGCCCGGAGTGGATGATCATGGAAGTCATCCCGATCATCCCGCCGGAGTTGCGGCCCTTGGTGCCCCTGGACGGCGGTCGCTTCGCGACTTCGGATCTCAATGACCTTTACCGCCGGGTGATCAACCGGAACAATCGTCTGAAGCGGTTGATGGAACTGGGCGCTCCGGACATCATCATCCGCAACGAAAAGCGGATGCTCCAAGAGTCCGTGGACGCGCTGTTCGACAACGGTCGACGCGGGCGGCCGATTTCCGGAACGAATGGACGTCCGCTCAAGTCCCTGAGCGACATGATCAAGGGCAAGCAAGGCCGGTTCCGTCAGAATCTTCTGGGCAAGCGAGTGGACTATTCCGGTCGATCAGTGATCGTGGTCGGGCCGAAGCTGAAGCTGCACCAGTGCGGCCTGCCCAAGAAGATGGCCCTGGAATTGTTCAAGCCCTTCATCTACTCCCAGTTGGAGAAGCGCGGCCTGACCACGTCCATCAAAGGCGCGAAGAAGATGGTCGAACGGGAGGAAGTGGTGGTCTGGGATATCCTGGAAGACGTGGTCCGGGAGTACCCGATCATGCTCAACCGCGCCCCCACCTTGCACCGCTTGGGGATTCAGGCTTTCGAGCCTCTGCTGGTGGAAGGCAAGGCCATTCAGCTCCATCCGCTGGTCTGCACCGCGTTCAACGCGGACTTTGACGGCGACCAAATGGCCGTGCACATTCCTTTGTCCATTGAGGCCCAGATCGAATGCCGGGTGCTGATGATGTCCACGAACAATATTCTGTCCCCGGCCAACGGGGTGCCGATCATCGTTCCCAGCCAGGATATCGTGCTCGGCTTGTTCTACCTGACGGTGGATCGGTCCTTCAGCAGGGGAGAAGGCAAGGTTTTCGCCGATACGTGGGAGGTCAGCGCGGCTTATGACGCCGGGGCCATTGATCTTCATGCCCGGATCAAGGTCCGGATGGACGGGAAGCTGGTGGACACCACTCCGGGGAGAATCCTGGTTTCGGAACTGCTTCCTCCGGGAGTCCCGTTCGAACTGGTCAACCAACTCCTGAACAAGAAGAGCATCGCCCGCCTGGTGGGCGAGGCGTATCGCCGGGCCGGGATCAAGGCCACGGTCATCCTTTGCGACCGCCTCAAGGACATGGGGTACGAGTTCTCCACCCGGGCCGGTCTTTCCGTGGGTTTGAAGGACTTGACGATCCCGGAGCAAAAGGAAGTCATCCTGAACAACTCCTTTGAAGAGGTGACCCACATCGAGGCCCAGTACCGCGACGGAATCATCACCAGGACCGAGAAATACAACAAGGTCGTGGACGTCTGGACCAAGGCCACCAACGACGTGGCCAAGGAAATGATGCACAAGATGTCTCATGAGGTCCTGACCGATGAACGTTCCGGGCGGCAAGAGGAGAACATCAGCTTCAACCCGATCTTCATGATGTCCACCTCCGGCGCGCGGGGCAACCCGGACCAGATGCGTCAGCTGGCCGGGATGCGCGGTCTGATGGCCAAACCGTCGGGGGAAATTATTGAAACACCGATCACGGCCTCGTTTCGCGAGGGCCTGACCGTGCTCCAGTACTTCATTTCCACCCACGGAGCACGAAAAGGCTTGGCGGACACGGCGCTGAAGACGGCCAACTCGGGATACCTGACCCGACGGCTGGTGGACGTGGTCCAGGACGTGCAGATCTATGAAAAAGACTGCGGCACAGTGGACGGCCTGGACATCGGACACATGATCAAGGCCGGAGAGATAAAGGAGCGGCTGAGTCAACGCGTTGCCGGCCGGTTGACCATGTTCGACGTCTTTGATCCGGTCACGGATGAGGTGATGATTCCGGCGAACACCCTGATCAGCGAGCAGTACGCCCAGATGATCGAGACCTCGGGCCTGAACTCCATGACGGTGCGCTCGGTGGTCACCTGCAAGAGCCCCCACGGGGTCTGCGCGTCCTGTTACGGCCAGGATTTGGCCACGGGCCGTCTGGTCAACGTGGGCGAGGCCGTGGGAATCATCGCGGCCCAGTCCATCGGCGAGCCGGGTACGCAGCTGACCATGCGCACCTTCCACATCGGCGGCACTGCGTCCAAGGAAATCGAACAATCCTCCATCACGGCCCATTTCGTCGGTCGGGTGATCCTGTCCCGGGTCAAGACCGTGGAGAACTCCGAAGGTCACGCCCTGATCATCAACAAGAGCGGCCAGTTGAGCATCGTGGATGATCAAGGGCGGGAGCGCGAAAAGTACACTTTGCCCCTGGGCGCGAAGCTGTTCGTCCAGGACCAGCAGGAAGTGGAAAAGGGTAAGTTGCTGGTGGAGTGGGACCCCTTCAACGAGCCTTTTGTCGTGGACGTGGAAGGCTCGGTCCGGTTTACGGACATCATCGAGGGCCGGACCTTCCAGGACAAGATGGATGAAACCACTCTGCGGACCACCAAGACCATCATTGAGTACCGGACGACCAACTATCGTCCGGCCATTGCCATCCATGATGATCAGGGCAACCAAGTGATCCGTCCGGGGACCAATTCGCCGGCCATGTTCCAATTGCCGGTGGGCGCGGTGCTCATGGTCCAGGACGGCGACCAGGTCCGTCCCGGAGACATCATCGCCCGAAAGCCGCGGGAGACCTCCAAGACCCGCGACATCGTCGGTGGTCTTCCCCGGGTGGCCGAGCTGTTCGAGGTCCGCAAGCCCAAGGAACTGGGAGTGGTTTCGGAAATCGACGGGCTCGTCTCCTTCGGTCCGGACGCCAAGGGCAAGCGCAAGTTGATCGTCACCCCGGACACCGGTGAGCCGAAAGAATACCTGGTACCCAAGGGCAAGCACATCACGGTGCAGGAGGGCGACCTGGTCGAAGCCGGAGAATTGCTGACCGAAGGCTATCCCGAACTGCACGACATCCTGAAGATCAAAGGTGAGAAGCAGTTGGCCAAGTATCTCGTGGAAGAGGTCCAGGACGTGTATCGACACCAAGGGGTGCAGATCAACGACAAGCACATTGAAGTGATCGTGCGTCAGATGTTGAAAAAGGTCCAGGTCATTGAGCCGGGAGAGACGCCGTTTCTTCTTGGCGAGCAGGTGGACAAGCACCGATTCATGCAGGAGAACCTGCGTTGTCTGGAAAACGGACTGCAGCCGGCGGTGGCCGAGCCGCTGGTGTTGGGCATCACCCAGGCTTCCTTGAACACGGACTCGTTCATCTCCGCCGCGTCGTTCCAGGAAACGACCAAGGTCCTGACTGAGGCTTCCCTGCGAGGCAAGGAGGACTATCTGATGGGACTCAAGGAAAACGTGATCGTCGGGCGGCTCGTTCCGGCCGGTACGGGGTATCGTCGCTATACGGACTGCGACATCAGCGTCCCTGATCAACCGGAACGCGAGGATTCTTTTTTGGAAGGCCTGGAGCAGGACCATCTATTGGTGGACGAATACTAACCGCTATCGGGCGCATGCCCCGGGCATAATCACGGCTTGGCTTCGTGATTGTCCGCGAAAAGTGGAGACCGGCCGTCCGGTTTCCACTTTTTTATGCCCGAAATCGGGGCATGAGATCGGCCCTTGGATCGGAGTTTGAAACAAGGGTTGACAAGCAGAGCTTGAAATAATAAACATCCCCTCTTTTGACGTTCAATCTGGAGACGTATGTATGCCCACGATCAGTCAGTTGATTCGCAATGAGCGAAAGAAAATCGAAAAGCGGAAAAAGACCCCGGCCCTGCAGAGCTGTCCGCAACGGCGCGGCGTCTGCGTCCGGGTCTATACGACCACTCCGAAGAAGCCGAACTCGGCATTGCGAAAAGTGGCCAGGGTCCGGTTGACCAACGGGATCGAAGTGACTTCCTATATTCCCGGGGAAGGCCATAATCTTCAAGAGCACTCCGTGGTTATGATTCGCGGCGGTCGTGTCAAGGACCTGCCCGGCGTGCGTTACCATATCGTGCGTGGCAGCCTGGACACCTCCGGAGTACAGGATCGTCGTCAGAGCCGCTCCAAGTACGGGGCGAAGCGACCAAAATCGTAAAAGGACCAGAGAAACATGCCAAGAAAAGGACCCATTCCGAAGCGAGTCATTCTGCCTGACCCGGTGTACGGCAGTCAGTTGGTCACCAGGTTCATCAATCGGTTGATGTATGGTGGAAAGAAAAGCGTTGTCGAAGGCATCTTCTTTCAAGCCCTGGACTTCCTCTCCGAGAAAACCCAGGAGCCGGCCTTGAAGTCGTTCGAGCAGGCCGTGGACAACGTCCGTCCCCAGGTCGAGGTCAAGTCTCGGCGCGTGGGCGGCGCGACCTACCAAGTTCCGGTGGAGGTCGCTTCCGGTCGGCAAACTTCGTTGGCCATTCGCTGGCTGATCAACTACTCCCGGAATCGAGGGGAGAAGGGCATGGTTCAGCGTCTGGGCGCGGAGCTTCTGGATGCCTACAACAATCGCGGCGGAGCCGTGAAAAAGCGTGAAGACACGCATAAGATGGCCGACGCGAACAAGGCCTTCGCGCATTTTCGCTGGTAAAAGAAGGATTTACTCGTGCCAAGAACCGTACCTATAGAGCGGCAGCGCAATATCGGCATCATGGCCCATATTGACGCCGGAAAGACGACGACCACCGAACGTATCCTGTTTTATACCGGGGTTTCGCACAAGATCGGAGAGGTTCATGACGGGCAGGCGGTCATGGACTGGATGGTCCAGGAGCAGGAGCGGGGGATCACCATCACTTCCGCCGCCACGACTTGCATCTGGAAGGATCACCGGATCAACATCATTGATACGCCCGGCCACGTGGATTTCACCGTGGAAGTGGAGCGCTCCCTGCGGGTCCTGGACGGAGCCGTCGCCGTGTTTTGCGCGGTGGGCGGGGTGGAACCCCAGTCCGAAACCGTCTGGCGACAGGCCGACCGCTACAAGGTGCCGCGCTTGGCCTTCGTGAACAAGATGGACCGGACCGGCGCGGATTTTTTTCGCGTCGTGGAGATGATCAAGGAACGGCTCAAGGCAAAGCCCGTTCCCTTGCAGATTCCCATCGGAGCCGAAGAAAATTTCAAGGGAATCATTGACCTGATTCAGGGCAAGGCCCTTTTTTTCGACGACGGTTCCGTGGTCGTCAAAGAGTACGCCTATGTTGATATTCCCGAGGAGTACCAGGAGGACTTCGATTCCTGGCGTCAACTCATGCTGGAAGCCGTGGCCGAGGAAGACGAGGAACTGCTCGAGAAATATCTGGGTGGTGAAGAGCTGGAACCCGAATCCGTGATGAACGCCGTGCGCGCGGCCACCATATCCATGAAGATTTGTCCGGTGCTTTGCGGTTCGGCTTTCAAGAACAAAGGGGTTCAGCCGTTGCTGGATTCCGTCGTGTCGTTCTTCCCGAGTCCTGTGGACGTTGCGGAAATGAAGGGGATCAACCCCGATACCGGCGAGGAGATGATCAGTCCCTGCGACGACGACTTGCCGCTGAGCGCCTTGACCTTCAAACTGGCCAATGATCCGTATGTCGGCCATTTGGCTTTTCTGCGCATCTATTCCGGGAAGATTGAAAGCGGGATGACCGTGGTCAACATCACCAGCGGTAAAAAGGAACGCATCGGTCGTCTGCTGAAGATGCACGCCAACAAGCGTGAGGAAATCAAGGAAGCCTACGCCGGGGACATCGTCGCCGCCGTCGGCCTGAAGCACGCCTCCACCGGAGATACGCTCTGTGCTCCGGAGCGTTTGATCATGCTGGAATCCATGGATTTCCCCGAGCCAGTCATCGAAGTGGCCATTGAGCCCAAGACCAAGGCCGACCGGGACGCCCTGAGCCAGTCCTTGGCCAAGCTGGCCAAGGAAGATCCGTCCTTCAGGGTCAAGACCAATGAAGAGACCAACCAGACCTTGATCGCCGGGATGGGCGAGCTGCATCTGGAAATCATCGTCGACCGCTTGACCCGCGAATTCGGGGTGAATGCCAACGTCGGCCAGCCCCAGGTGGCGTACCGGGAAACCATTACCGTCCCGACGAAGCAAGAAACGCGGTACGTCAAGCAAAGCGGCGGTCGCGGTCAGTACGCCCACACCGTTATCGAAGTTCAGCCCCAGGAGCCGGGTGGTGGATTTGTTTTCACTAATTCCATCGTCGGCGGCGTGATTCCCAAGGAATACATTCCAGCCGTGGAAAAAGGCATCAAGGACGCCATGAGTTCCGGGGTTTTGGCAGGTTTTCCGGTGGTGGACATCGCGGTGAAGTTGGTGTTCGGGTCTTTCCACGAGGTTGACTCCTCGGAGCAGGCCTTTTTCATCGCCGGCTCCATGTGCTTCAAAGAGGCCTGCCGAAAAAGTAAGCCGTGCCTCCTGGAACCGGTGATGTCCGTGGAAGTGCTGACGCCGGAGGATTATCTCGGCGACGTCATGGGCGACGTCAACGGTCGCAGAGGGAAGATCACCAATTTGGAGTCCCGGCACGGAACGCAGATTATTCGTGCGCACGTTCCGTTGAGTTCCATGTTCGGCTATGCGACGCAACTGCGGTCCATGACTCAGGGGCGGGCCAGTTACAGCATGCAGTTTGACCATTACGAGCGAGTTCCGGCGCAAATCGCCGAAGAAATCATTTCCAAGCGGAAGTAGGGGGATCATATGGCCAAGGCAAAATTTGAGCGGACCAAACCGCACGTTAACGTCGGCACCATCGGCCACATCGACCACGGCAAGACGACGTTGACCGCCGCGATCACCAAGATGCTGAGCATCAAGGGCGGCGCGAACTTCGTCCCGTTCGACCAGATCG